>CALKPY010000077.1 GCA_937991435.1 uncultured Acidimicrobiales bacterium
ACGATGACGACGAAACGGTTCATGGCGAACTTCTCGCAATGGCCGCCCCGTGGATGGGCGAGGCAACTGTCGTCGAATCTCAGCTGAAGAAGTGGCGATACGCCGGCCCAGTCAAGCCCCTGACCAATCGCACCGAGGTGATCGCGGCAGGCGCTCACACGATCGCCCTCGCTGGCGATGCCTTTGGCGGCCCCAAGATCGAAGGCGCGTTCAACAGCGGCCAAGCCGCCGCTCACGCGGTTGCCGCTGCGATCGCGGATTAGCACAAACGCTCCGGTGCTCTCGCCTGCGACGACTAGCCAAGGAAAGCCGCCGGGTTCGAATGCTAGATTCACCTCCGATGACCAGCGCTCAGGCGAGGCTTCAAGATGTGTTTCGATACTTCGCCGAGGTAGCCGCCGGCGACAGCGAATCGTTGCCATACATCGGTGATGTCACGTTCGTCGAATACGCAACAGACGGACTCTTCACGCAGGAGTCCATGCGCAGGCTCGAGAGCCTCACGCGCCTCGATCGGCTGCATGCCGAAGAGAATCAGCTTTGGCAAGGCCGCCTCTGGGTGGTTGGCACAATCGCTGGGACTCGCTACTTCTGGCCGCTGATCCGGGGTCGAGCTCGAAACCAGATGTTCACCGTCCAGCTCTCCTCACCGACGTCATGGCAAGTTACGCCCGGTTTCGTGAACCCCAAAGACATCGAACGCATTGCAGCTTCTGATGACATCTGGCGCCAAATTCCGATGGCCCCTAGCGCTGCCGAATACTCCGCCTCTCGGTATCCACGCCTGAATAGATGGGTGACCAAAACATTGGCTTCGATGGGCCTGCCAAAACTGCCGATCACCACAACCTGCAATCCCACAGACGACGATTCACCCCAGGTTTTGGCAACCGCAGGCTTCTATCTCGACTACGAGCCCTACTCGGTGAATCGATCGGCAACGCTGGGCATGTGGCGGTCTCAGAAACTCGATCAGTCTGTGCTTTCTGACCTCTACATGCCTCCGCCCGATTCGACGACCGCTTCTGCCAAACCCGTGTATACGACGTTGCCGCTAAATCAGCGACAACGTGCCGCTATCGAAACGGTAAATCAATCGCCACTGGCGGTTGTGTCCGGCCCGCCGGGCACAGGCAAAAGTCATCTCGTCGCGGCTGCGGCGATTGCAGAAGTTGCTGCCGGGCGCTCGGTGCTCATTGCCGCCAAGTCGATTCATGCCTGTGACGTGATTGTCGATCTGCTTGACCGCTACCCCATGGTCGCAGCCCAGCGGTTTGGCGCCGACCGGTCATCGCAGCTGATTAGCAACCACCTCGCCGCTGGCGTACCTCCCACAGACGATGATTTTGATGAGCGCCGGCTCGAGGCCGAATGCGACCGCGATCTCGAACAAATCACTAATCACCGGAACCAGCTGCTGAGCCGCATCGGCGAATTGCAAGACTTCGACGACGCCCTGTCGCGTCGACATGACATGCCCCTGTGGCTTGCCCAGAAGAACCTTGCGTCATTCGATATACAAGTACTACGCCAAGCGCACGGCGATCTTGAGACCCGCGGACCACTTGGCCCGATCAAGCGTCGGCGCGCCAAAAGTCTCGCCAGCCAGCAGCTTGGTCGAGTGCCCGACGACTTCGAGCGCGTCATCGCCGCCGTTGAGGCCGATGCTCTGGTCTCAGCAATCGCGGGCCGAGACCTCGGGTTAGACGAATTGTGGAACGAACTCGACCGCAGCGAGGAACAATGGCGCAAGCGCGTCGGGGATCTACTCGAAGCCCAGCGCCGCGGACGTGCAAGCACACGCAACAGAGCGGCGCTCGGTGAGTTCGCTTCAGCGCTCAGGCGCGACGTCAGCGCCCGCAAGACGGCACTCGCCGAGGTAGGTGAACGCTTCCTCGAAGTAGCTCCGTTGTGGGTCGGCACCCTCGGCGAGATCGAAACCGTCCTGCCAACCCGCCCCGGACTATTCGACCTTGTGATACTCGACGAGGCCTCACAGATCTCTCAGATGTCAGCAGTGCCGGCCCTCGCACGCGGCAAGCGAGCCATGATCGTCGGCGACAGCCGACAATTGCGCCACGTCTCAACCGTCTCAGCCGCCGCTCAGACCGAGGCTGCCAGGCGTATCGGCATTGCGCCCGAACTTGAGTCTCTGCTCGATGACCACACCAACAGCATCTTCGATGTTGCAACGGCAGTCGCTCCGGTGATCGCCCTCGACGAACACTTTCGATCTGCACCACACATCATCGGGTTCTCCGATCGCGAGTTCTATGACAGTCGCCTGAAATTGATGACACAACATCCGCGTCACGAATCGCGCGACGCGATCGACGTGGTGCATGTCGTGGGCGACCGGGGTGAGCATGGGGCCATAGCCGCCGAGGTGGAAGCGGTGTTGTTACTGACCCATCAGTTGGTAAACGCACAACGAGAGTCAGTGGGAATCGTCTCGCCATTCCAGGCTCAGGCAGATGCGATCGAGTCAGCGATCCTCGAACAGTTCACCCTCGACCAGATCGAGCGAAGTCGGCTCAGGGTCGGCACCGTGCATGGGTTCCAAGGCACCGAGCGCGACCACGTCATTATCAGCCTGGGACTCGGCGCCCACGACACCGAAGCTCTGGCGTTTGTCGAAGACCCCGCCGTGTTCAACGTGATGGTCACGCGAGCTCGCAACCACATCACGCTGGTAAGCGCCATCGATGCCGCGTCGGCAGGGTCAGGACTTCTTGGTCGCTACCTGCGACACGAGCAGGCTCCACCGAACTCTCGCCCTGAGACCGTCGACGGCGCAGGCTGGACAACGCGGTTGGCCCAAGAACTCAGCGAACACGGCGCTCACCGAGTGATCACGAACTACGAAGTCGCCGGTGAACACATCGACATTGTTATTGGAGACAGCGAGCACGCATTCGGAATCGAGACCGAGACCCACCCTGCGGGAGCAGAGCGGCACATCGAACGGCGTCTTGCCCTCAAGCGAGCCGGGTGGGAAATCGTTTCGCTGCATCGAGCAACTTGCTATGGCAGAGAAGAACAGGTCATCACAGAGCTTCTCGCATCGCTGGCCACGCGGCCTGAGCTTTCTGCTTCGCACTGACAGCGGGGCCCTCAGCCCAGAGCCGAAAGATCAGCGCCAGTCGTCAAAATGCACAGTCGCCAGCGATGCCGAAACGGCGTCCGCATGTGAGAAGTCGGCGGTAGCCGTGATCGGCCCAGGCACAGCCACGCATCGAAGGCCAGCGGTCTTTGCGGCGGTGACGCCGTGCGGCGAATCTTCGATCGCGACCGCTGCTGCGGGATCAACCCCAAGGGCCCGACACGCTCCGAGATAGACCGCTGGGTCAGGCTTGCCGGGCGTTGGAGGATCGGCGCACACAACGGCACTGAAATAGCGGTCGAGTTCGCGCTCGGCCAGGTGAGGAAGCACCCAGGCCGACGGCGAACTCGACGCAATCGCCAAGCCAAAGCCACGGTGTTTGGCCTGTGCGATCCAGTCGAGCACGCCTTCGCGCACCGGCAACGCGTCGAGCATCTCGTTTCGACGTCGGCGGCGAAAGTCTTCGAGTTCTTGTGGCAACTCGGCGACACCGATCTGCGAGCACAAGTCAGCTCGCACGTCGAGCGACGACCCATCAGACTGGCCGATCTGAGCGAGCCATATGTCAAACGAGACTGGCTCTGCCCCGGCGTGAAGAAAGGTGTCTCGCCACGATTCATATACCGGGGTTTCGGTGTCAACGATCGTGCCGTCAAAGTCAAACACGATCGCCCGGGTTCCCGAGCGAGCGGCGTCAGTAGTCACAATTCGCCAACCACGCTGATCGGTTCAAAGTCATCGGCAGGAGCCACGCCGAGGACCTGGCAGAAGAATGACAGCTCAGCTTGAAGCGCAGCAACGATGGTTTCCGCATCTCGGAACCCATGCCCGACGCCTTTGAAGACCAGCGAAGCATGGGGAATATCGTTGGCCTTGAGTGCCGAGACCAGCGCCTCGGCTTGGCTGGGTGGCACAACCACATCGGCATCGCCTTGCAACACGATCATCGGCGTCTCGAGATCATCGAAGCGATTCACTGGCGATCGAGCGTCGTAGATATCAGCCCCCTCGGGCCACGGGGCGATCAGGCGGTCGCAATAGCGGGCTTCGAACTTGTGGGTCTCGGCGGCCAATGCTCGCAGGTCCGCCACTCCGTACCGAGACCCGCCGGCGGCAAAGAGATCGGTCGACACCAACGCACCCAGCACCGTCAGCCCTCCGGCGCTGCTTCCCTTGATCAGCAGACGATCGGCGTCGACAAGTCCCGAATCAGCCAGGTATTGCGCAGCCGCGATGCAATCGTCAACATCGGCGACGCCCCACCGCCCCTGCAACGCCTGCCGATAGGTCCGGCCGTAGCCGGTGCTTCCTCGATAGTCGACGTCGACTACCGCAAAGCCGCGAGTGGTCCAATAACGCAATGCCAACGAGAGCTCCGTGCGGGCTCGACTGGTCGGGCCGCCGTGGGCCAACACCAGCAGGGGCGGAAGTTCGCCCGCCGGCGCAACGGCCGTTCCCGCAGGTCGATAGAACCACCCGTGTGCTTCTTCGCCATCGGTCGACGCGAACACGATGTGCTCCGGATCAGGCAGATGTTCCGAATCGACCGACAGATCCCGGCCCGAGCGGATCACGTCGACGGTGTCGGTCGACGGATCCCATCGCACGATCTCGGGTTCACGGTCGTGGCGAGCCCCGATAAAGACGACTCCGTCACCATGCGCGCTGAGCGCAGATATGGCGGACCAATCATCTCGGCACAGACCACTTTGGACCGCAAGGATTGTGTCGCCGCCGGGGTCGGTACGCGCCACGATGGCGCCGTACGGGGTGTGTACCCAGCGGCTAAGGCCGAACACCCACGCCGGAGTAGCGACCTCGAAACTGCCAGTCGCGATAGGAACGGCCGCGCTGCCGTCGATTGGGAAGCTGAACAGGTTCCACCACTCATCGGAGTCGCTTACCGCCCAGAGTTCATCGCCGACCCAGTCGCACATGACGATCGACTCGCCGCCGCCATCGCCCGCAACAGGACGCGCGTCGCCGGCTTGTCCGGCCGCGAAGTCTGCGACCCAAAGCGTGGTGTCGTCCCAAGGCATGTTGGGGTGATCCCATTGCACCCATGCCAGCCGACAGCCGTCAGCGCTGATGCGGGGCGAAGCATAGAAATCGGCGCCCGTTGCGACGACACGAATGTCGGTCGGGTCATCTACCGAAATCGCCACGACCTCGTTACGCGGTTCAGTCAGATCTACCGAATGAGTCTCTCGCACACAGAAAAACCACTTGCCGTCGCTCGACGATCGCCCATCAGCGAACCGAACCCCACGAGCGACGTCAGGCGCGGGCGTGAGAATCAATGGCGCACCATCGGGGTCACTGGCATCGAGCCGCCGCAGCCGCTGGTCACTGTCATCGCTGTACCAGAGCACTTCATCGGCGACCCACCAGGCGCCGCCGCCGTACTCATGCACGCGGGTTCGCACATTGGCGTCAGGTGGCGTGATCTCCACGACAGACCCGTCGCGCCACCGCATGATGGCCACGCGGCCGCCTTGTTCTGGGCGCGACTCACAGAACCAAATGTCAGACCCATCGCAAATGACCTCGGTCAACCCTGCCGCTCCGACGACCAGGTCCTCGGCTGCGATCGACGACGGCCATGCGCCAAATGGCGTCGCCAGCGTCTCGTTAGTCACGACCGAGCAAATCGCCAATACGACCGACGCCCTCGGCCAGGTCGTCGTCGCTCAGAGCGAAAGACAGACGGGCGTATCCCGCAGCATCGAACGCTTCGCCAGGAACGAGCGCCACGTTGATCTGGTCAAGAAGCAGATCAGCCAATTGCGCCGTCGACGTCACCTTGACCCCACCGATCTCGCGACCGAGCACCTGCTCAAACGACGGAAAGGCGTAGAACGCGCCCTGTGGTTCGATCGCCGAGACACCGGAGATCTCGTTCAGAAGGCCGTGCATCACCTGTCGTCGGGCATCAAATGCACGGTGCATGGCGTACACGGGTTCGAGCGGTCCGCTGACCGCCGCAAGCGCGGCGGCTTGGGCAACGTTGCACACGTTAGACGTCTGGTGCGACTGCAGCGTTGAGGCCACTTTGGCAAACGCGGGTGGGCCGATGATCCAACCCACACGCCAACCAGTCATGGCGTAGGTCTTCGCGACGCCATTGAGAACGACACAACGATCGGCCAGCTCGGGCACGACAACCGGCATCGAATGATGTTCGACGTCGCCGTACACCAGATGTTCGTAGATCTCATCAGTCAGCACCCAAATGTCGTGCTCGACGGCCCATCGACCAATCGCTTCGATCTCTTCACGGGGGTACACAGCCCCGGTTGGATTCGACGGTGACACGAACATCAGCGCCTTGGTATTTGGTGTACGTGCAGCTTCGAGTTGCTCGACGCTCACACGAAACCCCGTCGCCGCAGACGTCTGTAAAATGACTGGTTCCGCTCCTGCCAAGCGGATCGGCTCTGGGTAGGTGGTCCAGTACGGAGCAGGAAGCAACACTTCGTCTCCGGGGTTGAGCAACGCGGCAAAGGCGTTGTAGACGGCTTGCTTGCCGCCGTTGGTAACCACAATCTGGTCTGGAGTAATGGCATAGCCCGAATCGCGCATTGTCTTGGCCACGAGGGCGTCGCGTAACGCCGGCTGTCCAGGAGTTGGGCTGTAGCGATGGTTGGCGTACTCACGGCACGCCGCGACCGCTGCTTCGACGATGTGGTCGGGGGTGGCGAAGTCAGGTTCACCAGCGCCGAAGCCGATGACAGGCTCACCTGCAGCCTTGAGCGCTTTGGCTTTCGCGCTGACCGCGAGCGTGGCAGATGGGGCGATGGCACCGACACGGCGCGAGAGTTCAGAAGTCACGTCCAAAAGTCTCGCAGTTGCACGGCCAAATTGCTCGCACTTTCGAGTTCCGGCCGGGCAGACTTCTATGGTGAGTGCAAACACGCCCCAGATCACCATTCCTGCCGAGCTGATTCCAGCCGACGGGCGATTCGGTTCCGGACCCTCAAAGGTCCGCCAAGAAACGCTCGATGCGTTGGCAGGAACCGGCATGTCATTTATGGGTACCAGCCATCGTCGCCCTGCTGTTCGCGACGTCGTTGCCCGCCTACAAGACGGCATGCGCGAATTGTTCGCGCTTCCTTCTGACTGGGAAGTCATGCTTGGAAATGGCGGCGCAACCATCTTGTGGGACGCCCTGACCTTTGGCTTCATCGACAACAAGAGCCAACACCTATCGTTCGGCGAGTTCGGCTCAAAGTTCGCGAAGGCCGTCAGTTCAGCTCCGCACCTCGACGCTCCCGACATTATCGAATCGGCGATGGGCGATCATCCCGACCTCGTCGCTGACGAAGGGGTCGACACCTACGCATTCACGCACAACGAAACATCGACCGGCGTGTCGATGCCTGTCGAGCGCCCGGGCGGGCCCGGTCTCATGGCCGTCGATGCAACCTCGGCCGCAGGAGCGCTTCGATGGGACACGTCCCAAGCCGACCTGTACTACTTCTCCCCGCAGAAGTGCTTCGCTGGCGATGGCGGCCTATTTGTCGGCCTCGCTTCTCCGGCAGCGATCGAGCGCATCGAGCGCATCGCCGCCAGCGACCGGTGGATCCCAGCCGGCCTCAACCTCGGCACGGCCCTTGACAATTCGCGCAAAAACCAGACCTACAACACCCCCGCCCTGGCGACGATCTTCTTGACCATGCACATGACCGAATGGTTCAACGAAAACGGCGGTCTCGATTTCTCAGCGGGGCGCAGTGAGACTTCCTCGACCCACCTGTACGCGTGGGCCGATAGTCACGAACTGGCGTCGACGTTTGTTACTGACTCAGCCAAACGAAGCAACGTGGTAGCCACAATCGACATCGACGACAGCATCAGCGCCGACACGGTGTCTCAGGTGCTGCGCTCGAACGGAATCATCGACACTGAGGGCTACCGCAAGCTCGGCCGCAACCAGCTTCGCCTGGCGATGTTCCCTGCGATCGATCCGAGCGACGTTGAGAAATTGACCGCAAGCATCGACTTCGTGCTCGAGAACCTCGCCGACTGACCGTTGGCAGGATCACACGTGCGAACAACTGGGCGGCTGCTCGTCGCCACGCCCGCTCTACACGACGGGGTATTCGACAGAACCCTCGTGTTCATGTTGCACCATGACAAGTCAGGCGCCCTCGGGGTGGTTATAAACCAGCCCGCCGAGATCGACGCTGGCGAGCTGCTTCCTCGGTGGGACGGACATCTCAGCGCGCCCTCAACAGTTTTTGCCGGCGGACCGGTTGAGCCCAACGGCTTCATCGGCCTCGCCCGTGACACCCGATCAGCAAACCAACCCGACGGTCGAACCGAAGCGCCGGCACAAGGATTGCTGGTACCGGGAATCAACCGAGCTACGTCGGTCGATCTCGACAGCGACCCAGTTCTGACCATGGCACACGCAAACGCTTTTCGGATATTTCGCGGTTACGCCGGTTGGGACGCTCACCAACTCAACACCGAGATTGCCGAGGGGGCGTGGTTCGTCGTCGACCCCGAGCTCGATGACCCTTGGGACAACGATCCCACCACGCTGTTCGAACGTGTCCTTCGACGCCAAGAGGGCGACCTACGTTGGTTCGCGAACACCCCAGCAGACCCCTCACTCAACTAGGCCTCTCAGAAGCGGGCAGCTATTCGACCGTGACTTCTATCAAGTAGCCGGTGCGGGTCACGTCGAATGTTCCGACTTCGACCTCATAGGTGCCTTCGGCTTTCGCCGTGAAGCTCACGCGAGATGCGGTACCGAAGAGCCCAAAGCGACCATCGTCATTCGCAGCGACGGTGTCACCATCGAAGCGCACCGCGATAACCGTGTCAGCTATACCGTCGGCAACGATCGTTACTTGGTCGCCCTTGTTCAGCTCAAGGTTCCAGCGATCTGAGTCATTCGCCCAATCAAAGATTCCCTCGGCGATCTCACCCGTTGGAAGACTTGCGCCTTCTTCAGCGTCGACAAAAGCGACCATGGGAACCGAAGATTCAATCGTGACATCATCAGGTTCAGTCGAAAAAGAACCCACGACAACTACGTAAGTCCCTGGCTCGACTTCGACCTGCAACAACTCGTTGCCCTCGAACACGTTGTCGGCGTAATACGGGTCGCCTTCTTCTTCATTCGGGCCGGGTTCTTCAAAGAAGTCGATGTCTGGGTCATAGTCATAGACCCGGCCGCCGCCGAGCGTCTGAAGTTCAATGAATAGATCCGCGTCTCCAAGAGCGCTGACGTTGAGAGCCTCGTCACCAGACACCTCGATTCGAGCAGCGAAATAACGATAGGACCCAATGTCGTAGGTGATTTCTGTCTGGCCCGACTCGCTTGCAGAGGTACGACCGTTGGCGATCAGTTGGTCAACACGAGGCCACATTGGATCTGACTCGAGGACCAAGCCGAACTGGCCGACTCCGAACCCAAGACCGCTGATACCAACCAACTCACCGCGGTCATTCAAGAGCGCTCCGCCGCTCTGACCTGGCGCAATCAATGCGTCGACTTGAAGGAACGGAAACTCACCCAGTGCGATACTGCGTCGGTTGCTTACGATTCCACGTGTCAGCGTGGGGACGGGATTTTCGACTGATTCGTCGGGATACCCCAGCAAGTAAATCTCTTCGCCGATACGCAACTCGGCACTCTCGCCACGGGCGATCGGGTCGAGGCCATCATCAGAGATGGGGCCGATAATCGCGAGATCGAGCACCGGATCGGTCGCGTGTACCTTTTGCAGGCCAAGATCGAGACCCGTCGAGGTTCCAATTCGCACCTCGTCAAATCGCCCGACAACGTGCTCATTCGTGACGATCCACTGATCGTCGATCACGATGCCACTACCTGTGGTCAAGTCAGCTGTTTCGATGAACACGACCGAAGAAGACGCGACGTCGAACAACGCAGATGCGTCACCTGCCGAACCAAACCCCGCCCCGTCAACTTCGATCTGCGTTTGACAAGCGGCCGCCGCAAGCGTCAGCACAAGACCAAAACCGAACACCAGAAATCGATTCAAATGGCGAGCGGAACGACGACCACATCTCTTCATGGCTGCGACCGTAGCCGCCTGCGCTGGCTCGAAAGCCCCACCAGCGATACGATCAGTCCGCACCTACCACGCCCCATCGGAGCGACCATGCCAAGCGCACAGATTTCGAGTTACACCGCCCATGTCGGCCGCCTCGGCCCCCTCGGATCTGATCGTCTGCTCGTGCTTCGCCATCACGTGATGCACGCCAATAACGAACCCGCCGAAACGACGAGCGAGATCTACTTCGCGGACCGTTTCGGCACCTCGAATACGGGATTCACCACGGTCGGAGCTGACGACACCGTGCGGGCGCATCTGCCCGCCGACGATTTCGCGACCTGGCTTGACCTGCTTCGTCACGAGGCGCCGGTCTATTTGCATTGGACAAAGAGCGACGTAGCCGGCGCTTCGGAAAACGACGGGATCATCCATCTCGCCACCGGTCCCGAGCCAACGGGTGAGGGCCCAGTCGACCTGAGCCCCTGACCACGAGGCGAGCTAGCGGCGGGCCTGTAGTTGGCACTAGATTTCGATCGCCATCACGAAACGGAACGCGATCCGTTGACCTGTCAGGAGACACTGTGGAACTTCGCCCTGGACTCAAATTGAAAAGCGCCGTGTGCGATACCGAAGTAATCGTTGTCAGCACCGCAGGTGGCGATATCGATATCACCTGTGGTGGCGCAGCGATGGTGACGCCCGCCGACGGCCGAGGCGATGGGGTGCCGGCCGACGGCCTCGCCAATGGCACGTTGCTCGGCAAGCGCTACTGCGACGACGCAGGCAGCGTCGAGGTGCTGTGCACCAAGCCTGGCGACGGCTCCGTAGGAATCGGCCAAGCCTCACTATCGCTCAAAGAAGCCAAGCCGCTGCCAGCATCAGACTGACGAGCCCATGAACATTCTCATGTTGCTCGACATGGCGGTCAGCGGATTCGGCGAGCGAACCGCCGTCGGCACATCTGAATCCGGGCTGACCTATGAACAACTCATGCAACGCGCCGCCGCTGCAGGACACATGTTCAGCGCAACCGACTCTGAGCGCGTCGGCCTGCTCGACGTCAGCTCTCCCGCCGTGCTGGTCGCACTGTTCGGCTCCGCCTACGCCGGCCAACCATTTGTTCCGCTCAACTATCGACTCGCAGACGCCGACCTCAAATCTCTCGCGGAGCGAACCGCTCCCGCCGTGGTCGTCGTAGGCGACGGAAATGGCCCGCGTGTCGCACATGTAGACGGAATCGAAGCCCACCAACGCGACGAATGGCTGCAACGCCTCGACGCGGGCCCCACGCTCGCCCCAGGCGCATGGCCTGATGACGAACAAGACATCGCTGTTCTGCTGTACACCAGCGGCACTACCGGCGCCCCCAAAGCCGCGGTGTTGCGGCACCGGAACCTGGTTGGGTACATACTCGGCTCGGTCGAGTTCATGGGCGCTGGCGAAGACGAAGCAACTCTCGTGTCGGTGCCGCCGTACCACGTTGCTGGTCTCGCTGCGATTCTCAGTTCGGTGTACGCCGGCCGACGCATCGTGCAGCTCCCCAATTTCGACGCCGACGAATGGATCGACCTCGTGGTCGCCCAAGGCATTACCCATGCCATGGTCGTACCCACGATGTTGGCCCGAATCGTCGAACAGTTACAGGCCCGGTCGATCGAGTTACCGACACTACGTGCCTTGTCCTATGGCGGCGGTCGCATGCCCTTGCCGGTAATCGAGGCAGCGCTTGACCTGCTTCCCCATACAAACTTTGTCAATGCCTATGGGCTAACCGAAACCAGTTCCACGGTCTCGCTGCTTGGCCCCGACGACCATCGCGCCGCTATTGCCAGCAACGATCCGACCATTCGACGTCGATTGTCATCTGTCGGCCAACCGCTTCCGGCCCTTGACGTATCAATTCGTGACGATGAAGGAACCGAACTGCCCGCGGGCAGCCCCGGCGAGGTCTGGGTGCGAGGCGACCAGGTCGCTGGCGAATATCTGGCGCAAGGTTCGAAGTTGACAGCAGATGGTTGGTTCCCAACCAATGACGGCGGCGAAGTCGATACCGACGGTTACCTCTATGTCACTGGCCGCCTCGACGATGTCATCGTGCGGGGTGGCGAGAACGTATCTCCCGGCGAAATCGAAGACGTGATCCTGAGCCACCCTGCGGTCCAAGACGTTGCGGTGATTGGAATCCCAAGCGATCAATGGGGCGAGGCAATTGCTGCAGTCGTGGTTGGCGGCGCCGACGCAACCGAGCTGCAGGCGCTTGTCGCCGATCAGCTTCGGTCGTCGCGCTCACCCGACCGCATCGTGTACCGAGACGAGCTGCCATACAACGAGACCGGCAAATTGCTGCGCCGGGTTCTGCGCTCTGAGCTAGCCGAGCTCGGCGACAGTTGAAGCCAGTTATGTCGTGACGAGGGCGATTTGACAGGCAAAATGCCAGACGCAATCTCCGCTGGCGAAGCGCTGGAACTACTCGATAGACCCGATGCCGCCTTTGACATTGGCTCATCGAGCACGCCCCTCGTCGTGATCGACCTTCGACGCGTTAGCCGATCTCTGCGCCAGCACAACCGCGACCGGCGACTCATCGCCGCTGCCGGTCGCGGCCCGTGGATCACGTGCGGGCTGGTCGACCACGCGAGCTTGAACGATGCCCCCGATGTAGCACTCGGATTGGATCTGCTACTGGCGTGTGACGGCGTCCACCCCGAAGTTGTGACCGTCACCGATTTGGCGCTGGCAACCGACGAGGTCGCAACAGCGGTTTCAGAAAGCCCCATCGCCGCTGTCGCTGTTGCTCAACTACTTCGCCGCAGCCACGACATGTCGGTGCACGACGCGCTCACCGCTGAATCGGTTACCTACGGATTACTGCAGACCTCAGAACACTTCACTCGATGGCTTGAAGCGCGTCGCTCAGCCACACACTCCGCTGCCGGGCACGAAGCCTCCGAGCCCGCTGCGGTCCTGACCGAGCTGACCGGTTCGCACCTCACGATCGCGTTGAACCGGCCCGACCGCGCCAATGCGCTCAACGTCGAGATGCGCGATGCACTGGCCGAGGCGCTGGCACTTGTCGCCACTGACATGGCTATCGACGGCGCCACCTTGCATGGCTACGGAACCACCTTTAGCGCAGGCGGCGATCTCAACGAGTTCGGCACAACCCCGTCGCCTGCCACAGGCCACTACGTGCGCAGTATTCGAAGCCTGCCCTCAGCACTTCATGCCGTGGCCGATCGCGTTCGGGTGCTCGTGCACGGAACATGTGTCGGTGCTGGAATCGAGCTTCCCGCTTTTGCGCACTCGGTCATTGCTCATCCCGACACCAGTTTTCGGCTGCCCGAAGTCGGGTTTGGTTTGATCCCCGGGGCCGGCGGCACCGTAAGCCTGCCGCGCCGGTGTGGTCGACACCGCACCGCCTGGCTGGCAATTACCGGCCGAGAAATCGATGCCTCCACAGCATTGCAGTGGGGTCTCGTCGACAGGATCGACGCCTCGGCGGCGGCCAGGTGACTAGCGGCGACGCCCGGATTCACCACGACGATTGCGGTCGGCTTCGCTCGCCTGCAGCGCTACTTCTTGCCACAACAGCTGGTAGCGGGCCAGCCGCTGCCCATCAAGATCACCAGATGTGACCGCAGAGGTCACGGCACACTTCGGTTCGGTTCGATGAGTGCAGTCACGAAATTTGCATGACTCACCAAGTTCAGCAATATCGGCGAACACCTGATCAACCGCGACATCGGCAGCCCACAGACCAATAGCCCGAATACCTGGTGTGTCGATCACGACCCCGCCATCGGGAAGCTCAATCAACTCGCGCACCGTGGTGGTGTGACGCCCACGACGATCGCCTTCGCGGACCTCAGACGTGGCCACCACGTCTTCACCCAGCAAAGCATTAACGAGGGTCGACTTGCCGACACCGCTCGGACCAATAAACACAATTGTTTCGCCGTCGCGAATGTGACTACGTAACTCCGAAATCCCTTCGCCCGTCTCGCTACTCGTCACGATGACCGGGGCCACATCGCTCAACCATGCGTGCTCAGTCATTGCATCGCGAGCCAAATCGAGCTTGGTCAACACCACAAGCGGTTCTGCACCGCTGTCGATCGCCAACACGAGAAATCGCTCGATACGGGCGTCGTTACTCGCCTGGTCTAGACCATGCACGACCGCTACTCGGTCAATGTTCGATACCAGCACCTGGTCCTGTGACCGTTCGGCGGGATCTCGCCGGGTGATCGACGTTCGCCTACTCAGAACGCGGGCAACCGCGTACCCGATCTCGGGATCTTCACGGACTTCTATCCAGTCTCCCGTGACAGGCGCTACTTCAGCTTGGGCCCTTTGCGAATCGCTGATGGCTCGAATTCGACCGGTAGCGGTGACGATCTCCACTTCGCCCCGGTCAACCCGGGCCACTCGACCGAGTACACCGCCGCCTGAACACTCGCCAGAGAACTCGGCAACGATCGCGTCAGTCAAACCCACCGATCGCAACGCTTCGTTCACAGACACAGCATTTTCACAGACACAGCATTTTTCACCGACACAGCATTTTTCACCGAAACAGGGCTCTTGACCGCATGTGCGCAGCGTAACCGTCACGGGGCGACGGCTCTGCGGCTCATGCACGGCCACAGTCTTGGGGGCATCACAGCATTTAACGATTTGTTTCGTTCCTGACCGGTCAAGCGGTGGAAGCAGTTGCGATACTTGAGTAACTCCAGAAAGGCGTTGTCATGATCGATGACGAACTTGAGGCACCGCACCAGCCAGCAACCGATATCTCTTCAATGCCTATCTCTTCAATGCCTGGCCACAACAGCGACATAGGCGCGCGTCGCGCCGCTCTCAGCGGAACACTTGCTGCCGGTGTCGCCCTCGGCACAGGAGAACTGCTTTCGGGACTGTCGACAAAGATTCCATCGCTCGTCGTCGCTGTTGGCAACGCGGTCATCGACAACGTGCCGGGCTCGGTAGAGCGCTGGGCCATCGAGACGCTTGGCGAGAACGACAAGCCGGCACTCGTCGTCGGCATCGTCGCGATCAGTTTGATCATCGGAGCGTTCACCGGAATCGCCGCCGTTCGGCAATTTCGTTCCGCTGTGTCGGTGTTCATGCTGTTCGGCATTGTCGGCGGGCTCGCCGGGGCCGCCGATGAGCAATCATCGACCGGGCCTGCGTGGCTCGCTGCCGCCGTGGCCGCGACCGTTGGTTTGGGCGCATTATTCCTGCTACTCAAGGCGGCGCGGTCGAGCACGTCTACACCTGCTTCCACTACTGAAACTTGGGACGGCGTCGCTCGATCTGGCGACTCAGCCTCGCGTCGCGCCTTTGTCGGGGCAGCCGGCGCAGCTACTGCAATCGGAATCGCAACGCCTCTCATTGGATCCCAGTTACGCGACCGCCAGTCGGCACAGATCGAGATCGACCGCGATCAGATCGCCGCAGCCCTCGACCGAAGCCAACCAACCACTTCCGCTGACGAAGCAGCCGGTGCGACTACTCCCCCATCTCAAGCGTCGCAGCCAACCGCGGTAATGGCCGACTACGACTACGTCGACGGCATCGCCACCTTGATCACACCGAGCGATGACTTCTATCGAATCGACGCGGCGCTCGCCGTACCGCGAATCGACGTTGACTCCTGGTCAATGAAGATCACCGGCATGGTAGATAACGAACTTGAGTTCAGCTTTGATGACTTAATCTCGATGGATCTCGTCGAGGAACACATCACGATGTCGTGCGTGTCGAACCCCGTCGGCGGTGACCTTGTCGGCAACGCCAAGTGGCTTGGCGTGCCTATCAAGCGCCTACTCGATCAAGCCGGAGTCCAACCCGGCGGAGCACAAATCGTTGGTCGGTCCGTTGACGGCTGGACCGGAGCATTCCCGACCTCATATCTCGACGACCCGAATCGCGCTGCACTCGTTGCCGTCGCCATGAATGACGAACCTCTACCGGTGCAACACGGTTTCCCGGTGCGGCTCGTCGTTGCCGGTCTCTATGGCTATGTCTCGGCCACCAAGTGGCTCAAAGAAATCGAACTCGTTTCGGCTGACTTTGACGGCTATTGGATCACCCGAGGCTGGTCCAAGCTCGGCCCGGTCAAGACGCAATCGCGCATCGACGTCCCAAACTCCAACGCCCGTCTAAGCGCCGGGCCGCACTCGATCGCAGGAGTCGCGTGGGCCCCCGACCGGGGCGTAGATCGTGTCGAGGTACAAGTTTCGCCAATCGTCGATGGCACCGAACAAGAGGGCGAATGGTTCGAGGCTCAACTATCCGAAGAACTCACCAACGAGTCATGGCGTCAATGGTTCCTGCCATGGGAAGCCCCCGCCGGAGACTGGACAATCAAGGTGCGAGCAACCGACGGCCAAGGCGTCACTCAGACGTCACAAATCTCACGTCCCGCGCCAAGCGGAGCAACCGGATGGCACACAATCGCCGTTCGGGTGCGATGACAGCCCCCTCGCAACGGTCCCAGACAGCCGAAAACTCACGAGTGACCGAGATTACCTCGCATGTGACGTATGTGATCTGAGGTCAGTGGATATGGTGCAGGCCGATGTTGTTGCCGTTGGCGCGAGATCACTCGACCAGCTGGCATCTAAGTGCGTGCTGAGTAGGTGACTCACGTCTGCACGAGGCGCATCGACAATGGAGGTCTGACATGGCAAGCCGTCGCGGAGATACGTTCGACAAGAGGCAGCGGGAGCGCCGCCGTCAGGAAAAGGCCGCAGAGAAGCGGTCAAAGCGTCAGGGAACCGAGCCGTTGAACGGCCCGTTGACGACACAGGCACCGGTCGAGCCGCCTCGCCCCGCAGGCCTCGACACGATGATCGAAGATTTCACACCGAAGACCCCCGCACACCGGGACCTTCTTGAAAAATTCTCGATGCTCAAAGAACACCGCAAGGCCGGTGGCATCGACAATGACACCTTCGAGCTTCTGCGCATGGAAATCTACGAAGAGTTGGGCATCGACGCCTGACCGCGGCTCGCTGACCTCAGATATCACCGTCGAGTTCCTCAGATATCACCGTCGAGTTCCTCAGATATCACCGTCGAGTTCCTCGATGGTGCGAGGCCAATCGTCTTTCAGTAAGCGTGACAGCGACCGATCAGCCAGCCGGCGCCCGCCGGTCTGGCAGGTCGCGCAATAGTTCACCTCGTTTGCCGAATACACGATGCGTTGCACGGGCGACCCGCAGATCGGGCACGGCTCACCAAACTTGCCGTGCACGCCCATGTCTTGGCGAAATGCCGTCACCTTGGTCGGAAAGCCATCACCAATCTCGGTCCTAATACGCTCCGCATAGTCGAGCAAGGTTGCTTGGGTCGAGTCAAACAACCGATGGACTTCTTCATCGGTGAGCTGTGACGTGCGCCTAACAGGAGACAAACCGGCATGCAACAGGATCTCATCGGAATAGGCATTGCCAATGCCGCTGAATATCGCAGGCATCGTCAATGCTCGCTTGAGTGTGCGGTTCTGCTCGCGCAACCGAGACGCAAAAGTAGCTTCGTCGATTTCAAGGGGCTCAAGACCGCCCCGATCATGTTGCGCTGTGAGCGTGTCTTCGCCCCGGACCAGCCAGACCGACGCCCTCTTCTTCGACGCGGCTTCGGTCAGATGAAGCGATCCATGATCAAACCGAAACGCCATCAACAGGTTTCGATTTCCCTTGGCATCGCGGTCGCGCCAATACAGCCGACCCGCGACCATCAGATGGATCACGAGAAACATGTCGTCGTCGAACTCGAGCACAAGACGCTTTCCCATCCGGCGTGTTCCTCGCGGGGGCAAGCCAACGAGGGTGTCGATGGGCGGATCAAAGCTCTTGAGCACCGAAATCCCGCGCACCTGCACCGCAGAAATCGGTTGCCCAACCACATGGCGGTCGAGCGCTTCGAGATAGGCGATCACATCGGGGTACTCCGGCACACTCAAACGGTACTCTTCTGGCGTGAATCGGACCGGCGACGACCCCCTGCGACCCCTGTTATTGGTTCAGATGAAGAATCTTCAGATGCTCGTAGCTTCTGATCAGCACGCAGTCGTCGATGGTGGGTCAGTTCAGCGCTATGAACGGTTGATCAGCACAGCTGCGGCTCAAATCGGCGGACTGTCAGACCCCGCACTCGTTACGTCAGACGTTGGTGAGCCAGACCCCGACGACGCACGACTGGGTGTGTTGGCGCGTGACCTACTGCTTTCGACGACGCTGGTCCACGATGCCCTCGGCAACCGTGTTGACGATTCAGCCCTCGCACCTGCAGAACAGGCCCCATCATGTTGACCGCTTCCGCTCTTACGAAAAGTTTCGGCGGTCGCACACTGTTCACCGATGTCACTCTTGAGCTGCGCCCGGGTCGCCGGATCGCTCTCGTCGGCGGGAACGGAGCCGGCAAGACCACGCTGATAAGCCTGCTGCTCGGCGAAGACCAACCCGACACCGGAACCGTCCATCGGCCAGCGGACCTTCGTTTGGGTTACCTACCGCAGGATCTCGCCGACGACCCTCAGGGAACCGTCATCGAAGAGGCAATGTCCGGTGACGAACGGCTCGAACGAGCCCGCCGCGATCTCGCCGACTACGAAGCCCAATTGACCGCCTCGACCAACGCTGACGAATCGTTGATCGAAGCGTTCAGCGATGCTCAGTCTCAGTTCGAGCAACTCGGCGGATACGGGGCAGAAGCCGAAGCCCACCGGGTGCTGGCTGGGCTGGGATTTCGGGCCGACGATGCCGACCGCCCACTTGCTGAGCTGAGTGGCGGATGGCGCATGCGAGCAGCACTTGCACGCCTGCTCGTCGCCAAACCCGAAGTTCTGATTCTTGACGAACCGACCAACCACCTCGATGTCGACAGCGTTGCATGGCTTGAACAACAGCTCGCCGAATGGCCGTCTGCGTTGTTGTTCGTAAGCCATGACCGTGACTTCATCGATGCCGTCGCCGAACGGGTAATCGAACTCGCCGGCGGAACCACGACCGAATACATCGGCGGATTCGCTGAATTCGTCGTACAGCGCGAAGAGCGCATCGCTGCCATCGAAGCTGCCGCAGCTGGCCAAGCCCGCAAGGTGGCGCAGGTTGAGAAGTTCATCGACCGCTTCCGTTATAAAGCCACCAAAGCCCGGCAGGTACAAAGCCGAATCAAAACGCTCGAGAAGCTTGAGATGATCGAGGTTCCTAGCCTCGAGTCGGTCAAGGCCCGGTTCGCCTTCCCTGAGCCTCAACGTTCCGCACGAACCGTTGTTGAGATGAGCAACGTGTCGGCGGGCTATGACGGTGTTCCGCTTTTGACCAATGTGAACCTGGTCATCGAGCGCGGCATGAAAGTGGCGCTTATCGGCCCCAACGGCGCCGGCAAGACCACCCTTGTTCGCATGATGCTCGGCGATCTCACACCCATCGACGGAAGCGTGACAATTGGCAACAACGTCGATATCGCAACCTTTGAGCAGCATCAGACCGAGGTTCTCGACGAGTCCCGAACGCCTCACGGCGAATTACTCGCGACGGCAGGCAATGTCGGCACGCGCAACCTTCGCACGATCCTCGGCAGCTTCGGATTCTCGGGCGAAGCAGCTGACCGTCGCATCTCAGAACTGAGCGGCGGCGAGCGCACACGTCTGGCGCTCGCGAAGACGATGATTCACCCCGTCAACCTCTTGGTGCTCGATGAGCCGACGAACCACCTGGATCTGCCATCGTGCGATCTTCTCGAAGAGGCCTTGCAGGCTTACCCCGGCACGGTGATTTTGGTAACACACGACCGGCATCTCATTCGCAACGTGGCCGAGCACCTCGTCGAGGTTCGTGACGGCTCGGCGCGGTGGCACGACACCGTTGACGATTCGGTACTCATGCCAGCGTCGGCGACTCTCGGTTCCCATGGCGCTGAAGCGCCAGCGTCACCAAATAAGCGGCAGCAAAAAAAGCGGGTCGAGGCTGACTCACGCAACAGCCGCCATCGCGACACCAAAGCCTTGCGAAGCGATCTCAAGAAAACTGAGCGAGCGTGGGAAAGGGCCGAAGCAGAGGTCGCCGAGCTGCAAACACGCATGTCTGACCCTGAGGTCTACGAAGACGCTGCGCTGGTCAAAAAGCTTGCGATCCAATACGACGCCGCCAAGGATCAAGCGGCCAATCTGTCTCAGAAGTGGGAAAGGCTGGCCTCACAACTTGAGGCAGCCAGCTAACGGTCGCTCACGGCGCTACTGACGCGCAATCACGCACACGATGACGCTGCGGTGTCGAGCAGCGTTGACGGCTCTACATGGCCTTCAAGCTGCGACTCGCCCGCCTGAGATCCATAGACCCGAACCGTGTCGATATTCGTTTGTCCGATCTGGTTCGCATCGATTGCCCAGGTGACACAGAACATCGTGGTGATCTCCCGATCGTTCCAGGTCTCATGGCCGATCAACGCCATGCGCCAGCTCGTGGTTCCAGTGTCGGAGCCAACGCGCCCCAACGGATACACAAAGCCGCGATCGAGCGGTCCCCAGCCGTCTACAAAGGCCTGGTCAGAGACGTCTTGTCGACCAGCTTCAATGCTTCGCACCCGATCCCACTCTTCGTTTGCATAGGCGTCGTTGAGCGCTTGCAGCCCGACCAGTTGTCGAATCTCAACCGAGCGAGGCCCAGCCGGATCGACGGAAATCGATCCAAAGACGGCCGACGTGCACGCTCGGTTGGGCGCATCGCCGCTCCAACGATCGGCAAGTCCCGCAATCGGCGCGATCGCAGCCTGTGTCGCGGTGACCGCCGCCACCCGACCGATCAGCGCTCCATTAGCCAACGCGACTACATCACCAATCTCGACCGGATCACCGCTGATTCCGACCACGGCTGTGCCGCCAGCACCGACGTTGACCACACCCTGTGCTGAACGCCCGTCAACGCCAATGACTGCCACCTCGTCGCCCGAACTCGCCTCGGCAGTAGCTGCCCCGCCAGCGGCTGTGGTCGAAACCCGCATCATCGCCAATCCGCTCGAGCGATCAGCGCTCAGCGGCTGCGATTCAAACGTCGACGAGCCGGCAACCACCATCGCAGTCCAAGCACCGTCTACGGCTGATGCCCCGGTCAGCACCAAACCGTCGGGCAACAACACTCCCGGCTCGCTGCGATAGCCCCCACAGCCAAATGACTCGACTGCCACAAGGCTGGGTCTGACGATGTCGACAATCGTTTCGAGGTTGAATTCACCCGGCGTAAGCCCAGGCGCCTCAACGACACCAGTCGGCATCGGCGTCGACGAGATCGATGCAGACAGATCGGTGTCTGAGGGTGCCTCAGAGCCGCTCCAAGGAGCCCAAAGCAGCAACGAGACGACCGCAACACCCAATAGCGCCGCAACCGCGCCAACGTAGCGCCCAGAGATGCCACGCTCGCTTGGCGCTCCGTTCGCCACCAACTTGTCATTTGCCACCCGTACCGGGTCAACGCTTCGGTTGGCGGGCCGGCCAACAGCTCCTGCACTGCTGGGTGCACCTGAACTCACCAGCGGCACGGGCATCGTAGGTACGCCTACCACACCAGCCGGCGCCGGTGCCTGTGTCGACTGCGCAGCTAGCGACAGAGCCTGAGCCATCGCCTGTGCTGTTGGCCAGCGGTCTAACGGATCCTTGCTCATCGCCCGCTGAACCACGTGAGCGAGGGCCACCGGAGTCGATGCTGGCAACGGCGGAAGCGGATCCTCGGCCACGCGACGCATGAGCGAAAGCACCGATGCAGTTCCTGACGGATCGCTAAACGCGGGACTACCCGCGAGTAACGCGAACATCAGCGCCCCAATCGAGTAGACGTCTGATAGGGCACCTGAGTCTTTGCCGTCAAATACCTCTGGAGCCGTGTACAGCGGTGTCATCGTGAGCGACATCGATGCCCCACCCGTCTCGTCGAGCAATTGGGCGATACCGAAGTCAGCGACATCAGGCTCGCCGTTGCGGCGCAACAAAATGTTTGCCGGTTTGAGGTCTCGGTGAACCACACCGCTCAGATGGGCGACATGCACCGCGCTGCAAATCTTTTCGCCTAACCGGCGAACCAACGCAGGCTCGAACGGTCCGTCGGCTTCGAGTTGAGTCTGCAGGCTGCCACGCTCGTAGAACGGCATGATCAAGTACGGCTGCCCGGCCGAGGTAAATCCGCTTCCGTACACCGGAGCTACACCGGGCGCTTCGCTCAAACGGCCCATCGCTCGCCGCTCGCGGTCAAAGCGTCGTCGGGTTGCTTCGATGTCGACCGACATCAGTACTTTGACAACGACGTGGCGATCAAGATCGGGTTGACGAGCCCTATAGACGACCGCGTTTCCACCTGAGCCGATGCGCACCAGCTCTGCGGTACCTGGAATTCCGAGATCGATGCTCTCGTCGGTCATCGACGCCGACAGTACTGCGCGGCCGCCGTGGAACGAGGTCGATCAGGCGAGATCAGCCGCAACCGGCTACCGGCTGAGCACCACACATAGCCGCGTCGATCACCTGACGTACTTCCTCAGGTTGCAACCCCTGACCCAAGAACCAGCCATCGATGTACAGCTCCCAATGCAGATGCAACGACGGATCCGCATCGCCAAAGATGCCGCGAGCCGCAGCCGACGTGCCGCGATTGCCGATCTCGCCGATCACAGAGCCCTGGTCGACGTTGCTTCCGAGTTCAAGACCGGGCCGAACCGATTCGAGATGCGCGGAGATTGTGGTCACCCTGCCTACGCCAGGCAGGTTCCCATGGTCAAGAATCACTACGTTGCCGTACAACATGACCAGAGTCCAGTGTGGGGTGATCTGGGCTTGACCTGCCGCGCCCAACAGCAATTCGCGGTCTTCGGGGGTCGGATCGACATAGTCGTCGACGAGATAAGCCACCGTTCCGGCGCTGATCGCGGTGGCCGATCGGTCAGCGGCGCCGCAGCCAAAGTCGATGCCGCGGTGGATGCCGTTGCGATATGCCCGCGCAGCGCCTGGCAACTCGCCGGCACCAAGACTTAGCGGGCATCGGGCATCGACCGGCGAAGAGATGACTTCGCCGAGTGCCGAGGCAATTGCGAGTTGCTCGTCAAAGCCAGGTGCGTTCGGACTGAGCCCGCCGATGCCATCTTGGCGCGTGCCGTCTGTCCAAACTGCGAACTGGATCGGGTCCGCCGAACGACCAAGAACCGCTCCGGCGTCGACAGCGGCGCCGATACGCAGTTCGGGCGCGGGATCAAACCCGGCGTAGACGGTCTGGAGCGAGCTGACATCACCCAATGGCCCGTGGTCGACCACAACATGAGGACCGAGCGACGCCTGGCTCGGCCAATTCCAGGCTGCCGTCGGTAAGTCACCGTTGAGCGCAATCGCTTCAGAGCTGACAATGTGCACGATCCGACCGGTCGCTGCCGCGACGACCTCACCGGTGGGGCTGCCGCATTCGAGGGCGATGGTTCCGTTGGCGCTCTGGACGTTGTCTGTGAATGTTTCGCAACCCGCCACAGGAGAGACCGCGAGTAGCTCGGCGCTCGCTCCCGCAATCTCGGTGATCGGAACCAACACCGGTGTCGCTGTTGGAAGCGGCACCGCGGTCGGGGGCGTCGTCGGCGCAACCGTCGGGGGAACCTCGATCGTCGGGTCCTGAGCCGGCGTCGTTGCGACCGACCCCGGATTCAAGTCTGATGACGGTGTTCCGGCCTTGTTCGCGCTGTCGCTGTCCCACGTCAACCATACGGTGACGGCTAACGCGGCCACCGCCGCAGCCAGCAGCAACGCGGCGATGAGTCGCTGAGGGTGCACGGCGAGCGAGAGTAGCCGCCGGTGCAAGCGTTTCGGGACCAGGGCTGAACCGAACATTGAGGTCTCTATCCTGACGCAGCCGATTCGTCTCGATGGAGGTGCGCGATGCGCGCAACGAAAATCTCAGTTCTGTTCCTCGCGCTCGCTCTGGTCGCCACCGGATGTTTCAAGGTCAACGCCGACATCAAGGTCACCGACGACGGGTCGGGTTCTGTCCGATTCCTGACCGCTGTTGACTCCGAAGCGTTCGATTCTGCTCTCGGCGGCCTTGACCTGCCAGAAGGCGCAGCCCCGGGCGATATTTGTGAAGAGATCGCCGACGATCTGTTGACAAGCGAGGTACCCGCGGGGTCCGAACTGTCCGAATATGACCAGGACGGTTTCTGCGGGGCCGAACTCAACTACGAACTCCCTGCAGGTTCCGATCATTCCGCAGTCATGACGCAGCTTCTCGAGAGCGACACCGAGCTGAGCAAGCGGGGCGAGAATTGGATCTTCTCACACCTTGTTAACGCCTCGGAACTCAACGACATCTCCGCCGACGCTCCGCCGATTCTGTCTGAGCAACTCTATGAGAACTCAGAAATCATCTATGTGGTTGAGCTCCCCGGAAGCGCAATCGAAGGCAAGAACAACGCAGACAGGATCGAAGGTGGCCGATTCGAGTGGGACATTGACCTGCTGGCCCCTCCGACCAGTCTTTTCGCACAGACCCAACCCGGTGCAAGTGGTGATGGCAGCGGAAACGGCCTCCTGATCGGTTTGATCGTCGCTGGGCTGCTGCTTGCCGCTATGGCCGGTTGGTTCTTGTTCAACCGCCGTGGCCGCGGCGAGACAACAGCTGCGGCTGCTCCCCCGCCTCCGCATCAACAGCGTGTCGCTGAAACGCTTCCGGTAGCAGGCCCTCCAATCGCACGAACCGACATTGCAGGGCCACCAGTGGCCACAGCCCCCGTTGCCGCACGCGCGACCTCGACGCATCCAACCCCCGCACACGCCACAGAGATTCGGCCAATCGAAACGCAACCGACCCACGACGTCAGCCCAACCGACGCGAATCAGCCAGACAATTCTGCAGCCAGCGCTTTTTCTACTGCCGCCACAGCAAACCCCATGGCCACCCCAGCTGCTTCGGCCCAGGCCGAGCCGAGCACCAGTGCAGCTGCCGCTGACACACCTGCTGTGGCCACGCCAACCCCCGTGTGGGATCCGGCGCTCAAGGCGTGGATTGTCGACCATCCGACCCACGGCCGGCTTCGCCACGACACCGAATCAAACACCTGGAAGCGCATCGTTTAAGGTTTCATCGGCATGCTTGTTGGCATGCTCTCGTAACCTGACAGGTACCTATGCAACGCCAGCGAGACATCCTTCTTGACGCCATCGATGGCACCACAGTCGACGTAGCAATCATCGGTGGCGGCATCAATGGTGCCGTCTCAGCGGCCGCGTTGACCTCGGCTGGTCTGAGAACAGCGCTCGTTGACCGCGGCGACTTTTCTTCGGTCACGAGCCAGGCTTCGTCAAACCTGGTCTGGGGCGGGTTCAAGTACATGCAGAGCTTCGAGTTTGGTCTCGTGCGTAAGCTCTGCCAGTCCAGAAACCGACTAATCAAGGCCTACCCAAACCAGGTTGAGCCGATCGAGTTCCTGGCAACGTTCGACGAGTCATCTCCGTACCCCGTGTGGTTGGCCGGAATGGGAGCCGCCGCCTATTGGGCGATCGGCAACTTCTCAACCCAACGACCCAAGGTGCTTCGAGCCGAGTCGGTCGAGGCCCTCGAGCCCGTCATCAACACCACACATGCTCGCGGCGGACTGATCTACGCCGACGCGTACCTTCCAGACAACGACGCCCGATTCTCTTTTGGTTTCGTACGCGACGCTCTCGATCGCGGCCTACTCGGGGCTACCTACACCGAGTTGACCTCTGCCTCATTTGACGGTCAACGCTGGAAGCTCGAACTCACCGACACCCTCGACGGCACGCAACGCGTGCTCTATGCCGAACGGGTTATCAACGCCACCGGGCCTTGGGCAGATGAACTCAACGAGATGCTCGAAGTCGCAACCGAGCACCGCATTGCGCACTCCAAGGGAATCCATCTCGTGGTACCGCGGATCGGCTCAGGCGATCGCGTGTTCGCGTTCTTCGACGAAGACGACCGGTTGTACTACGTGATTCCAATGGGCGACCGGTCGGTTATCGGCACTACCGACACACGCGTTGATGACCCCTCGACCGTCGTCACCGACGAAGACCGCGACTTCGTCTTGCGCCAGATCAACGCCCGACTCGACCTCGATTCGCCGCTGACAAGAGATTCGATCATCGCTGAGCGGTGCGGAGTGCGACCACTCGTGGTCGAAGCCGGCGCAGCACATGAAGAAAGCGACTGGCTGCAGCTATCTCGTAAACACGAGATCGAAGTCAACGCTGATCGCCGTGTCGTAACCGTCTTTGGCGGCAAGCTCACAGATTGCCTCAACGTTGGCGAAGAGGTCGTCGACGCCATCACGTCGCTCGGAGCTGACACCAGCGAGCTCGATGACTCATGGTTCGGTGAGCCATCAACCGCCAAGTTTGAAGCGTTTATGACCAGGGCTGCAGCGGTCACGTCGGTGACCGACGACAACGCCCGGCTGATATGGCGCCGTCATGGTGTGCGCAGCGACGCTGTGCTGCAGCGTATAATGCAAGCACCCGAGCTGGCCGAACCGGTGTGGGACGACCCTTGCTATCTCGCCGCCGAGGTGGTCGAAATCGGCGCCCACGAGATGGTTACAACAATCGAAGATTTCTTGCGCCGCCGCACCGGGCTCGCGATGACGGAACAAGCCGACGCGCTGCAAGCCCGCACACCGAAATTCGAAGAACTACTCGGCCTGAGCTGAGGCCTTGCAGTAACGCGTTCAGCTGCTCGGGCCCAAGTTCTACGTGGCGCCAAATCGCATGTGTTGGCGCCCAATTGGCACTACGTTGTGCCGATGCGGAGCATTCAGATCAAAGATGTTCCACCCAATGTGCATGCAAAGCTCCGCGAACGCGCTGGCA
>CALKPY010000078.1 GCA_937991435.1 uncultured Acidimicrobiales bacterium
AACTGTCGATCAGTACCTTGATGTACTCACGAGATTGATGTTGATCGAGGATCAAGCGGCTTGGCCACCAAACATGAGGTCAGCAGAGACACATCAACGACCAGATGGCGTGATGGTGATTCCAATCGGGACTCTTACCCATGAACTGTTTTGTGACGACTGACACATTTCCAGAATGGGTAAAAGTGTCACGATGAACACAAAACCTCCCGGGGATTCGTAGAATTCCCCCATATGCGTCTACGCGCCATCTATTAAAGGAAATCCCACCAAATGAATACACGCTCTACACACCGAATCGGTGCTGTCATCTTGGCTCTCGTCGCGTCACTCGCCATGATCGCCTCAATGCTCTTAGTTTCTGCTGACCCAGCAGCCGCCCAAGGCCCAAAGAGCAAGAGTGCCTCCGAACGAGTCGCCAAAGGGCCAACCGGCCCACAAGGCGAAACCGGTCTCGTCGGCGGCGGCGAAGTCGAAGAAATCCTCCGCGCCCTCATCGGCTCAGCCGACATAAACGATCTCGGACTCGCTGGCGTCATCCACGTTCCGACCAGCCTCTTTACGGAAACCAGCCTCAGCGCCAACGGGCCAACCGGCCCACAAGGCGAAACCGGCCTCGTCGGCGGCACCGACGGCCACGAAATCCTCATGCGCCTCATCAGCAGCGTGAGCTCGTCATAATCTAAACCGAACATGCGCCAGCTCTAGCCGGCTGGCCATGACCTAGTCGAAGGGCTCGGTCCTGCACTGCGCGGGCCGGGCCCTTTGCATTTTTGAGACGGGTCGCTTTCACCGGCACGCTCAACCCCTTGCACTCCGCGACCAGGATCAATCGTCGATCGTGGCGAATGCCCTGACAGTGAAAGTGCCTGCGCCTTCGATCTTGGGCGGCACCGCTGTGAACGAGAACCCCTGCGGTGGCAGTCGTGCCAGATCACGCAGGTGTTCGATGATCGGGATACCTGATCCGAGCAGCGTCGTGTGCACGGGACGCTCGCCACCGTCGGTCGAGTCAATATTTAGCGAGTCGATACCGACACAAGCAACGTCGGCCTGAGCAAGAGTCTTGGCAGCGCCCGCGCTCAGGTGCGGGTGCTTGTCGAAGTACGCCGGCTGGCCAAAGTTGCGAGAATGGTCGGTACGGATCAACACCGCATGCCCGGCGGTGCCGCGCAGTTCGTCAGCACTCAGATCAATAGTGGTTTCCCCCCGTCGATCCAGACAGACGGCAGGAACCGCTGCCACCCGGGCAAGGTCGAGCCCAGCAAGGTCATGTCCATCGGCGAACCGGTGGAACGGCACATCGAGGTAGGTCCCGGTATTGGTGCACAAGGTGACAAGCCCAATCTGGAAGGTGATGCCAGGGCCGTAGATCTGTTCCGCAGCTTCGCGACTCAGATGGTCGGCAACCACTGGCGCTGGCAGACCGGGATAGGTCAACATGCCGTCTCTGATCACATGGCTCAAGTCAACAAACTGCACGAACAGAATGTACCTCGCATACGACGCCGACGCGATCACTGCACTGTTGTGATCTTTCGAACATATCAATGCATTGTGATGAACCTGAAGACGGCTTACCGTTACCCGTGCCGAGCGGACTTTCGTGCGCGCCAGCGCTGCCCGGTACCTGCCATGGACAACAACACCGCCGACGTCATTGCGCAGATCGAAGCATCGATCGCGCTCGTACCCGCAGCAGTCGTGGTGTCGCGCGCCTCTGATCGTGGAATCGTCGCCACCAACCAAGAAGCGCAGGCCATGTTTGGGTTTACGGCCCATGAGATGAGACAGCGTTCCATCACCGACTTGACCGACTCTGAGTGGGTCGCCGAGCTCAGCGCCAACTATGCCCAATCAACAGCACCTGAGGGCCTCAGCACCATCAAGCGCTACCGACGCTCAAATGGAGCGTCGTTCATGGCCCAGGTGCGTGCAATCGTATGTGCACTCGATGATGACTACCGCACCGCCGCCATCACCGACCTCGCTGCCATAGATCATTTGCGCACTGCAGTGTCAGCAGCAGCGTCGACCGACTCACTCACCGGCACTCTCAGGCGTGAAGCCTTTCTCGACGCTGCTCGCCTTTCTCGTTCGGTGCACCCGTTCTACGGTCTGTTGTTCATCGACGTCGATGGGCTCAAGCCCATCAACGACACGCTCGGACATATGGCTGGCGACGAATTACTGCAAACGGTCGCACGGCGACTGTCGAGCCGCTTCCGTCAAGGAGACCTCGTCGGACGATTCGGCGGCGACGAGTTCGTCGTGTTTGTCAATGACCTGCCAAGCGCCGACGAGCTCGCGCGTCTCGCCGAGCTACTGATCGAGAAACTTTCCTCGCCGATCGAATCGGCAACCCTGTCGGCCTCGCCAAGCGCAAGCATTGGCGCAGTGTTCTGCACAAACGAGGTCCCGATCACGCTGGCCGTCGCCCGCGCCGATCGCGTTATGTATGCCGCCAAGCGGCGCCGTCAAGAACAAGGACGCCACGGCCCAGTCATCGTCGAAGAGATTCACTGACGGTTCGCGTCGCGATCCTGCGACCGAAAACCGCGAACGACCTTCGACTATTGTGCGGTATGGCATCGATAACTGGTGGAGTCATCTGCATGAACAACATGGATTCACTCATGCACCCCGTCGGCGCCGATGTGATCGTCGTTCAGGGAAGAAAGCCACTGGGCGTCGCCAAGGTCCGCGACGACAACACATTTCACGTTGAAATTGACGACGCCGTGCGTGGAGAAATCGAAGTGCGCCTGGCCCTGATCAACGCCTCGGCTGCGACTGCCAATGCCATCGGCGACGACATCGATGTCGTCTTGTTCTACAACGGCGTAAACAACTTCATGGCCGGGTGACACTCCACCCAACTTGATTCAGCGATCCCAAGAATCGTGAACAACACACAGACGGCTGACCTCTTCGCCTGATGAGCCGTCAGCAATGGAGACCATGCGTGCCCGCTGTGACGTTTCGAAGTGCTGATCTAGAGCGTCAATAAGACGTGGCAGCTCGAGCTGATCAGGTTGAGCGACCGGCGCGAACCAGTGAGGTTTCTCGGCAATCGTTGCGACTGCAGACCCCCACGAATCAAGCAACGCAAGCTCCGACGATCGCAGCCAGACCCCACGCACGTGGTCTGTTGCCATTCGGTCTGGAAGCACCGCCGGTGCCGCGACGGCACGGTGGTAGAAGACGATGCCACGTACAAATGCCGCCCGTGCTTTGACCTCAGGCATTGCCGTGCGGCTGAGCTCAAGTTGGCGCCGAAACAGCGTTTCGATCTTGCGCTCAAAGTCATCGGTCGAATTCGGTCCTGGGTAGTGGCTGCCTTCACGGTCGGCGTGATGCAGGTAGAACTTCGATGCGACCTCCCAGTGTGTGAGAACCCCATCTTCATCGCGAAACACGAAGTCGAGTTCGCCAATCGTTCGATTGCCGTCGCGAATCTGCAGGCCGCAGCTAGTCATCTCGTAACCAAGCACGTGCCTTAGCCAGAACTCGACCACTCCCTCAAAGTGTCGACCCACCCGGTGCGATTGACGAGCCGACATGAACGCGTGCAGATGCTCGGCATCGACAACGTCTGGCGACAACCATGGAGCCAGCGCGACGAGCGAACCGTTGACAAACGAAGGGGTGTTGACGACCCACAGCAAGTCGTCGACAAGTTGGCGAGGTACGAACGCTGGCGATTCAGGTCGTTCAGTCGCCATCAAGATCCTGTGCGATGTGGCGCTCGCCACGGGCGGCCGCAAGTAACTCCTGGCGATTACGTTCACGCAGGCGTTGCACCCGGCCATCAGTCAGCGTGTCGAAGCAGGTGCGACATGACACGCCCTCTTCGTAACGAGCATGCAGCCGGTCGTTCTCGCTCAACGGCCGACGGCAACCTCGACATAGCGTGTGCGTGCCCGGTTTCAGGTCATGATCGACGCTGACGCGTTCGTCGAACACAAAGCACTCGCCTTCCCAAAGCGAGTCCTCAACAGGCACCGTTTCGAGATATTTGAGAATGCCGCCCTCGAGGTGCATGACCTCGCCGAACCCTTGATCGAGCATGTACGACGAGGCCTTTTCACAGCGAATACCGCCCGTGCAGAACATCGCCACCCGAGGGTGTTCCGTTGGATCAAGGCCGGCAACATAATCAGCAAACTCGGTGAATGTCTCGGTATCGGGATTCACCGCATTGGCGAAGCTGCCGAGCGTGATCTCTTCGTCGTTGCGAGTGTCGATGACGAGCACGTCAGGGTCAGAGATCACGTCGTTCCACGATGCTGCGTCGATATAGGTCCCGACCTTTTTGGTCGGGTCGACCGGTTGGCGAAACGTGACGATCTCTTTTTTGAGTCGTACTTTCATACGTCGAAACGGCGGCTCGGGGGCCAAAGATTCTTTGATCTCGAGTTCGGAGAAACGCTGGTCTGCGGTCACCACCGCAAAAAACTGATCGGTCGATGATCGGCTTCCGGCCACCGTTCCGTTGATGCCTTCTGCAGCAACCAGCACTGACCCCGTCATCTGTAGATCGACAGCATGAGCAATAAGCCGTTCGCGTAACGCAGCCGGATCGTCGACAGCGACGAACCGGTAGAACGCGGAAACAACGACGTTCTCAGACACCACCCAAGTGTGTCAGCTGGATCATGCCGTCAGGCAAGAGGTTCGAGAAACCGCGAACGATTTGTCAGAACCGGGTGAGCAGTTCAGGTCCACCTGCCTCGTGAGCAGCATCGAAGCTTCGGGTCAGCATTGCCTCGAGCAACACCCGACCCCGTTCGTTGCCAGGGTCAAGATTCGACACCGCGATCTGTGACCAGGCCTGATGCATGAGGCAGTACCTCATGTGTGTCTCGAGCTCGTCGGCGCCATAACCACTAACACCGTGCGCGCCGAGTTCGGCTAGATACAACTCGGTGAGCTGGCCCTGCCACGACCGGCGATTCTCAGCGGTCAGCGATTGACTGATGAAGTACGCGAGATCCCAGGCGCCAAGGTGACGTGTTGCGAGCTGATAGTCGAGCAGTACGACTTCGTCGCCCACGAACAACACGTTGTCTGCGCGAGGATCGGTGTGGGCGAACGTCTGCGGCCCAAGCGATGCTACGAAGTCGGTCATTTCGCCATAGCGCGGAGTCAAGGTTTCGCAGGCCGCAATCATGTCGTCAGGTAACCGGTCAGACCACTGCTCGACGAACCCCGGCCAGTTGGCCTCGACCAACATGCCCGCCCCTTTATAGAGGTCGTTGTTCATCGGTGGCAGCCAGGTCAGCGACCTCAACAGGTCGTTGTCCCAGAATGAGCCATGGAAGCGAGCGAGCGTTGCAATCAGCGCTTCAGCATCGGCGAGGCTCGCCCCTTCGATCTGATCAACCATACGAGCGTCGGTGATTTCCTCGATCAGAAGCACAAAAGGCGCTCCCTCGGGAGCAACGAGTGCGACATGCGGTTTTGGCACACGAATGCTCAGTGAATCGGCGACTTCGTTATAGAAGTTCACCCCTGAGCAGGAATCGGGGCGGCCATGTCAGTGAACAAACTCGCCCGCGTAGCAACATGTACGTTTCTGGCTGTGCGGGGTTGATAAACGTCCGGGGGCCACAGAACTAGCTGGACTCGTAGTGACCCGAAGGTGCTTCAACGACCAGCCATTTTTGTATGCGTACCCCAAGCCATCGATCGGCGTCGGCAGGGGCACAAACTGCAAACTTGTAGTTGTCGCCGCCATCGTTGAGCAACAGAAGTGTCTTCTGTCGTTTGGCAGCCAGGC
>CALKPY010000079.1 GCA_937991435.1 uncultured Acidimicrobiales bacterium
GCAACTAGCCGAGACGCTCGATATTAGCGTCCCGCGCCTCTCAAAGATCGAACGGGGCCTAGAGCGGCCATCGTGGGAACTACTCAAGTTCATGGCCGAGGAACTCGACTTCGATCCGGTACCCCGTGGCGCTGTCGTCTATCGACACCAGGAAGCGATGTCGATTCAAATGGAAGACATGCGGCAGCGACTCGTCAACGTGGCGGCTGCCTGCAACCAGCTTGAGGGCTACCCCGATTTGTCACGTGAGCGACAGATCGAACTCGTGCAAGCGATCAGGCGATTCACTGGCATCGAGTCGGACTTCTTTCGAGCGGCGGCTACTACAGAACAGGAAACAGAATGAGCGGATTTCTAACCGACGCCATGAACGATATGAGACGTGAACTGTTGCAAGACCAGTACGACGCGTTACTAGCCGAACACGAAGCAGCAATCCGTGAACGTGACCTGATGCGTGCTGCTATCCGTGAAGCCGACGAACTCATTACATCCAGCCACGCTTGGAACCACGTCGTGACTCAACTTGGAATCCACTCGGATGCACCTCTTGTAGAACTAAGAGACGAACTATGAGCGACGACTGTTTCGTGAGCGTTGACCCTGCCACGGTGAAGGGCTACAAGGTCGAGATGACCCCCTGCTTTTGGGAATGCGACTGGTGCGGGCATCTCAACGATCAGACGGTGACCGAGTGCGGCTGTGGGGCCGAGTGAGTACGTGACTACTGAATCGACCTATGCAGCGTGTGGCATGATTGCAGGCATGACAGCAAGATTAGAAACGCCAATCACCGTCGCAATAGCAGTCGACGGCACCCCATACGACTTCAACCGGGTTGCGGCCCAGCTGGCGGGCGCGTTGTCGCACGCGATGCTTCCCGGCGATGCAGAGATGCCATCGCGAGAGATCGCCGACATCATCGACAGGTTCGTGTACCAACCAGACGGGAGCGAGCATGTGATGAATGCTGACAACCCGTACCAGCCAGTGCCAGAGCCGGACAACGCATGACCGCCAACATCCCCGGCTGGGTGCACGGCAACGGTGTGGCCTTCGAAGCCACCGAAGTGGCCGCCGTGCAGCAGCACACCGAAATGCAGGAACGGGTCGACGACACCGCCGACGGCGAAGTGACGGTCAAATCGGTCGTCGATGTCGTGCATGTGATCCTGAAGAGCGGCGTGCTGTTGAAGGTGTTCGGTGTGGACGATGCCGACGTGCTCGCCTCGATCGTCGAAGCACGGGCCGAGCTCTACCCACCACCGAGTGGCGGCATGCACGAATATGGGCTGCCAGAGCGCACCGGCTGCAGCCAGGTGGCCGCCGAATGACTGACCGCAGCGCCAAGGGCCTCATCACGATCGCCCACTCACGCCCCGACTTCCACCTCGAAGACATCCCCTGCACCTACGACCAATACGACGCACTACATGAACCCATGAAGCAACATGTGGTAAACTCTACGAAGAGTGGCGTGCCGTGCCGAATCCAAGTTGATGACATCGAGCTTATGGTCCACCCCGAGCGTGTCCTCATCTTCTGGCAGCCCACGCCGCCACAAGATGCCGACTAGCCGCTCTTGCCAATTAGAGCTTCCCTGCCGGAAACCTCGACGCCACTGATACGAGCGGCGTCGGGTTTCTGCGCGCCTGACGAAGCCAAGCAGTGGGGGCAGAACCTAACCAGCTCGGCATTCAACCAGATAGCCGGCTACGACGACCCCGGCCACTGGTCGAACTGGATCTATGAACGCCTCGGCGGCCAAGGGCTGCTGAGTTGGTATGCCGAACAGCAGGCGATTGCCATTTCGATGATCCCCGGCAACCTCGAGCACAACGACGGCACCGGCCGGGTGCGCAAGGTAACGACCGACACGGTCGAAACCGCAGACGACATTTGGATGCTGGCCGCCTACCAGTTGCAGGCGCAACACCAGCTCGAAGCGGTCATCGAGAAACTGGCGTTCGTCAACGAGACGATCGGCAAGGCGCTCGGCTTCGAATACTTTGACGATCAGCGCGGCATCACCATTGCCAAGGTGGCCCCGTACCAGTCGGCCGATTTCGATAAGAACGCCGGCACCTGGTCGGTGTCGTTGAAGGCACGCAAGCCGTCGCCCGATCAGCCGTCGACCGACGTGGTGCATGGCATCCGGCCGGAGTCGACCTTTGAGGTGGTGAACGGTGAGCGGCTGAATGAGCGCGAACCGACGTCGCCGATGCGTGCTCTGGTCGAGACGATGCGCACGTTGGAGGATGCACAGATCGCACTCGGCGGGCAGGTCGCCTCCTACATGCTCGGCAGTGTGTTGCTGTGGGCACCTATTAGTGAGGCCGAAGCCCGCGAGGCCGCCGAGACACGCGGCGCACCGAAGTTCATCCGTGACTTCAAGCAGCAGACGCAGCGCACGTTCTCGAAACGTGACCGGTACATGGGCGCCGGACCCGGCCTGATTACGTCCGACAACGAACTCAAGAAGATCGACACCGGCGCCGGCGAAGCCATCCAGCGGCTCATCGAGATCGAAGAACACCTCGTCAAGCAGGCGGCACGGGTCATGCCGGTGCCGACCAAATGGCTGACCGAGGGGCCCGGTTCGGCCAACGAATGGGGCGAGCATTTCATCTCGCGCCACAACGTGCAGTTCAACCTGTCGCCCCGCCGTGCAGCGGTCGATCGCCAGATGGACGAATGGCGGCTCTACCCGACGGCCCGACGCCTAGAAGAGCAGGGGCGTTACAAGTTCGAAGGGCCGATCGAAGCCTATTCGAACGGCCATGACATCAGCCCGCTGGTGAACCGTGTCGACGACATCGGCATGATCTTTGAGGCGGTCAAGTTTGGCGTGTTGAAACGTGAGGTGTTCGCCGAGCGGGCGAGCCTCGACGTCGATGACCTGCTCGAGTTGCCTGAGGGCGTGTCGTGGGCTGAGTTCATCACGAAGAAGAACGAGTCTCCGACTGCTTCGCCGTCGTCGGTCTTTGGTCCGTCCGAGGCGTCTGAGCCGGACGAATCGGGGGCGGTGCGTGCTTCTAGTGTTGCTGATATGAGTTTCTTGCGGAGCATTGCACGATGAGCTTTTCGGACTTTCGATTTCGGCCAATGACGTTCTCGGACTTTGAGTTGAACACCGACTACTCGGACTTTGCACGCAACGATGTCGATGAAATCACGCTCGATTGCAACAGGTGTGGGTGGTTTAAGGCGTTCAGCGTGTCTGGGGTTCCACTCAACTCTGTGACCGACGCGTCGGCCGAGCACGCTGCGGAGTGCCCTGCCCATGACTGACTGGCCGCTCATCGTCGAACTAATCGTTATCGCCTCCTGGGTGTGGCTGGCCGGCTGCATGTGGGGTTCCAATGACTGACGCCATCATCGCCACCATCCTCAAAGGCGCACGGGCAGTCGAAACGCACCGCATCGACATCGACCCCACCTACGCCAACATTGCCGTCCAAGCCATCGACAACAACGACGTCGACCTCGACCACCTGCGCGACCTCATCGCCGGACAACTACGGCCAACCATGAACGGCGGCAACACCCGCGCCGAAGTCGAATGGATGCTCGCCGGCGGCGACGCGGCCGTGCAACACTTCGCAGCACAACAGCCATGCAACGTGTCACATCGAGCCAACACCGTGCTTGTCGGCTTCTCCGAACAGCTCGCCAACCTGGACCGTGAACTGCGCGAGCAGATCAACACGGCCGCCGAAGTGGCGCTACGTGAAGCATTCAAACGCCTAGGCATCAAGGCACGCGCTGGCTACGACGCCAAGACCAAAGAGCTGTTCGCCATGGACGGCCTCGACGCATACATGACGATCCGTGCCAACGCCGAACCGGTCGCCATACGGGCCATGGCCGACCCCGACGAGGTGTTCGCCAAAGTGTTCGACGACCTCGCCGGTGACGCCTGCCGGTTCATCGAACGCACCCGCGCATCGGCGGCACGCATCTGGGCACGCCAGCTCGGCCTGCCAGTCGCATCGGCCGTTGCATCGCTGCCTGAGTTCAACTGCAAAGACGACGAATCGGTCCGCTACCTCGTCGACTCGATGACGACGCTGGCCAACAGCCGCCTCGGTCAAGACGACCCGCTCGAACTCATCGTCGAGCTCGGCGAACGGCCACGCTCCACCGTGCCACCGCAGATCATCACGAACGCCGTGGGACGTGCGGGCGGCCTCCAGGGCAGCGCTGCGGGCCTCGTCGATGGTGTCGGCACGTTCGTCACCAATGGGGGCACACAGACCGCCCAGATGGGCGTGGCGCAATCCGCTGAACTGCTCGAGCGACTACTTGACGATAACCCCGACGCACCACGGCTGCAGGTGCAGACCCGCTGGGTGCACGGCTCGCCCGAGCAGGACTTCCCACCGCACCTTGCGCTACACAACTCGGTTTGGCCATCGTTGGCCGCCTATGAGGCCGACCCACAGCGTGCCAACGGCGGCGCATGGCCGCTCACACCCCGGTTCTTCCCCGGTGACCATGGCGGCTGCACGTGCATTCTCGTCACCGAATACGTCGAGGTGCCGCAATGATGTCCGACCGGATCGTCACCCACCGCGGCGTTGCCGACATGACGCCCGCCCAATGCCACTGCTGCCTACTGCGCGTCACCGGCAACCATCAGGGCTGCGTGTGCACCTGCGAGAACCCGCCGCCGAAGAAACCGGTCGAGCCCAAATGATCTATCTCGCACTCGCCGTTGCCGGCATCCCAACCATCATCTGCGGCCTCATCGTCGCCGCCGACATCCACTCCACCAAGAAACGACGCGGAGGCCACCTGTAATGGTATGCCCATGGGACCCTATTGTAAACCTCGGAGACGTCTGCCCCAGCGGTCTGACGCCTGTGTTGGTAAGCACGTCAGCCCAATTTCAAGCCGAACTAGCCAACCCTTCCGGCAAGCGAATCGTCGCCACCGCCCCGTTCACGACCACCAAGGTTTGGGTTGTCGGCCACGACAACTGGTGCATTGTTGGCGACGGCAATATCACCTCGATCCACGACGGATCATCGGGCGGCGCCAACGGCCGTTTCGCCGACGTGAACAACGCTGCGGTCACTGGCGTCAAGTTCGACAACGGCGGCAACGGTGTATGGGGCGTCACCATCTCCGGCGCATACACGGGCGACCCCGACCACGGGCGACCCGTCACCGACTTCAAATTCATCAACAACGAAGTCACCGGCACCAAGCAGGCTGCGATCCAGATCGGCGGCATCGGCACCAACCGTATCGATGTCAAAGGCAACTGGATTCACGACTGGGGCACGATCGCCAATCGGGCCGAAGGTGTCTACGTTGGCAACGGTGGCGACCGGTCACAGTCGGACGCCACCAACGTCCACATCAAAGGCAACCACTTCGCACGCAACCACACCGGCGCATCGTCGGGCGAAGGCATCGACATCAAGAACAACACCGGCAAGAACGGCACCCTCACCACAGCGAACGCCCCCGGTGAGACGTTCGGCATCATCATCGAAGAGAACTACTTCACCGACATTGGTATGCCGTTCAACGCCGTCATTTCGGTCGGCGAGAACGGCAACTCGAACGTCAACACGACGAGCTTCGACGCCGACCCCGGCCCCACGACCGGCATCTTCCGCAACGCTAT
>CALKPY010000080.1 GCA_937991435.1 uncultured Acidimicrobiales bacterium
CACCACCTACGACAGCGCTGCGCAGACCGAAGCCGAACGAGCTCGCGACGAAGTTCTGCCCGAAAACGACCTTGGCATTACCATGGCGTTGGCGGCTATCGAAACCGGTACCGGTGCGGTGCGATCACTCGTTGGTGGTCCCGCATTTGAGACTGACAAGTTCAACCTCGCCACTCAGGGCGACCGCCAGCCCGGCTCATCGTTCAAAACCTTCGTCTTGATCGCCGCACTCGAGAACGACTTTTTGCCTGATGACCGAATCAGCGGGCTCGGCCCTTGCCAATTCGACAACCCGCTCGCGGTTGACCCCATTTACGATGTTTCAAACTTCAACAACTCTCCGGGGCGCGTCGACACGCTGACCTACCAGGTGACCCAATCTTCGAATTGCGCCTTTGTGCGCCTCGGCCAGGCCGTGGGCATTCCGACCGTGATTGAGACCGCAACCCGCCTCGGTGTCGAACTAGATCCGATTCTCGATAACAATCTCAGTTTGCCGCTTGGCGCTACCGAGGTCAGTCCGCTCGAAGTGGCCAGTGCATACGCCACCGTGGCGAATGGCGGCGTACGCCATGAGCCGTATTACATCGACCGGATCGAAGATGCCCTTGGCAACGTGCTGTATCGCCATCAGGCAAGCGGCACCCGAGTGCTCGGTAGCCAGGTTGCATGTCTGACGGCTCAAGTTCTCGAACAAAACGTTGAAATTGGCACTGGCACCAGGGCCCAGATCGAAGGTCAACCTGCCGGCGGTAAGACCGGTACCACCGAAAACTTCAGCGATGCCTGGTTCGTGGGCTTCACGCCTCAGCTCGCTACTTCGGTGTGGATGGGCCACCCTGATGGTCGTACCGAGATGGAAAATATTGGCGGAATCAACGTGACCGGCGGTTCGTATCCGGCGACTGCGTGGGGCGAGTTCATGACTGCCTACCACGCCGACCTCGAAACCGAAGAGTTCCGAGAGTGTGACCCCACCCGCCCAGGCCGGCTCATTCGCGAAGATGGAACCATGAGTTCTGATTCGCGTAACCCCTGCACGTCGTACCCCGGCTGGTTCCCGACAGACACGACGGGAGATGGCCGGGTCGATCAGTGCATCGCCAGCCCAGAGGCCTACGGCTATGTGCGCTGCGGTGCCATCGCTGGAGACTCTGAAGGCTCAATTCTCACAAAATACTGTCGCCCGGGAAGCGCCGGAACCAATCGCGGCGGCACTACACCTGCGGCACCTTCACAACCGTCAAGTCCGGTGCTTCAATGCCAGGCTGGAACTTCGCCGATAGACAGCAACGGTGACGGACAACCTGATCAGTGTCGGGCCAACCCCGTGCCGTCAAACCCCAACCCAGTCCAGTCGACTCTTTGCGACCCGGGCTACGACCCGGTTGATCGCAACGGTGACGGCCAGCCTGATATCTGCGTGCGGCGTCAGTAGAGATCCCTTTGTGTATTCGTGCAATGCGCGCATATGACTGTCGCATGCGCCGTCGCGAGGCTGGTCGCGAAACCCGGTTCTGGCAACATGGCCGCGTAGCGGCCAGACTGCACCCATGACCCTTGCACAGCTGCTCGTCGTGCAGAGCCACGACACCGCGATCACGCAACTCGAACATCGGCGCTCCACGCTGCCAGAACTCGATGCCCTCGCCATGCTTGACGACGAACAACAACATGTCGAAGCCCAGAAAAGTGCAAGTGATGGTGAACGAGCGGAGATCAGCCGAGTCCAGAAGCGACTCGACGACGACATCTCGTTGCTGAGCGAGCGAATCGACCGCGAGAACGAACGCCTGTACTCCGGTTCAGTCACCGCTCACAAAGACCTGCAAGCGCTACAAGATGAGCTGCGCACGTTGACAGCACGGCGCGAACGGCTCGAAGATGATCTGCTCGAGCAGATGGAATTGGCGGAGCCCATCGACGCTGCGATCGACGGCTTCGACACCCAACTCGCGGGCATCGCCGGCCGACGCGAAGAGGTGCAGGCGTCGCTGGCTGCTTCCAACACTGAAATTGACGCACTTCTCGCCGTCGAGCAGAAGCAACGCATGGCAGAGGCTGTAGACATCGAAGCTGATTTGCTCGCCGAATACGAGCGGGCGCGCGAAGAGTGCGGCGGCGTTGGTGTTGCTCGCCTGGCAAACAAGACCTGTGAGGGCTGTCGTCTGCAACAGCCCGCAGTTGCTCTCGACCGCATGAGCAAAGCGCCACCCGATGCACTACTACATTGTGAGTGTGGGCGAATCCTGGTTCGGACCTAGGTGTTTCTCTGGTTTATCGCGCTGTCGGTTGCAGCAGTGCTGCTCATCTTTGATTCGCCATACCTCGATTACAGGCTGATTGCAGCCGGGTCTGTGCTACCACTGCTCGACCACCTCTGGGGGCCAGCGTGGGTGCTTCACACGGTGCTGGCGCCAGTAGCAGCCATGATGGCGGTCATGGTTGTTGGTTGGGGACGCCGATTGTGGCAGCGCCGGTGGCTTGGAGTCGCGATCGGCATGATGGTCCACCTGCTGCTTGATGGAACCTGGCGAAACAGGGAAGTGTTCTGGTGGCCCGGTTTCGGGTCGGCGACGCAGGGTCCCAACGTGCCGGGCTTAGAGCTCGCGGTGGTAGCCGAAGCGGTTGGGGCGATTGTGATTGTCTGGCTCTGGTTTCGCCTAAAGCTCAGCGAACCCGAGCATCGAAGCAAGCTCATTCGAACCGGCCATGTCGACCGTTCATCGTTGAGAGGGCGAGGGCAGTGTTGATTCTTTTGCGCCATGGGCGCACCAAGGCCAATGCGGCCGGGCTTTTGCAAGGGCGCATCGACCCGGGCCTTGACGATCTTGGTGTCGCGCAGGCGAGGGCTGCGGCCCAGCACATCGGCGACGTCGACCGGGTGATCTCCAGCCCGCTGGTACGGGCTCAGCAAACCGCAGCAGCGCTGGGCAAACCAATCGAAACCGATGAGCGGTGGATTGAACTGGACTACGGCGACTGGGACGGCACACCGGTGAAATCGGTGCATCGCGACACATGGACGGCCTGGCGCTCTGATTTGACCTTGAGGCCGCCAAACGGTGAAACACTGGCCGAGCTGTCCACCCGGGTGCGAACTGCGCTCGATGAACTACTGCTGCAAGCCGCCGACGAAACGATTGTGGTTGTGAGTCACGTGTCACCGATTAAGGCCGCAACAGCGTGGGCCCTTGGTGTCGACGACTCTGCCACATGGAACATGTTTCTCGGCCAAGCATCGACGACAACGATCGCGATCGGACCCAACGGGCCACGTCTGGTGCAGTTCAACATGACCGACCACCTACCGTCGGTATCGTAGAACTAGAGCGCTTCGGTATCGATCTCGGGCGACCGACCAGCCCGTTCGAGTCGGGAAATGACGGCCAACAGCTCTGCTTCGCGAGCCGCTGCCAATCGGGCCCGTTCTTCGGCGTCTTCGGACACCTCTCGAACCCGTTCGTCTGCATAGGCGCGCTGTTGATTCAAGGACTCTTCGAGCGCCTTGAGCTGACGGCCACGCTCGCTCAGCGTGGCTGAAACTTCGTCGTTGGTCTGCTTGGTTCGCCGTTCGAGATCGGACCGCAGAGCTTCGTTGCGAGCCTGTTCGGCGGCCAGCTCAGATTTGATTGTGGTTTTTTCGGTTGTGAGCTTGGCGACCAAGGCTGCTTGTTCAACCTGTTGTCTCTCGAGCAGCGACCGTGCCTGCTCACTTTCGCGTTGAAGTCGCCGTACCGAGGTGCGAAGTTCTGCAGCTTCGGCGTCAGCATCGGCAAACTTGCGCCGTAGGTCTGTGATTGCCTGGCGATGTTGCTCGGTCTGGCTCGTGAGCGATCTGTGGTCGTTTTCGGTGCGCTCGGACAGCTCGTTCTCAAAGCGTTCACGAGCGGCCGCCACAAAGTCGGCCTGGCGTTTGCGCTCCTGTTCGAGCGCAGCTTCGTAATCGAGGTGCTGTTTTTCGAGAGCGGCGGCTTGCGCATTGCGATGGCGCTCGAGGGTGGCATCGAGCTCTTGCTGAGCTTTGGCCGTTGCCGCTCGCTTCTGCGAGTCGTGTTTTTCGAGTTCTCTTCTGAATCGACGTCGGGCAGCATCGAGTTTGCGATCAGCCTTGAGACGGTCGTCAGCGAGTTCTCGCACGTGTGCGATGCGTTCAGATTCGGAGCGGGCCCGTTGACGCTCAAGTTCGCGCTCAAGAAGGTCTACCTGAGCCTCGAGGTCACCGACCCGAGTTTGGCTTGGAGAACGCCGTTCGTTGAGTTCGTGAATCTTGGCGTGAAGTTCCTTGTTGACACGAGCAATCTCGGCTCGTAGGCCGAGGACTTCGCGATCGTGCTCAAGCTGCAGCGTGACCATAACGCCGCCGAGTTCGCTGTTGCTTGCGGTGATCTGAGCCGACGTCAGTGCTGCGGCATCGGCTGTTTGCTCAACTGGGGTGTCGTCGTCTGCTGTCTGGTCGATTGTGGCGTCGAGGTCATGAGCTGAGTCCTGCCAGATGATGGAAGAGCCAGATGTGTCGGGCGCTGCGCCGTTTGGGATCTTGTTCGAGGCCGCCCGCCGGCGGCGTTCTGCGCTCCTGCGAGTTGGCGCATCGGAGGTTGCGACGTTGTCTTCGGCCGGTAGGGCAACGACCGATGGCTGGGGGAGTATCGACGCTGCGACCTTTTGCGGGTGAGCTGGGCGACCCTCAGATCCAGGTTGGCCGCTATGAGGTTTTTGGCGTTCGTTAGTCGAGTCGGCGGGGGTATTCGCCGCAGGAGCCAGTGACGTCTGAGCGTGTGAGCGCACGGTGTTGTCTGACCGCACCGGGGTTGACACCGATGACGTTGGCATCGCTCGCTCTGGTCCCAGCACGACCACGGCGGGTTCTTCGGGCGTGAGCCGTTCAGCGACCTCGGCGGCCTGCGCCTCGTCGACGGCTGAGTACCTTCGTTCGGAAGCGACGCGCAGAACCTGACTCGACGCGAAGCCAAGCAGAGCGCCTAGCGCTGTGCCTACGAGCATGTAGACGTTGGAGTTTGGGGCAAATGGGGCATTTGCCGGCTCACCTTGCTGCACAATCTGCACCGCAGAAGCGACCTGTGTGGCTTGGTAAGCATTGGCAAGTGCGGTCGCCGCATCGGCCGCCTGTTGCGCTGTCGACGCCACAGATTCGACTGTCAAGATCTTCTGTTCGTCGATTGACGTGATGACCACATCTGGCACGAAACCGAGAGACCGTTCGGCACGAGCCAAAACTTGGTCGGAACGCATTACTTCGGCTTCGGCCTGGATAGAGCCGATTGGATTGAGTACTGCGACTCGGGCGATCGAGGCATAGCTGGGTGTGCGCAGCTGAGAGCTCAGCAGCCCAAGCAACAGACCCGCCAGGGCGAAGGCCGCGACCATTCGCGCGCGCCGTGCTGTCGCTGTGTCCCGGCTTTCGCTGATCAGCCGCCCGTGATCCATCGCGCGAACCTAATCGCTCGGCCAGTTCTGGCTGGTGATACTTCGGCCTAAAGCCGTACGGCGCCTCGCGAGGCCACGAGCGCCGCCTCGAGTTCGGCTTCGCGGTCAGCCGCGAGCATGGAGCGTTTCTCGGCGAGTTCGAGGAGTTCTGCCATTTTCTGCGATGAGTCAGCGCGTTGTTGCGCGATCGCTGCTTCGGCGGCCGCGATTCGTTCGAGCGCTTCTCGGTGTTCGGTGTCGACTTCTTTCGCCGCGCCCATTTGGTCGTTCAGCGCTTGGGCCCGGTCAGCAGCAATTGCTCGGCGTTCGTTGACAAGGCGTTGTTCAGCAGTGCGCAGGCGTTGTTCGAGCTGGTCTCGTCTCATATCGCGTCTGGTGGTCATCTCGCTGAGCCTGGTCTGGCTTAGAGCCAAGGCTCTGGTCTGCTCTAGTGCCCGGTCTTCGGCGTCGTCGAGACGGGACTGCATTTGGTGATACGCGACTTCGATTGATTCAAGGCGCCGAGCTTGATCAGCTGCTTCAGAACGAGCGGCGCTTTCGGCAGCTGCTACTGCCTCTTCGACGGCAGTCTCGGTTCGAGACAAGGCGAGTGAAAGGGCCTGCTGATGCCTGGCCTGTTGTTCTGCCGACTCGGTCCTGTGGCGCTCGTGAGCTTCTGCTCGCTGTGCCTCAAAATCTTGCTGGAACGCAAGCTGAGAATTGGCGTGAGCGAGGCGAAGTTCCTCGATAGCAAGATCGTGTTCGTGTCGCAGCCGTTCGATTGCCTCGACATGTTCAGCAGCGGCGTCTGCGGCGCTGCTGTCGGAGCCGCGCACCATAGCAATAGCTCGCTGCTGCTCAAGCCGTTCTGCGAGTTGATCGCGCTCTTCGGCGCTGCGGGTGGCCGATGCACGGGCGATGTCGAGTTCTTGGCGGAGCTCGCTCATGGCCTCGTGTGCTTGCCTCAATGTGCGGGCCTCGGCGGTTTCGTCATTGGCGCCTACAGCTACGGCGAGTCGACGTTCAAGAAGAGCGTTGGCTGCCCGTAACTCATCGACGGTTTCGACCATGCGCTGAAGTTCGAGCTGTGCCTTTTTGAGCCGGCGATCAGTGGCCCGGCTTGCGGTTGGAGTAGACGCCAGACGTGACTCGAGATCCTGAATCGACCGGGTCAACGACGAGACTTCGAGAGCTCGACGCTGGCGCTGTTCGGCTACCTCGCCATGGCGAACCGCCTGCTCGTCTGCGAGTCGCTCCTCGAACTGGTCGCGCAGGTCAGCCACGGTGTGGTGGTGTTCAGCGGCGAGGTCCGCGACATGTTCGCGATGACGTTTTTCGATCTCGCCAAGAGCTGCTTCCATCACGGAGCGTTCGTGCACGAGTCTCTTGTTAGCAGCTGTGTCGTCGATCGGTGCGCCGCCGTCAGGTTGCACCTGAGACCGCAACGACTGAACCGTCGCCCGAAGAGCCTGCGCCTGCCCACTGCTCTGTTCGAGTTTTTTGGTGGTTTCAGCCAGCTTTTGTTGCAACTGCTGACGCCCGATCTCCGCGGCCGTGACTCGGTCGGTCAAGCGACCGACTTTGTCGCGAGTGTGCTCTAGTTCGTGACGCAATCGAGTCTCAGAAGCAGAGTCGGTCGTCTCGGCGGACTCTGCTTGGCGAGTCACCAATATTCCAACAGGTGCCGGAAGCTGGTCGGCGTGCTCTGAAGTCTTGTTCGGTCCGCGGCTCGTTGAAGCCTGAGGAGTTGCGACTGGTTTCGCAGGCGGAGCTGGTGTGGCGCTTTTCTTTGCCCCGGCTTTCGCTGTGGGCTGACCGGCATTTGCTTTGGGCTGAATGGCGTTCGTTGAGGCTGGCGCCTTGTCGTTTTGTGGATGCAGCGACGCAGCCGCGCTGCGGGCAGCTTGGCGCGTGCGTTCGGCGTCTTTTTCGCTGCGGAGCGCATCGAGTGCCGAAGCGTGGTCAGCCTTGAGCTTTTCGACGACAATTCGAAACTGCCGCTCGCGGTTCTCGGCGACTTCGTGTGCCGCAACTTGTTGTTCGCGGAGAGCTTTCTGGCCAGCCTCGCGCTCGTGTTGGAGCAGCTTGACGTAACGGTCGAGGTCCTCGCCAAGTTCGTGAACCCGGGAATTGAGCATCTCGACTCGAGCCGTGGTCACCGCGTGAACCTCGCCGCCGCTCGAGTCGGCTGCATCAAGCTTCTGTTCCACTGCGGCAATCCGCTTGCGGAGCGCCTTGGTCGTGGTGACCGACGATTCGAGGTCATCGGCTGCAAGAGAAAACGGCTCGCTGACTGGCACGCCTGCAGCGGAAGCAAATGCGCTTCCGCCAGCGGCAGCCGCCAACTCGCCAAGCTGCGTATCGCGGAGATCATCGAACGTGTCGATGTGGCCGTAACGGGCGGCTTCTTCGGCCGTCATTGACTGAAGGTGACGTGCGAGACGTGCTCGTCTTCGCGCCTGGATCCAATCGCTCACGTTGCGGACAATACTTGGGACCGCGCCGCAATCTCGCGGATACCCGCTTCAGGCGCATTGAACCCAATGCCCACACAGGCAACATGAACCCCACGCGATTGGGTTGCCGCACCAACACCACACAGTCGCTGCGCGACCAGCAGACAGAGGAACGAATCAATGATCGAAACGGTATTCGAGCTTGAAACAAACATCGATGACATGGATCCGCGCCTTTGGCCGCGTGTGATCGACCAGCTTCTCGAAGCGGGCGCCCACGATGCCTGGGTGACGCCCATCATCATGAAGAAGGGACGTCCAGCGTTTCTCCTAGGTGCAGTCTGCAGCGACGACAACTGTGAAGCGGTGCGCTACGCCATGTTTCGCGAAACGACCACGATTGGGATCCGCGAACGACAAATCGTTCGGCACGTGCTTGACCGCACTGAGCGTCGTGTCGACGTCGACGGCGCGTCGGTTGGTGTGAAGGTCGCACTGTTCGATGGCGAGGTTGTGAATCGCAGCGTTGAATGGGATGACGTCGCCGACGCCGCGACGGCCCTCGGAATGTCTGCCAAAGAGGTGCTGGCCGCTGCAACGGCGGCGAGTCGCGACCTGAGCTAGGTCGCTACGGACGGGCTGAGACGGGCCAGGCGAATGTCGTCATTAGCTGTGTCGCCTGTTCGACAAGGGGAGAACTGTCGTCGATTCGCCTGAGGAACATGAACGAGCTCACCGCCTGTCGGTCCGCGAGCTCGACATAGGTCAGGTTTGACGGTTGGATTGCTCTCACGCTGGCAGGAACAACGGCGACTCCTCGACGCGATGCGACGAGCCCAACGATCGTCGTGTAGGCCGAAGCTTCGACGACGGGGTCATAATTGCCGCCTTGCATGGTGAACAGGCGATGAAGCTCCTGATGCAGTGATGGCGATACCGCACGATCGAAGCCCACGAGCTGCTCGCCAGCGAGATCAGCAATGTGTATCGATGCATGGTTCGCTAAGCGGTGATTGGAGTTGACTGCAAGGCAGAGACGCTCAGTCATAAACGTCGTCGATGTGATCGCTGAGTCTCGCGAGGCAACGCGACCAATGCCGAAGTCAATGTCGCCTCGGATTAGGGCGGCGGACTGTTCGTCAGATGACAGACCGCTGAAGTCGCACTCGACCGCAGGCCACTGATCCTGGTAGGCCTGAACGAACGTGGGTAGTACCGAGTAGCTGGCTGACCCGACGAACCCGAGGCGCAACACGCCAACACCACCGCTTGTTACCTGCTCCATCTTGCGGGACAGAGCGGCGGTGCTGGTGACGATGCGTTGCGCATCGGGGTACAACATGCGGCCCGCTGCGGTTAACCGAATAGGCCGCGTGCTGCGATCAAAGAGCTCGACCCCGAGCTCATGTTCAAATTGGCGTATCTGCTGGCTCAAGGGGGGTTGTGCCATGTGAAGCCGACGAGCGGCGCGCCCGAAATGTCGTTCGTCAGCGACCGCCACGAAATACCGAAGCCGATTGAAGTTCATCGATTGCCATTTACGTTGCGCCGACTGAGCATGAACCCGTCACAGTATTAGATTTTCTAATGTTAAGTGTCTGAACCGATACTTCCCGACGATGATGCGGCGACCTACTATCAGGCTCGCCCGCAAAAGCTCTGCGTTCAGGGCAGGTTCCGGGGGGAGTCGTGTCAAAAAAGATTGAGATACAGAACGTCACCAAGATCTTCGGTGATGACGGCATCGATGATGCCATGGCTCTGCTCGATCAACGGGTCTCGAAGGACGAAATCCTTGACCGTACCGGCAGCGTTGTCGCCGTTGACAATGCCAACTTTGATGTGGACGAGGGCGAGATTTTTGTCGTCATGGGCCTATCAGGGTCCGGCAAATCAACGCTCATTCGCTGTGTGAATCGGCTTGTTGAGCCCACTGAGGGAATAGTCCGGGTCGATGGCGACGACATCACTGCCCTCGATGCAAAGGGACTGCAAGCCTTTCGACGAAACCGCACCGGCATGGTGTTCCAACACTTCGCCCTGTTTCCCCACCAAGACGTGCGAACCAACGTTGCCTTTGGGCTCAAGGTCAAGGGCGTCGATGTTGACGAACGTATGGCGCTCGCAGAACAAGCCCTCGCTCTCGTGGGACTCGCTGGCTACGAACGCAGCTTCCCAGCGCAGCTCAGCGGTGGTATGCAACAACGTGTTGGCTTGGCGCGCGCTCTTGCGACTCAACCCGACATTTTGCTGATGGACGAAGCATTTAGTGCCCTGGACCCTCTCATTCGGCGCCAGATGCAAGACGAACTCATGACCATCCAGGCGGGCATGGCCAAGCGCAACACGATTCTCTTCATCACCCACGATTTGAACGAGGCGCTTCGGATCGGGACACGAGTCTGTGTGATGAAAGACGGAGCGATTCACCAAATCGGAACACCAGTCGACATCTTGCTTCGCCCTGAAACCGACTACGTGGCGGAGTTTGTGCAAGATGTAGACCAGGGCCGTGTGCTCACCATTGCCAGCGTCGCCGACGAAGCTGTGTCGGTTCGGGCGGGAACAACCGCCGCCTCGGCAATCGAGTCAATGAATCAGTCAGGGCGCGAGGCCATACACGTTGTTGACAGCGACGGGCGGCCGGTCGGCGTGGCATCAATGGCCGACGCGCGCGAAGCGGTCGCAGCCGGTACCACGGGCATCGACGACGTGTGCCAGCCAACCCCGAATGTCACCAACGACATGATGCTCGCCAAGGTCTACCAACTCTGTGACGACGGGCTGCCGCTCTCGGTTGTCGACGATGGGGGTCTGCTTGTCGGGGTCGTGCGACCGCTTGAGATTCTGGCTGAGCTCGGTCGGGTCGAAAATATCTCCGAACAGCTCGAGCAGGCCAAGATCAAGGGAACGAGCTCGTGACCCTGCCCATGGCAAATGTTTCTTCAGGAGTAGTTGGTTTCGCACGCCAAAGCGTGTTCGAGAACGAAAACCTCGACAAATGGCAGATTCCATTCGGCCAATGGATCGAAGAGATCGTCTTCTGGCTGACAACCAACATCGGGGGACTACTCGACGCAATCAAGTGGCCAGTCGATCAGATGCTCAAGCTCGTGATCGATAACCTGCTTCAAGACTGGTTGCCGTGGCCTGTTGTGCTTGCGCTGTTCTTCCTGCTCGGAATCTCCACGCGCAACGCTCGCGTTGGTGCCGGAAGCGCTGCAGCTCTGTTGGTGTGTGGCCTATTGGGTGATGACTACTGGAATCTCACGATGGAGACCATCGGCATGATCACGGTGGCCGTGATCATTTGTGCCGTGGTAGGCGTGCCACTCGGTATCTTCTCTGCCCGAGTCGACTCATTCTGGAATCGCCTACGTCCGATTCTTGACGGCATGCAGGTAATTCATCCGTTCGTGTATCTGCTGCCGATCATCTTCCTTTTTGGCGTGCGTCGAACCCCTGGGGTCCTCGCGACACTCGTATTCGCGCTGCCGCCCATTGTGCGTCTCACGAATCTTGGGGTACGGCAGGTCCCTGAAGACGTTGTTGAGGCCGCGAGAGCCTTTGGCGCTACCGAGCGTCGGGTGCTGCGCGAGGTGCAGTTGCCGCTTGCGCGGCCGGCGATAATGGCAGGCCTCAATCAGACCTTGTTGTTGTCGTTGTCCATGGTTGGCATCGTCGCCATCATCGCCGGAGGCGGGCTCGGCAAGCCGATCCTCACCGCCTTGAATACGAGCGATATCCCAACCGGAGCCTCGGCCGGTGCCGGGCTTTACTTCGTCGGCGTGCTACTCGACCGGATCTCACAACCCGAAGCAGGTGACCGCCGAGCAAACCTGTTCTCCAAAATGCGGTCGGCCTGGGACACGCGCAGCGAGCCCATCGTGCCACCAATGCCCGATGGTGCAGGTGGAGACGCGTCGCTCCCGTCAGGGGCCAACACCAGCAAAGCCAAGCCCGCCCCGTTGATCTCGGTCGACCGTCCGCGGTGGGTCGCATCGACAGTTGCCATCGCTGCCGGCGTGTTGGGCGCTGTCTCGACGTTGCTTACCTGGGGAAACGGGGCAGGACGGCTGACGAGTCATTTCCGATTCGATGACCTTTCTCTCGTCGGGCCTCACAGCGGCCTCGATGCCACCGGTGGCTCTTGGTTCGGCGGTCTGATTCTGATCATCGCTCTGGCGGCCGTGGCCGGTGGAGTTGCGGCGATCTGGTTTCCGAAATATCGCGAATCGACGCTCGCCTTGGTATCGACGCTTCTCGCGTGCGGTACATCAATCGTCGCGGTTGCCGCCGCATATCTGACGGTACACGTGCTTTCCGATGACTATTCCAATGGCATCGGTCCGTGGCTCGCCGTGGCGGCGGGACTCGCTCTCGTGGCGTCGGCGGCGATAGCCATGTTCGCCACACATGTCGATCTCCGCCGTGTTGCACTTGGTTGGCGTGACGCTCTAGGACTCGTGGTTCTCGCAGTCTTTCTCATCTTCGCCGGGGCCAAGGGTTCCTGGATTCTCGATCAGCGCAGTGACGCAGCGGAGCTCGCTAAGCGTCTCGCTGGCGAGGCTGGCGGCGGCGATCAAGGTGGGCTCGCTGCCGAAATTCTCGCCGAAGCCATGTCTGGAACACGTCGGGTCACGATCGGCGGCCTCGAATCCGGCGGACCTCAGATCGGTTATGTGTGCATCGTGCTCGCGGCACTCGCTGCCTTGGCCCAGGCCGGTCGCTGGATTGCTACCGCACGCGTGCAACGGAATCTCTCTCTCGCGACCTATGCGTTGGGTGTAGCGATCGCTTGTGTGGGCATTGCCTGGATCGCGAGCGCTATTCGACTCGACACCAACCAGATTGCTCCAGGAGCGAGCGCATTTCTCACAGTATGTGGCGGTCTCGTGCTCGCGTCTCGCGGGTGGCGCTCGGCTCGCATGGGCGCAGCAAGCGCTGCCCGTCGACCGGCTGCAGACCGTTCCACCGATCTACCAAAACAAGTAACAACCATCAATGAGGGGTAACACCATGAAAACCAACCTATGGCGAGTCGTCGCCATGCTTCTTGCGCTCGGCGTGTTCGCTGCGGCATGCGGAAGCGACTCTGACGAGACTAACGCTAATTCAGACACGTCGACAGATGCAGCAGCATCATCTGACACTGAAATGTCTGACAGCGACAGCGACACTGACAGCGTTGCAGCTATGCCCGGCGAAGGCACAACGGTGCAGATGGCGCGAGGTAATTGGCAAGAGACGAATTTCCAGAACACCGTCGTGCAACAGATGTTGATCGAACTCGGGTACGAGGTACCTGCTCCAGAAGAGATTGCGCCAGCGACCTTTTTCCCCGCTGCAGCGCAGGGCGACTTTGATCTTTGGGCCTCTACCTGGCCACTCAACCACGATCCGCTGGCCGAAGGCGAACTGCCCGGTGGCGGCATTATCGCTGACAAGGTGAGCCATGTCGGCACGATGATGAGTTCGGGGGCATTGCAAGGACTGCTGGTTGACAAGGCGAGCGTTGAAAAGTTCGGCTTCGCCACGCTTGACGAACTGGTCAACAACGCAGACGCGGTTGCTCACTTCGATAGCGACGGCGACGGCGTAGCTGACATCAATGGCTGCGATGACGGCTGGGGCTGCCAGAAGGTGATCAACGACACCATCGAACTCAACGGTTGGGGAGACCGAATCGCTCAGGTTTCAGCGACCCACTCAGCTCTGTTCGCCGAGTCGCAGGCCAGCTTCGAGCAGGGTGGCCCCGTGCTGCAATACGTGTGGACTCCGACCGCATTTGTTGGCAAGCTCGTACCAGGTCGTGACGTTGTCTGGCTTGCAGTTGACCCGGCCAGCACGCTCGAAGGTCAAGAAGGGGTATCGAACGTCGGCGACTCATGCACAGCAGACCCATGCACGACCATGTTCACGCCATCAGACATCGTGGTCACCGCCAACGACGAATGGCTCGCAGCCAACCCTGCGGCACGCGTACTGCTTGAGAACTTCGTAATGGACCCCGTAGCAGTGGCTGTTGTCGCCGTCGGAATCGATTCGGGCGCAAACTCGCAGTCAGATATCGACGCAGCGGCTGCAGAGTGGATCGGCAACAACCGGGCCCAGGTCGACGGCTGGCTCGATCTGGCTCGAGCCGAAGCCTGACCGGATACCGGGCCGTAGACGCGGTTTGATTACAGGAACAGCGCCGGGGTAGGGGCAGAGTCTCTACCCGGCGTTCTTGCCGCAACAAGTCGCAGATCGACAGGCATTAGTTGAAATGACAACGAGTTCGAGACCCACAGTGATTTCGAGAACCTCCGTGCTCGAAGAACGACTAGCGGAACGCATGCATCTCGTTCGGGATCCTGCAGTGGTCATGGCCCCGCTCACGTTGGGTGCTGCTCGCCTCACGCGCTACAGCTTTAGTCGCATGATGGTGCGGCGGGCCTTTGCCGATGGCTGGTTGGCTGAACGCACTCGCTTCGTTATCGACTCAGCCGGGCGAGGCGAAGCCGTCTATCAAGTGACGATCGACGGCAACGCCTACAGCTTCGTCGCGTTTACAACGACCCTCCAAGAGTGCAACCACTCTGACCGTGTCGTCGCCAAGAACTGGGAGATCACCGCAGCCCTAGTCGAAGGATGCGTCACCGACGAATATCTGGACACGTTACGCAATGAGGTTACGCAACAAGAACGCGGCCGCCTAGGCCCAAACGTTCTTGTGCTTACTCGCGGAAATCGCAGTGTTCGCTTCTTTGACTACCTGGTCGACCGCTTAGCCATCGGGCAACAACCCACTGGCGAGGCCGTCGCCGACGCTGGTTACATCATGCGCAGCACCGCCTTTTACGGCAACGGCAAATACGGCATGCGATCATTTGAAGGTTATGGCGAGAACCACCCGCTCGGCGTGCCGTACCGCGCTCAAATGTTGGCAGCCTGGTGCTTTCGGGAACTGAGTTTCGACGTCGTCGAACATTGCGCTGCGGCAAAGGCCCCTGACACCGCAACCGTGTTCGATGGTCGATGGCGGCGCTTCTTCGGCCTTGGCAACGCAACCGGAATGGGACTCGTTCCCTATGCGCTGAAGCACCCACGCGTGATCCACGCTTGGATGGCCGTGCGCGAAACCGCACTCGCCGACGTTCGTCAGCTCGCCGGGTCCCAGGCTCTAATCGAACGCTTTGAGTGGTGGCTATCGCGGGCTGCGGAGTTCTTCGCCAGCGGCACCAGCGATGACTGCAGCCCGTTCCTGAATTCTGATGAACTGAGTCCCGTCGTTGCCCAGATATGCGCCGAATGGCAGAAGTTCAGGCCCCAGCCGCAACCATTTGACAAGCTGTACCGGTGGTCTCAACACGGCCATGTGGAGCTGCGCGAACTGGTTGTTTCGTTGTTAATCGAGTTACACGAAGCCGACGATTCCGAAATCGACGCCATGCTTCGGGTCGATGAACGCTGCGACATCGACACAACGCTCACGACAGGTGAGCTGAGCGCCCTGACCGAGACGCGCTTCGGCTGGCTCGATGACCTTGATCTCACCCACAACGATGCGGATCACTACTGGTGGTTGATTAGCGACAACACCGAAGAACCTCGACGGGCTCCGCGGGAACGACTCGACGCAGCCGGACGCGATGTTGCGATCGACGTCGCACATCAGGTCCAGCGGTTGCGGAACTCGCTAGCCGAACGTGCGAAGAACTGTTCAGTCGCCGAGCTGCTTCACCAAGAACCCGACCTCCGGTTTGCCGTTGAACGAGTGTTGCAAAGCAGCGTTCTCTATGGCGAACCTCGGGACAACGTTTGTGACGGCAAGTACCTGCCGCTGCAGCTCCAGCGCATGCAACTCGCCATGTACGGAATGGACAACTTCAAGCCGAAGTCAACCGACTGGCTACGAGTCACGTTGTTGCAAGGCGCCCCACGTCTGATGGACCTCATGAACGACGTACCGATGCATGACCAATGGGCGATGCCCCCACAACCAAGGAATGACCGAGCATGATCGTCGACGGACTACAGATCAACGAATGGTCGCGCGAGGTGATCGAGACGGTTCGTTCTGGCGGTATCGATGTGGTCCACGCCACCGTAGGAGTATGGGAAGACCTCGGAGCGGCGATGACCCGGATCGGCGCCTTCCGCAATCTCTGTCGTCAAAACAGCGACGTCATCAGAATCGTGACCACAGTCGCAGAGATCCGTCAGGCACACGACGACCAGGTGTTGGGTGTAGTGCTCGGCTTTCAGAACTCCTCGATGCTCGGTGATGACCCAGAGATGGCGTCGATGTTTCGCGACGTCGGTATCCGCGTAGTGCAGCTGACCTACAACATCGCTAACCACCTTGGATCTAGCTGCTGGGAGCCGACCGACGGTGGCCTGACGAGAGTCGGTCACCGTATGGTGTCTTCACTGAACGACGCTGGAGTGCTGATCGATATCTCGCACGTCGGCAACATCACGGGGCTCGACGCTGTCCATGCTTCGGCCGCACCGATCGCGGTGACCCACGGCAACCCCCGAGCGTTTTGCGACTCACCGAGAAACAAACCCGACGAGGTTCTCGACGCGGTGGCGAGCCGAGGCGGGGTAATTGGTTGCACGCTGTACCCCCTGTTCATGGGCGGTGCCGACGTGACCCTGCACCAGTACTGCTCAATGCTCGCCCAACTCGCAGAACGCATCGGAGTCGATCACGTCGCCATTGGGTCCGACGCAGTTGTTGGTTGGGAGCCAGACGCTCTCGGCTGGATGCGCAGCGGGCGTTGGGATCGACCGAATCCGTTAGACATTCCCTCATTTCCGGATTGGCCCAGTTGGTTCACCGGCCCCCAAGATTTTGCAAACCTAGCCGGGGGCCTGGAGCAGGTTGGGTTTTCGCCATCGGAGCGAGACGGCGTGCTCGGTGACAACTGGATGCGTTTGTTTGCCACAGTCTTTGGTGATCAGTCGGAAGCGGCCGAGAGCTGAGCATCGATGAGTGACGACAAGTTCGACGTCGTTCTCGCTCGGCGCGAACTCGGCGATTTGGTGTATCGCAGCTGCCGAGTGAGTGGCTGCACTGTGGGCGTTGCTAGGCGTTGCGCCGCAAATCTGACTCATGCGGCGATTCATCGCAGCGAAGCGCTGGAGTGCTTCCTCGAAGTGCTCGCTGGAGGCGCTGAATCGGTCAGAGCGTTCGCTCGTGCCGCCGACGTACTTGAACTGGCCGAAGCGCAGCAGCATCTGTCAGTCGAATTCGCGGCCGAGGTGCCAATCGGTGCGATTAGTCTGGCGATCTGGCAAAGCTGCGAGCGGGGTCGATGCCCGACGGCGATCGCCGACACGACAAGCGCAACCTCGCTGGTTCGGTCGATCGAGATTGTTGCTACCTCGCCAAGCGAAGCACGAGTCACAGCGTCTCAGCAGCGGGAAGCGTATGCGCTGATCAGTGGGATCACGGTAGGGCTGCGTGACTTCCGAGCGCTTGAAGAGCACGCGTCAGCCTTTCTCGTTGCCGAGAAGCTGATTGACTCCGCCGTATCAGGCTGAACGTTGCCGTTTGTACCGGAGCAACCGGCGCGAACTTCAGATACCGGCGAGGCTCTTGGTGGCTGTCCACAGTGGCGAATCGACAGAGACTGCGCCAGGAATCACTCGCCGCGAACCGGGCAATCGAGCACCGTCTTGCTCGGCCACCGACGCGCCGAGTTGGGCGACCCTTTCGAAGAAACTATTGCCGCCAAATGCTGACGGATCAATCACCAAATAGAACTGACCGATGTCGTGCGGGTCGCCTTCTGGGGCCTTTAGCGGAGCGAGTGCGCTGCTAGGCAGGGAGCCGGTGAGAGCGCTCGCGAAGATCTCGACCATCAGTCCGATTCCGTATCCCTTGTAGCCGCCTGCCGAGAGCAGGGAGCCCCGTAACGCAGCGGCGGGATCGGTTGTGTCGTTACCGTTCTCGTCAACTGCCCAACCGAGAGGAATCGGATCGCCCGCAGCGGCAGCCATCGTGATTTTGCCGAGAGCGATTGCGCTCGTGCTGAAATCGAACTGGAACGCAATGCCACCCGAGCCGTCAGGGCCACCCGAGCCGTCAGGCACGGCAAACGCAATGGGGTTTGTACCAAGCAACGGCTGCGAACCACCCGGAGGAGCGACTCGTGCTGTTGCATTGGTCGATCCAAGGGCGATGAGCCCTGCTCTGGCGAACTGTTGTGTGAAATAGCCGAGGGCGGTACATGTGTGACTGTGCTCGATCGCATAGCCACAGACACCGTTCGAGCGTGCGGCTTGCACCGCCGTGTCGAACCCGGCTGCGAACGCCGGTTGGGCAAAGCCAAAGCGCGCGTCGACTCGCACCGCGCCAGGGTTGTCATGCGTGATCGTTGGTTCAACGACACCGTTCACTCGACCCGACGTCAGCTGCTCGCAGTAACTCTGCACGTAGTAGAGCCCACAAATCCGGTTGCCGGTTGATTCAGCAAATCGAACCGCCTGCGCAACGTAGAGGGCCACCGCCGGTGACGCGCCATGTCGCTCGAGGGCTATTCGGGTCGTGTCTTCGATTTCGGCGAGCGAAATCTGTTCGATGTTGGTGGTCGACATGTGGTGGTTCCCGTCATCGCATGACGAAAGGGTTCGCCATTGGCTTGTCTGAGGTATTTATCCAGGTGGTCTTGGTCCGGGTGTAGTCACGAATCGCGTCTAGACCAGCTTCTCGTCCGTAGCCGCTGTCGCCGAACCCGCCGAACGGTGCGATCGGCGAAATAACTCGGTAGGTGTTGATCCAGACAATTCCGGATCTGATCGCGGCGGCTACTCGGTGGGCACGAGCGACGTTGCTCGTGAACACCCCAGCGCCCAAGCCGTAGCGAGAGTCATTGGCCAGTGCAATGCCTTCGAGTTCGTCGGTGAACTTCAAGACCGACATGACGGGACCGAACAGCTCGACTTGGGCACTTTGGATCTGATTGGTGGGGCAGGCTAGGACCGTTGGGGAGTAGTACCACCCGGCGTCGAGACCTGCCGGGCGCGCGCCGCCAGCGTGCACCACTGCGCCCTGGGACACGGACTCGGCGACAACAGTCTCGATTCGGTCGCGTTGGCCTTGCGTTGCTAGAGGGCCGACTTGGGTGTCTTCGTCGAGCGGGTCGCCGATTCTGATAGCTGATGCACGCTCGGTGACGAGCTCTAAGAACTCTTCATAGATTTCCGCTTGCACGATAACTCTGGAGCCAGCGACGCAGCTTTGCCCTGTCGCTCCAAAGTTGCCAGCAATAGCGCCGTTCATAGCGCCCTCGAGATCCGCGTCGTCGAACACAAGAATTGGTGACTTACCACCGAGTTCCATCGTTACGTGAGCGAGGTTGGCGGCGGTGTTCGCAACGACCCGGCGCGCTGCGTCGAGGCCGCCGGTAAATGCCACGCGGCTCACAAGCGGATGGCTGGTAAGCGCCCTGCCACATGGTTCACCAAAGCCGGTGATGATGTTGACCACGCCAGGAGGGAAGCCAGCTTCGTCGACGAGGCGTGCGAACTCAAGCAGCACAGCGGGTGCTTGCTCAGACGCCTTGATCACAATGGTGTTGCCGGCGGCGAGAGCCGGACCGACCTTGGTCGCTGTGAGGAACATTTCGGCGTTCCACGGCACGACAGCTGCCACAACCCCAATGGGGTCTCGGGTGGTGAAGACATGCATGTCTGGTTTGTCGATTGGCAGGGTGGCGCCCTCGATCTTGTCTGCGAGGCCGCCGTAGTAGCGGTAGTAGTCAGCCACATAGGCAGTTTGTGATCGAGTTTCGGCGGCGAGCTTGCCGCTGTCGGTTGTTTCGATGTCGCCAAGGAGAAGAGCGTCTCGCTCGACGAGGTCAGCGAGGGCGAACAGCATCTTGCCGCGCTCAGTCGCTGTCATCGATGCCCATGGGCCGTCGTGTAGCGCTTGATAGGCAGCCTCGACAGCGCGATTCACATCGCTCTCGCCAGCCGCTGGAGCCGTGGCCCAAATGTTGCCGCTGGCCGGGTTCACCGTTTCGAGGCGTTTGCCATCTTCTGCCTCGCAGAACTGGCCGTTGATATAGAGCTGATAGTCAGACAAGGGGGTTCTCCGTTGCGAGGAAATCAATGATCATGGCAGCGAATGGTCGAGGGGCTTCGATCGGCGGCAGGTGGTGCAGGCCCGGCAGAATTTCTGCTTTGCCATGTGTAAGCCTTGCCGCGAGAGCAGTCGACATAGCGGGAGTCGAGGCTAGGTCGAGCTCCCCGGTGGCGACAAGTGTCGGCGTTGTCAGTTGATGCATGTCGACGTGCGATGCTAATTCACTGCCGGCGAACAATCGGTATGCCTTGAGGTATCCCTGGAGATTTGTTGACTGCAGACGGCGACGCACTTGGTCGGTTGCTTCGGGGTGGTCGAGCTGCCACTGCGGCGTAAACCAGCGCCCGACGGCGAGATCTGCGATCTGGTCCATGCCAGCTTCCTCGACCAATCGAAGCCGAGACTGCACAGCTTCGCGTTGGGAGTTAGTTCGGCCAAACACGATGTTGGCGAGCACTATGTGATCAAAGCGGGCCGGCTGCTCCAACGCGGCGTGCAGAACGATGAGGGCTCCGAGCGACGACCCAACGGCGTCAATTGTTCGGCTGCCAAGCGAGTCGACGATCTCGCCGAGTTGATCGACGAAATGCTTGATCGTGCGCGGACCTTCTGGGTCCGGCGACCGTCCGTGCCCCAGCAGGTCGTAGGCGATCACCTCGCGGTCGAGCGCGAGTGTCGGGGTAACCAGATTCCACATGGTGTGATCGAGACCCACTCCGTGGACCAGCAGAAGAGGTGGTCCTGTGCCGGAGCGGTGCAGCGTCGTTGACGTCACTGGTCGCTGATGCCCATTTCCTCCATGTCGGAGTATCGGTTTCCGATTCGATGATGTGGCCTGCCACCTACCGACGCCCCGATCGCGATCACGATCTCCTCTGGCGCGGGAGCATCGGTCAGCGTCATTTCTAACGTGAGATAGTGCGACCGCCAGCCAGGGTCGGTCTTGTGCATCATGGGGATCGACACCGTGGCGCCGGGTCCGCCCCGACTGTTGGTGAACGAAAGATACGACGTACCGCCAACAGCATCTCTGAACACGTTGCCAAAGCGCAGGGTGTGGATCAGTGCGGAGCCGTGCTCGACCTCGCCGTTCACGCCGACCAGAGCCGCTTTGCCATAGGCCTCAACCTTGTCGCCGCCACCTGCGAGCGCAACGAGTTTGGGAACGACTCGGGCGCCGAGCTCAGGAGCGATGCGTAATAACGTAGGGCGCAAGTCGTCGACGAAGCCTTGACCAGCCCAGGGATTAGACAGGACCGCTGCTACGCCATGCAGGTACAGGGGGGGATCGGCGGCCTTGCCGCCCTCGATGAGGATCTCCTCGGTGACCTCAACAATCTTGCGAATTCTGAGCTCTGTCATGCGATGACCTCCCGGGTCGTTGCTGATTGTTGCGTCGGGCTCTGCGCTTCGGCTTGATCGGCGAAATGGGGCATGACCTCTTGGGTGAACAGCTCGATACTCGACATGACAGCCTCGTGTGACACGCCGGGGAAGTTCGACCACGCAAGAAGGTTCTGAAGGTTGAGCTGATCGCGCATCTCATGGATCTTCTCCGCGACGTACTCAGCCGTGCCGAACAACAGGTTTCTCGGATGGAGCCACTCGTAGGTCAGTAAGTCGAGCTTGCCTGGAGTGTCGAGGAGCACCTCGCCGAGGTGTCGGTGGTTTGATAGGCCGCGGTAGTGACAGACCCATCTCAGATAGTCGAGAATGCCGTCACCTGCCAGCTTTTCGGCCTCGCTCATGGTCTCAGTCACAAAAACGTCTCGCACGACGGCGATTCCATCGCCGAGAGGAGCCTCAATGCCAAGGGCTTGCGAACGACCCGCCTGGTAGCTCTCAAAGCGAGGGACCAGTGCATCGGTAGGTGGTATCCAGAACAATGCATTCAAACCAGCGCGGCCCGCGGCTTCGATCGAAGGTTGGCTGTCGACAACCTGCCAGATCGGCGGGTGCGGCGTTTGTAGCGGTTTCGGAACAAGAGCCAAGCCTCGCAACTGACCGGTGGCAGGATCGGTGTTGCCCGGCTGTGGTGGGCTCATAGGGTGGTCGAACGACAGGCCTTGGTGTGGAAACTGGTAGAAGTCACCGTCGTAGCTAAAGAACTCCTCAGACCACGCTCGGCGAATCACATCGAGCGTTTCAGCGAACAACGCTCGGTTGACGTCGGAATCGCGAACGTCCGCGATCGGGTTCATGTTGACGCTTTCTCGCGGGTAGATGCCGCGCCCGATGCCGAAGTCGACTCGTCCTCCCGAGAGGTGGTCGAGCATCGCGATGTCTTCGGCCAGCTGCACCGGATGCCGGAAGGTGATGATGCTTGCCGCTTGTCCGATTCGTAGGCGGGTTGTGTGCGCCGCGAGGTCTGCTCCCAACAGGATCGGATTGGGGCAAACCTCGAAGCCCTCATGTCCGAAGTGATGTTCGGTCGCCCAGATCGAATCCCAACCGTTCGCATCGCAGTACTGTGCGATCTCGCGACCTTCGGCAACGACCTCGCTGAAGCTCTTGGTCAGACCGGGATTGTTTTGGTTGAGGAAATAGCCAAAGCGCATCTTTCATCCTTGCAACGTCGCGGCGACGGGGATGAGCACACACCTATTTCCCTCGCTGCCTGCTCCGACTCGAGGTGGCTTTGACATTATTGCGCCTGGGTCACTTCGTCAATCGGATCGACCTCGATGAGCGCTTCGCTATGGTCAGGAGTTGCCGCGCTCTATGGCGTTGAGGTAGCTGTAGATGGTGACCTTGCTCACGCCCATGCGACCAGCGATGTCTTCAGCCGCTCCGCGGAGCACAAACGCGCCGTGCTCGTCGAGTCTGCGCACTGCTGTCTGTTTTTGCGCTCGCTCCATGTCTGCGAGGCGGGCGCCGAGCTCACGCTCAACTGAGGTCACGGCGCGTTCAAGCGCTCCGTGGAGCTCGTTGAGGCGGATATAGGCAACGGTCTCGCCTCGCCATTGCACCGGCTCGTCTCCCTGCCTTGAGGACCGAGCAGAAACAACGCTTGCGCCAAGACTCTCGACGACTGGCTTGAGCGCCGACAAGAACTCATCGGCAGAGTCGGTCATGCCGTCTCAATTCGAGTCTGGATACTGGTGGCTCCAGCAGCGAAGCCTGCGGCGACAACGTCGCCAAGAGACGCCACCAGTTCGTCTAGCTCACCCGACGCTGTTGTTGAAAATGGTCCCATATCGACGACGAAACCAGACTGGCTGAGGCGTTCAAACACGGCCATCACATGTGGTCCTGGGCTGTCTTCTTTGAACGGTTCGACGAGAACTTCAAGGCTGGCTGACGTCATGACCTGACACTACAACCCGACATCAAACCGATTGCCCGATACCCGAACCAGTGCGATTCCGGTCCCTGACCTTGACGATTCGTAAAGTCGCGGATGGTACTGTTTCCAGATGACCGAGGGTGATGAATCAGTTGACAGCCGAAGGTCGCCGGGCTTGGTGTGCGCGCACCATCATTTGTACTCCGCCTTGGCTCGGGGCATGCCGGCTCCACCGAAAGATCCGACCACCTTTATGCAGGTCCTGGAGCAGGTGTGGTGGCGACTTGACCGTGCACTAGACCCCGACATGATCGAATGGTCTGCCAAGCTTGGAGCGCTCGAGGCCCTTGAGGCAGGCTGTACTGCAATCATCGATCATCACGAGTCGCCAAACGCGATCGAAGGTTCGTTGAGCGTGATTGCTGCGGCGTGTACTGAAGTAGGTGTTCGCTCGAACTGTTCTTACGGCATCACCGATCGCCACGGATCCGAGGGGGCTACCCGAGGTCTCGAGGAAAATCGTCGGTTTTTGAGCGAGGGAGGTCGAGGCATGGTCGGCGTGCACGCAGCCTTCACCTGTACCGAGGACACGCTCAACGCCGCCGCGGAGTTGGCGTCTGATCAAGGAGTCGGTGTTCATATCCATGTTGCCGAAGGTCGCGATGACATCGAAGCAGCAGATCGCATTCGAGGTCTGTCGCGCGACGACTGGTTGATCGTGCACGGTGTGCACCTCGAAGATGATCACGGCATTTCGGGCACGATTGTGCACAACCCGCGCTCGAACATGAACAATTCTGTCGGCTACGCGCGTCCGACTCGTTTTGCGAACTCGGTGGCGCTCGGCACCGACGGAATCGGGGCAGACATGCTCGATGAGTTTCGAGTTGCGTTTGTGAAAAGCCGGGAACATGACATCTCGTCGACTCCTGATCTTGCTTGGTCATGGCTCGAAACTGGATGGACCCTTTTCCCCGAAGCGCGAACTGATCGGGTGACGTGGTCCTATGCGACTATGGAACCGTGGCACCTCGCCTATACGACAGCGGTGTCGGCGGTTGATGTTGATATCGACGGCCAACCTGCGTTACGCGACGGAGTAGCGACGCGCGTCGATGCTCAGGAGATCAGAAGCAAGGCCGCCGAACAGGCGCAACGCCTGTTCAAAGTGCTTGAATCCACGGCTTGAGCCCCGCGATTGTGACTGGGGACCAGCGACGATCTTGCCGTCGATGTCAGTGACTAGCGCCCTTCGATGATAAAACGGACACCTGGCATGGGTGCCCCCAGCCATAGCGATCGAACCTTTGGAAGGACGATTTGATGAAGGTTTGGATTGATCAGGATCTGTGTACCGGCGACGGTCTCTGTGAAGAGATTGCGGACAGTGTCTTCTTTGGCAAAGACGACGGCCTCTTTTACGTAAAAGAGACGGCCGATAACTTTGGTGAAGAGAAGCTCTTTGACGGTGACGCTCATCCGGCAGGCCCCGAGGGCCTTGCGCGAATTCCCGAGAAGACTCTCGAGGCGGTAATCGAAGCCGCCGAAGAGTGCCCTGGAGAATGCATCTTCATCGAGATGTAAAACTGGTTTCCTGGCGTGTTCTGCGGCTTGACCCACGGGGTTAACGCTTTGTAATGTGACGCCGTCTTAGCAGTACCGGTTTGGGCGACGACGATATTGCCGAACACAGGGCATGTCCATCGAGGGGGATGAGTTGCAAGCTGTATCTGAGTTGGGCAGCGCCCGGGCATTAGCAACAACCCGTCGCCGAGCGTGACCGATGTCGATCATTTGTCTGTCGATTCGGCCAAGGGCGACCCGGCGCATCGAATAGTTCGGTCTCTTGCCGGGCTAACGGTTCCGATCGGCGCTGTTCTCGCGGCGCTGGTTGTCGGAGCCCTCATGCTGTGGGCCCTCGATGCCAGCCCGATCGAGGGGTACAAGGCACTGTTTTCCGGTGCATTCGGTGGCGCCGATGAGCTCGCCGACACCGCAATCAAGTCGATGCCGCTACTCCTTGTCGGCGTCGGCATCTGCATTGCGTTTCGTGCGGGTGTCATCAATATCGGCGGCGAAGGCCAGATAGTGGCAGGAGCGATCTTGTCGACGACTGTCGCCCTCGCCCTGCCAGACCTGCCACGAGCCCTGCTCGTGCCGCTGGTACTCATCGCTGGTGCAGTCGGCGGAGCTATCTGGGGTGCAATCCCCGGTGCGCTTAAGGCCTACGCGAACGTCAATGAGATCTTGAGCACGATCATGATGAACATCGTGGCTGCGCAGTTCTTGAGTTTCCTGCTGCAGGATCTGCTGATTGAAGAGGGTGCAATTCGCATTCAACAGACCGAACGGTTATCGGCCAACTCTCACCTGCCGCTGTTGCCAGGCGGTACCCGCTTGCACATCGGCGTTTTGATCGCCATCGGTGTTGCGGTACTTGGGTATCTGTTGTTGTTTCGCTCCGCACCGGGCGTGCGACTGCGCGCCGTAGGTCACAATCCGCACGCATCTCGCTACGCGGGCATGCCGGTACAGCGCAGCATCGTGCAGGCGCTGGCGCTGAGCGGTGCCTGCGCAGGCATTGCCGGTGCAGTACTCGTGTTCGGAAGCGAGTCGCATCGACTGATCGGCGAAGGCGGGGCCGCGGCCTTTACACAAAACGCTGGCTTCAACGGCATCGTAGCGGCGCTCTTTGGCGGGCTTCACCCGCTCGCGACCGTTCCCGCATCGTTTCTATTCGGCGGGCTACTCAAGGGCGGAATCGACCTGCAACAGGCCGTGCAAGTTCCGGGCGCCCTGGTCGTAGCCCTCAACGGCATCGTTGTCGTGTTTGTCGTGAGCAGCCTCAAGCTGCAGACGCGCATTCGCGATTGGGCAGCGGCGCTAGGTCAGGCACGGAGCGATCAACATGTGGAGTGATTTCTTCACCACGTCGGTGATCGTCGCGACTTTGGCTTCGGCGGTTCGGTTCGCGACGCCATTTCTGCTCGCTGCGCTGGGCGAAGCCGTAGGGCAACGATCGGGGGTGCTTAACCTCGGTGTCGAGGGAGTCATGCTGTGCGGAGCCTTTACGGCCTACTACGTCAGGTTGAATCCCAGCGGCTGGGGTTGGGCTGGCGGCATGGCGACCGCAATTCTTGCGGCACTGGCGGTTGGCCTCTGTATGGGGTTGCTCTATGCCTGGATGACCCTCGTCATGCACGCGGAGCAGGGCATAAGCGGAATTGGCATCTTTTTGTTCGGGCTCGGTGCCACCGACCTGCTGTTTCAAAAGCAGGTTGGCGTTCCTCTCCCTATTTCTGGGCTCCGGCCGATCCGAATCCCGCTGCTAGGCGACATTCCACACGTTGGCGACATTTTGTTCAATCACAATGTGTTGGTGTATCTCGCGTATGTGCTGGTGCCGGTGATCACCCTGATGGTCAATCGAACCACGTTCGGGCTCAATATCCGAGCGGTTGGCGAAACGCCCGAAGCTGCCGACACGTTGGGCGTCAACGTGAACCTGATTCGTCTCGGAGCCATCTTGATCGGCAACGCGTTGGCGGCGCTTGCCGGAGCCGCTCTGGTGATGAACACCAATATCTTCCAGCAGAACCTCACCGCAGGGCAGGGTTTCATCGCGGTAGCGTTGGTGTACTTCGGCGCATGGCGCCCTGGAGGCGTGATGGCCGGTGCACTTCTCTTTGGCCTCGTGTCATCGACAGTTCTGCAGCTCAAGACCCTCGGCATCGTGTCGGGAGCAGCATCAGCGCTTACCGCAATGGCCCCGGCGCTACTCACCATTGTGGTCTTGGTGATTGTTAGCCGCCGCATCGGCCAACCGTCGGCGCTCACGCGCCCATTCGATCGAAACGCGTAGCCACGGTGTGCTGGCGTTTACGAAACCAAACCGAAACGTAGGTGCGCGAAGATGCGTACCTCCGACATAGATCTCATCCAAGAGGGGAAGCAAACATGAAAAGAAATCCAATCGGGGTGCTACTGGCACTCATTGCCGCACTGGCGCTCCTGGCGTCTGCATGCGGAAGCGACGACGGCGCCGACAGCGCCGACGAGGTCGACAGCGGAGATACTGCGGAATCGACGTCGGCCGAATCGTCAGCGTCTGCAGGCCCGCTTCGTGTGGGCATCGTCGCCCCGTCAGCGTCGAATGACCTGGCATTCACCCAATCGATCGTTGATGCAGTCAACGCGGTCGCTGGCGATCGCGAACTCGACATAGCAGTAACTGATGGAACGTTCATCGTTGAAGATGCTGCGGCCGCTATTCGCGGCTACGCCGCCGACGGTGTCGACCTGGTTATTGCTCACGGCTCGCAGTACGGCGGTCCGCTCCAGGAGATTGCTCCTGATTTCCCTGATACGGCCTTTGCTTGGGGTACCGCGGTCGACACATTTGGCCTTCCTAACGTTGCGGCCTACACCGTGCGTGCCGATCAGGGTGGCTATGTGAATGGCACACTCGCAGCACAACTAAGCGAGTCCGGCGTGCTCGGTGTCGTGGGTCCGATTGAGGTTGGCGACGCCAAGCTGTACGTCGACGGTTTCGTTGCGGGCGCCAAGGCGCAAGATCCAAACGTCACGGTCAACGTCAACTACATCGAATCATTTAGCGATGTGGCGTTGGCTTCCGAAGCCGCGACTGCTCACATTCAAAACGGTGCCGATGTCTTGACTGGCACCGCTCAGATGGTTGTTGGCGCAACCGGCGTAGCCGGCCCTGCAGGAGCCCTATGGTTCGGGACACAGTCGAACCAGACACCGTTGGGCCCTGACTTTGTCGTTGCGTCGCAGGTGTACCACTGGGAAGTCGTGCTTTCAGAAATGATGGCAGAAATCGACGCTGGCACCTTCGGCGGAGAGGTGTACACCCTCACGCTTGAAAACGGTGGCTTGGTCATTGAATTCAATGACGGAGCAGGCGCCGACTCTTCGGTCATCGATGGCGCTCAGGCGACCATCGATGGCATCATCGACGGTTCCATCACGACCTCCGACGGCTGACAAATGACCGCTGTCCCGGTAGCACCGATGCTTGAAATGCGAGGAATCACCAAACGATTCCCTGGCGTTTTGGCCAATGATCATGTTGATCTTTCGGTGCTGCCGGGCACGGTGCACGCCCTGCTCGGCGAGAACGGGGCAGGCAAGAGCACGCTTATGAAGGTGCTCTACGGTTTGAACAAGCCCGACGAAGGCTCGATTCATGTCAACGGCGCTCAGGTGACGATCGGTTCTCCGACCGAAGCCATCTCGCTGGGAATCGGCATGATCCACCAGCACTTCATGCTGGTGCCCACACTCACCGTTGCTGAAAACGTTGCCCTCGGACTTGGTGGCCGTCGGGGCTTGGCCGACATGCGGCCGGTGCGTAAACGGCTCGGGGAAGTCTCAGAACGCTACGGCCTGTCGATCGACCCCGACGCCTACATTTGGCAGCTTGCGGTGGGAGAGCGACAACGCGCAGAGATCCTCAAAGCGCTCTACCGAGACGCCAAACTTCTCGTTCTCGATGAGCCAACTGCCGTACTGACGCCTCCCGAAGTTGACGACCTGTTCGCCACGCTGGCCCAGCTTGTCGAGGACCAATGCGGGCTCATCTTCATTTCTCACAAGCTGCACGAAGTCATGCAGATTGCTGACGAGGTCACCGTCTTGCGCAACGGCAAGGTGACCGGTCACACGACGCCAGCCGAGTCAACCCGAGAATCGCTCGCTGAGTTGATGGTTGGTCGCCCCGTCGACCTCGGTCGTCAACTGCCTGATGTCGAACTCGGCGTTGAACGCTTGCGTATCCGCAACCTCAACGTTCGAGGAGACCGCGGCTCGATGGCCGTCAAAGACCTATCGATCTCGGTACGTGCCGGTGAGATCGTGGGTATCGCCGGGGTGTCTGGCAACGGTCAGCGTGAGCTCGCCGATGCCGTCTTTGGGCTACGTAAACGCGAATCTGGCGAGATTTCGATCGATGGCGAGCCGATCAAGGCCCCTGCGCCTAAGCACGTGCGAGAAAAGGGTCTGGCGTATGTGCCCGAAGAACGCATGCGCGATGGCAGCATCGGCGAATTCACGGTCGCGGAGAATCTCATGTTGGTCGACTACAACCAGGCGCCATATACCCGCGCCGGCTTGCTTCAAAATGGGCCGATCGATGATCGATGCGCTCAGCTTGTTCATGACTACGCGGTCAAAACACCGACACTCCAAACGCCGACCCGGTCGTTGTCAGGCGGCAACATTCAAAAGGTCGTGATTGCACGCGAGTTCAGTTCTGGTGCAGGGGTATTCGTGGTCGCTCAACCGACTCGCGGTGTCGACATTGGTGCCGCGGAGTACATCCACGAACAGCTGCTGGCCCAACGAGCCGACGGTGCTGCGATTCTTCTGATTAGCGAGGACCTCGACGAGGTGCTGGCCATGTCAGATCGAATCATTGTGTTGCTCGAAGGCGAGATCATGGGCGAGGTCGACGGCAAAGATGCCGATGTGCAACAGGTGGGCTTGCTAATGACGGGCGTGACGTCATAACAATGTTGTTCCGCTTCGCGGGGCTTTACGTTTTGTTAAGAGTCGGGCTAGCGTATTGAATGTGACTGAGGCAGACAGCGCAGCGTTACGTATCGACATGACCAGACTCGGCGACAAGCTCGCGGAACTGGCCTCGATCGGCGCCATCGAGGGCACCGAAGGTTGTGCACGGTTGGCCCTCACCGACGAAGACCGAGACGGGCGCAACCTGGTTGTCACGTACATGCGTGACCTTGGCCTTGATGTTTCGATCGACGGCATCGGCAATGTCATCGCCGTCATGGCCCACGATGGCCCCGAGGCGCCGGTGATGACTGGTTCGCACATCGACACGGTTCGAACGGGTGGCCGCTACGACGGCAATCTCGGCGTGCTTGCCGGGCTTGAGGTAATTGAGACGGTAATCGGTTCTGGCATCACGCTCGACCGTCCACTTGCCGTGGGGTTCTTCACCGACGAAGAAGGCGCTCGATTCCCGCCCGACATGCTCGGCAGCCTGGTCTATGTCGGCGGTATGGCCCTCGAAGACGCACTTGAAATAGAAGGCATCGACGGGGCAATCGTCGGCGATGAGTTGACGCGCATCGGTTATGCCGGAAGCGCACCCTTGCCGGGGCCAGTGCCACATGCGTTCGTTGAGCTGCATATCGAGCAAGGGCCCGTGCTCGAGGTCGAAGACATCACCATTGGTGCCGTGACCGGGGTACAGGGAATCAGTTGGCAACAAGTCACCATCACTGGCCAGAGCAATCACGCAGGCACAACACCAATGAGTCTGCGGCGCGATCCCGGGTTTGTGGCAGCCGCCTGCGCAACCTTTGTGCGTGAACTGGCCCTTGAGCTTGGTCACCCACAGGTCGGCACGGTCGGCCGAGTTGAATTTGCACCGAACCTGGTCAACGTCGTTCCGGCGTCGGCGACGTTCACGGTTGATTTGCGCAATACCGACGAAGCCGTACTCGTCGAAGCAGAACAACGGTTCGCTGCCTTTGTCGCCAAGGCTGCAGAGGCCGAAGGGTGCACCGTCGAGACTGAAACGTTGGCCCGGTTTGAGCCCGTTACCTTCGCACCTGAGGTCGTCGATATCGTCGAGTCTGCGGCCAATGATCTTGGGCATTCGGTCATGCGGCTGCCATCTGGGGCTGGTCACGACGCCCAAATGATGGCTCGGGTATGTCCCACCGCCATGGTGTTTACCCAAAGCCGCGATGGGCTCAGCCACAACGCGGCCGAGTACACCAGCCCCGCCGATCTCGAAGCCGGAGCGAATGTGCTCTTGCAAACCATGATTCGGCTATCTCAAAACCCAGCTTCGGTATGAAGGTGCAGCCATGATCGAACAGGTGCCAGCCGCAGCGAGCGAAGCAACGCCTCCGCTTACGCCAATGTCGCTCGCCGCATTGCTCGGCCGAGTCGACCATGAATGGAACACGCGCAAAAAGATCTTTGATCTGCCGACCGCTCGCATCTGGAAACGTGACCCCGAGATTGACCTGAGCTTCGACTTTCTTGGGCGCACGTGCGCCACGCCGATTGGCCCCGCGGCCGGGCCGCACAGCCAACTGGCGCAGAACATCGTGCTGTCATGGCTCGGCGGTTCCCGATTGTTCGAACTCAAGACCGTTCAGATCCTCGACGAACTCGAGATCTCGCGGCCGTGCATTGACATGCAGACCATTGGTTACAACATTGAGTGGAGCCAAGAACTGCTCGTGCCGCAGAGCCTGACCGAATACGTCAAGGCATCGATGATGATCGACATCTTGCGTCAGTGGGAGCCACTTGCGCCCCACATCGGCGCCGACCCTGGCCCCCATGTGTTCGATATGTCGGTCGGTTACGACCTCGCTGGCATTGCTTCGCCCAAGGTCGCGGCGTTTATTCAGGGCATGAAGCAAGCCGATGCCGAGATCGACGCCTTGCGGCCCGAGCTTGTCGGCCCGTGGGCTGAGTTCGCCAACGTTGACTTCACGTCGCGTATTTCTGACACCTTGACGTTGTCGACGTTTCACGGGTGTCCGCCCGAAGAGATCGAGTCGATCACCAAACACCTGATCGACGAGCATGGGCTTGACGTAATCGTCAAGCTCAACCCCACACTTCTTGGCTACGAGACCGTTGCGGGCATCGTCAATGACGAGCTCGGCTACACCGACGTCTCGGTCAAGGAATCAGCCTTTGCCGAAGACCTGCAGTTCGAGCGCGGTATCGAGCTCATCGGCGAACTCAACGACTACGCCAAGGACCGCGGACGGGTGTTCGGCATCAAGCTGACGAACACGCTGGTCGTCGATAACCAGAAGCAGTTCATGCCCGACGACACCATGTATCTCTCTGGCGCCCCGCTGCACGTGCTTGCATCGACCCTGCTCGACAAGCTTGCCGGCGCTCTGCCGGGCCAACTCGATCTTCCTGGCAGCGAGGGCGACATCATGGTGAGCTTCTCTGCGGGAATCACCAAGGACAATCTCGCCGACGCGATCGCGATGGGGGTGAATCCCGCAACGGTTTGCTCTGATCTGCTCAAACCTGGGGGCTACGGGCGCCTTGCTCCCATGCTCAAGGCGTTGACCACCGAAATCACCAGCAGCGGTCATTTTGATCTTGCGTCATGGAAGCAGACCCGCCACGAACAAGCCGTCGCGGCAGGGCACGCCTCTGCAGCGGCTCAGCATGTGGCATCGATACGTGGCGAAGGCATTGGCGACTATCACCTGTCAGGCAACGAAAAGCTGCCACGAGTCGTCGACAATGAACTCGAAATGTTCGGATGCGTGGCCTGCAACTTCTGTGTGACGGTCTGCCCCAACGACGCATTCTTCAGTATCAAGAGCCTCGACGGCATGGCTGACCGACAGCAATACTTGTTGTTCACCGAGTTGTGTAACGAGTGCGGTAACTGCATGACGTTCTGCCCCGAAGAGGGCGACCCAGCCATGATTAAACCTCGCCTCTATAGCGACCCGACCGTGTACGCCGGGCGCACCGGCCAGGGTTTCTTGGTCGACGCGGGCACGATTGTCGACAGTCGAGCCGAAGACCGACAGGTCGAACTCGTGCAGATGCTGCTCAACAGTGAGCAAGGCAATCCGCTGCACGCCCCAGTCAGCCCCGAGGAACGCTCATGAGTCGCAACGTCACCGTCGCCGCGGCTCAGCTTGGTCCAATCGGCAAAGATGAGTCTCGCGAAGCGGTGGTTGACCGTCTGCTCGCCATGCTCCGCGAGGCAGCACAGCGCGGTTGCGAACTCGTCGTGTTCCCCGAGTTGGCGCTCACCACGTTCTTTCCGCGTTGGTTCACCGAAGATGTTGACGGCCACGACCATTACTACGAGACCTCAATGCCTGGTCCGGCGACCCAGCCGTTGTTTGACGAGGCCAAACGTCTCGGTGTCGGGTTTGCGCTCGGCTATGCCGAGCTGACCGAGCCCGACGCTGATGGCGTTGAGCACCGTTTCAACACGACTGTGCTCGTCGAGCGTGACGGCACCATCGTGGCCAAGTTCCGCAAGGTGCACATTCCTGGACACGAAGCCGACGAGCCGTGGCGCCCGTTTCAGCATCTTGAGCGCCGCTACTTCGAAGAGTCAACCCAGGGCTTTAATGTGCACCGGGCCTTTGACGGCATTGTCGGCATGGCCACGTGTAACGACCGCCGCTGGCCTGAGACCTATCGCGAAATGGGGCTACAAGGCGTCGAGCTGATCATGATTGGCTACAACACGCCGCTGCACTACGCCCCCGATCCTGGCCAGAACGCACTGGCCGGCTTCCACAATCATCTGTGCATGCAAGCCGGGGCCTACCAGAACGGCACCTGGGTGGTCGGGGTGGCCAAAGGCGGCACCGAAGAAGGCGTCGAGTCGCTCGCCCAGTCGTGCATCATTGCACCGAGTGGCCAGATCGTGGCCCAGGCCACAACGACCGGCGACGAGGTAATCACTGCGGTGTGCAACCTCGACAAGTGCAACGACTTCAAAGAGACGCTGTTTGACTTCGCCCGCTATCGGCGGCCCGAGCTGTACCAGCGCATCGGCTCACAAAAAGGTGTTATCGAACCACCGCCGCTCGCGAGCGGTACCCACGTAGCTTCAACTTCAGCAGGGGATCAGACATGACCGACTTCACGCTCAACGGTGCGGCCACCGCAGCTGACAGCGAGCACGAACATCTGCTTGCTGCACTGCGTGACGAGTTGGGTGTCATGTCTCCCAAAGATGGCTGTTCGCCGTCGGGCCAGTGCGGCTGTTGCACGGTGCTTGTCGATGGCAAAGCCCGAATTGCCTGCCAGACGGCCATGGAAAAGGTTGCTGGTGCCGAAGTGGTCACGCTCGAGGGGCTCGCGGCAGACGAGCGCGACAAGTTGGCGACCGCATTCGCCGCCCACGGTGCGCTGCAATGTGGGTTCTGCACCCCAGGCATCTTGATGCGCACCAAGGCCATGATCGACAAATCAGGTGCCGACCTGACACGCGAAAAGGCTTCGCGGCTGCTGGGAGCGCACCTGTGCAGGTGCACGGGCTACACCAAGATCCTCGATGCCGTTGAGTCGCTGGCCGCGGGGGAGACCCCGGTGGCGATTGCACCGGGGGGCATTGGTTCGCGTGGCGTCAAGTACGAAGCCGCTGCACTCAGCCTGGGCGACCGACCCTTTATCGACGACATGGTTCCCGATGACCTGTTGCACGGTGCCTTTCACCTGAGCGACCATGCCCGCGCCGATATTGTGGACATCGATACCTCGGCGGCCGAGGCGGTGCCCGGCGTGGTTCGGGTGCTCACTGGCGCCGACGTTCCCGGCGAGCTGCGCAGCGGTTTGATCCACAAAGACTGGCCGACGTTCATTCCCATTGGTGGACGCACCAGTTACCTCGGTGACGTGCTGGCCATGGTCGTGGCCGACACCCGACGTATCGCCCGCGAGGCGGCGCTGCTGGTGCAAGTCACCTACGACGTGCACAAGCCAATGACGAACCCGGCCGAAGCGATCGTCAGCGACGAGCCCGCGGTGTGGGAACTTGATGGCAACATCTTGTCGACGAGCACCTATGCCCGCGGCGACGTCGACGAAGCCTTTGCTGGCGCGGCCCATGTTGTTCGTGAGACCTTTCAGACCCAACGCATCGACCATGCGTTTGTCGAACCTGAGTCGACGCTTGCCGTGCCGATTCCGGCCGGAAGCCCGCTTCCGTTGACCAATGGCACCACCGCGGGCGAAGCCGTCGACTTTGACCGTCTGATGGTGTACTCGGGCGGCCAGGGCATCTGGGATGACCGCAACGACATCGCCCGCATTCTCGATATCTCCACCGACCATGTCGTCACCGAACTCGTCTCAAACGGTGGAGCCTTTGGCGGCAAGGAAGACATGTCGAACCAAGGCCAGACGGCACTCGCAGCATGGCTGTTGCAACGCCCGGTCAAGACCACCTTCTCGCGTGAAGAATCGTTTCTGGTGCACACCAAGCGCCACCCGATTCGCATGGACTACGAAGTCGCCTGCGACGCCGACGGCAAGCTCGTCGCCATGCGCGCCCGCATGCTCGGCGATTCGGGCCCTTATGCGTCGGTTGGCATGAAGGTGCTCGAACGAGCAGCAGGCCACGCCAGCGGGCCGTATGTGGTTCCCAACATCGATGTCGAAGCCATCGCAGCGCGCACCAATAACTCGGTGTGCGGCGCCTTTCGTGGTTTTGGCGCGAACCAGGCGCAGTTCGCCATGGAGGGTTGCATGGACCGCCTGGCCGAAGCAGCCGGCATTTCTGGCTGGGAGATCCGGAGCCGAAACGTGGTGAGGCCAGGCGTGACCTGGGGGCCCGGCCAGATTCTTGACGACGGTTGTCTCGGCGCTCGCGAATGTCTCGATGCTGTCAAGCCCGCCTACGACGCCGCAGTCGCTGCCGGTCAAGCTGTCGGCGTTGGGCTTGGTCTCAAAAATTCAGGACTCGGCAACGGCTTTAAGGAGATCGCCAAAGCGGTCGTGCACTTCAGAGATGATGGCAAGGTCGAAGTACGCCACTGCTGGACCGAAATGGGTCAGGGCGTGCACACCGTGGCACTCCAAGTCGCGGTTGAAGAACTCGGCGTCGACGCCGCTCAGGTCGAAGTCATCGTTGACTCGACCCGGGAACTCGGCGCTGGTCAGACCACCGGAAGTCGCGGCACCTTGATGGGCGCCGGTTCGGTGGCCGACGCCTGCCGCAACGCCATGGCCGATGGCTGCCAGAAAGGCATCGACTACCAGGGCGAATATCGGGTCGACTGGACCAATTCGCTGAACGAAGGTGTCGAGAACCCAATCATTCACTCCACGTTTGGCTATGCCGCTCAACTAGTGGTGATGGACCGTGAAACCGGCGACATCGACAAGGTGGTCGCCGCCCACGACGTTGGCCGAGCCGTCAACCCGCTGCTTTGCGAAGGCCAGGTCGAAGGCGCTGTTCACATGGGACTCGGCTATGCCATGAGCGAGGGTTTCCCGTGCGACGAGGACGGGCGCCCTCTTAACGAGACGCTGCGATCGCTCGACATCATTCGCCCCAAAGACATGCCCGAGGTCGAAGTCATCCTGGTCGAGTCGGCCGAGCCCAACTCGCCCTACGGCATTAAAGGCGTCGGTGAGATTGGCCTCGTGCCAACCGCTGGAGCAGTCGCTGCGGCAATGACGAGCCGTGATGGTGAATGGCGCAACGAGCTGCCGCTCGTCAACATGAAGAACCGCGAGCGCATCGACGCGTGGGCCTAACACCGCCAGCACGTACAGAACGTTTTGAACATGCCAATTTCTGAAGCAAGCAAGGGAACCAAGAAGTGACGACATCACCAGCAGCAGAGGCCGGCTCCGGCCTGGCCATATTCGGCGACTTCGACGAGTCTGGCCAGGCGTTTTATGACAACGCCGTCACCCGATTCCGTGAGAGCAACATCGTGTTGCCGACCTTCGCTCAGCTGCGAACGCCGTCGACAATCCCTGCTGCGATTCAACGTCAACTCGGCGGTGTCGAAAAAGACGCGGCCGATCCTCGGAACCTGTTTCGTGTCCATTGGCACAACGAACACGCCGACGCCCCCGGAGACAATTTTCCCGGCCAGGTCGATGTTCCGACACATATCGAGCTTCCGTCAGAACTGACCGGCGTCGACGCACGCATTGTGTTGGCCTTTGGTAATCGTTTCCCGATGATTCGGGCCCACAAGGTGCTCGCCGCTTACTCGTGCCTAGCGGCTCGTCTCGTCACCGGCCGGTTCGACCCAACCCAGCACCGGGCCATCTGGCCAAGCACCGGTAACTATGCGCGTGGCGGCATTGCCATCTCGAAGATCATGGGCTGTCGCGGCGTAGCGATTCTGCCCGAGGGCATGAGCCGCGAACGCTTCGAATGGCTCGAACGTTGGACCACAAATCCGGCCGAAGACGTCATCAAGACCTTCGGCACCGAAAGCAACGTCAAAGAGATCTACGACGCATGCAACGAACTTTCTCTCGACCCAACCAACGTGATTCTGAACCAGTTCTCGGAGTTCTCGAACCACCTCGGACATTACGCAGTAACCGGTCCGGCGCTCGAGACCGTGTTCCGTCACGTCACGAAGGATCAACCGGGGCGTCTCGCGGCCTTTGTTTCCGCATCTGGTTCAGCAGGCACGCTCGGTGCCGGTGACTACCTCAAAGACGAGCATCAGGCCAAGATCGTTGCCGTGGAGGCACTCGAATGCCCCACGATGCTCTACAACGGGTTCGGCGACCACAACATTCAAGGCATCGGCGACAAGCACATTCCGCTGATCCACAACGTCACGAACACCGACATGGCCGTCGCCATCTCTGACAACGCCACCAACGAAATCGACGTATTGTTCAACACCCCAGCCGGCAAGCGCCACCTCGCTGGTCGTGGTGTCGATGCCGCACTCGTCGACATGCTTGTCGACTTCGGCTACTCGTCGATCTGCAACACACTGGCAGCGATCAAGGCCGCCAAACACTGGGGCTTGGGCTCTGACGATGTGATTGTCACCGTCGCGACCGACGGATCCGACTTGTACAACTCGGATCGCGAACGCATCATGTCGACCAACTTTGCTGGTGGTTTCGACGATGTCGAAGCGGGCACGGTGTTCGAGAACCATCTGGCTGCACCTGACACGACCCATGCTCGTGAACTTGACCAGGTTGAGCGTGACCGCATCTTCAACCTTGGCTATTTCACGTGGGTCGAGCAACAAGGCGTCGAACTCGACGACTTCGAAGCACGTCGGGACCAGCAGTTTTGGTCGGGCCTGCGCCCACTCGTGGGCAAGTGGGATGCCATGATCGAAGAGTTCAATTCGGCTACGGGTGCCAGCTTCGAGTAGTCGCTGTGGCTTCGGCCGTACCCCACGCGTACCCAATATGGGCAAACAAGACCACAGACAGATGGGCAGATCATCTCTACTTTGGGGCTTGTTACATCCAATATTGAGTACACGAGGAACCTGCCATGCCGTCCACCGAGACACCATCCAGCCGGCCCACTTTGCGGGTTTGGTCAATTGCGGCTGCTGCCGTCTTGATGATCGCCAGCATGTTGGCGATGGGCGCAGTCGATGCTTCCGCAGTAGACCGGGCTTCGAAGGCCGAAGCTGTCGAAGCTCGTGTTCTGTCCGTCAAGTGCTTGAAGTGGCAGGGTTCGTGTGTCGACGTTGAGCCATGCCCAACCGAACGTCAAATGCGCGGCGGCGCTTGCTGCCCGGTGGGAACGATCGTTGCTCCTACCGACGGCTGTATCGAAGCTCCCTGTCCCGTAGAGAGTCAGATGCGTGGTGGCGGGTGTTGCCCCGACGGCATGATCGTTGCACCGACCGATCAATGCATCGAGGCCCCTGAGTGCGTCGATCCGCCGTATGGCTGCTACACACCGTGCGCGGGCGGCCCAACAATTTGTGTTGACCCTGCTCCGTGTTCGATCTACTGGGATGAAGACCGCTGTGGTCCGCGCCCGGTTCTGATCAATGCCTGTAGTTCAGTTCGAGCCAAGATCTGCGCCGTACTCCGCTGACCCGGAACGGTTGAGATAGCGCTGCTGGCTCGAGTGGGTTGGGCCAGCAGCACTCATTCGCACGTTGGCCTGCGCTAAGCCGGGGCAACGTGAGATTCGACATCTGACACGACCGGTCGAGTAATCGGCCGGTCGCTAGTCGTTTTCGCAAGAGCTATCGGCTAGCGGCCGTCGAGTTCGGACACATCGTGGCTGCTGGCCGGTCGGCGTTGTCGCCGGTACTCGCTGATCAATAAGGGGATGGTGATCAGCGGCAGATACACGAGTACACCAGCAAACCATGTAGTGATGACCCGCCCATCGAAACCAGAGAGGGCCGCGAGCACTGATCCTGCTGCCGACACGACGACGGCGACAGGCACACATTGCGTGCGCACAAACAGCGTCATGCGTTGGGTCGGAAATAGCGCCAAATCGACAACCAACACGATGAGCCACAGGCCAGAGACAACGGCGATGGACCAAATCACTGTTTCGGCACGCATTGGACCGAAACCGAGCGCGAAGTGAACCGGCATGACCGCGATCGTCGCGAAGATATTGAGAAAGGCGATATCGATCATGCGCACCTCGGCGGCCTTGATCGACTCAAACGGAACTAATGGGGTGCGTTCAGGTCGGGGCACAGGCGCCGATTGGGATTGCATGACATCAACTATGACACAGCGACGGGAACGCCATCGGCTGAGGGCGACCGGAACGTGGAGGCGCGTCGTTGCTTATGGGTTGTGACCCGTGATGGCCGCGAACTTCGATCGCAAGACCTCACGTTCGGGTTCGAGGC
>CALKPY010000081.1 GCA_937991435.1 uncultured Acidimicrobiales bacterium
CAAGGCCATGCGTAGTGGTGGTATGGGTGGCATTCTCGACATGCTCGATGGTGGCGACGACGAGAAAGACAATGCTGGGTTCTTGAGTGGTCTTGACAAGTTCAAGGGTATGGCTGCTGCTGGTGGCGCTACTGCTGCTGCTGCGGGTGCTGTTGCTGGCAAGGTCAGCGGCGGTCTTGGCGACGGCGCCAGCAAAGTCACCAACACGGTTCGCGACAGCGGTGAGCGGCTCACGACTGAGACTCGCGAGACCGTTACATCGAGCGTCAGCGGTGGTGGCGGCAAAGACCGCGATCTAAACGTGGGTGGATCGTCGGGCGGTGGCATGGGCGGCATGCTCAAGTGGCTGCTTCCCTTGCTCGCTGTTGCCCTCGGTGTCATCTTGCTTCTTTGGGCATGCGGTGGCGACGACGATGAAACCAATGTGGCGTCAGGTTCGGCGACCGGCGATGGCAACTATCTTGTTGACCTCGGTGGCCGTGAAATCACGGTTGCAGTTGAAAACGCCTACCTGCCGTTCAACTACATCGATGCCGCCACCGGCGAACCAGGTGGCTGGGACTACGCAGCACTCGCCGACATCTGTGGTCGTCTCAACTGCACGCCTAAGTACGAGACGTTTGACTGGGATCCAATGATTCAAGCAGTGTCCGACGGTCAGTTCGACGTCGCAGCTGATGGCATCACGATCACCGAAGAGCGTGCCGAAATCGTCGATTTCTCTGACGGTTACATCAACATCGATCAGCGCATTCTCGTGAACAAGGCCAATAGCGACATCAACAGCGCTGATGACCTTGCCAACTCGGACTGCTCAGTCGCCACGCAGACCGGCACAACCAACTTTGACACCGCTGTTGACCTGGTTGGCGAAGATCGCATTCAAGCCATGGACGAGTTCGGTTTTGCCATTCAGGCTCTGGTCGTCAACGACGTCTGCGCAGTGATCATCGACGAAACCGCTGGCCAGGGTTACCTCGGCGAAAACGCTGACGATCTCAAGCTCGTCGGCGAGTCGCTTTCGGGTGATGCACTGGGCTTCATCTTCCCCAAAGGTTCTGACCTCGTTGATCCATTCAACAAGGCCATTGCCGCGATGAAGGAAGACGGAACGATGGCACGTCTCGGCACCGAGTACTTCTCCGATGCCTTCACCATCACCTATGACGACATTGGCTAATTGAAATTGGCTAATCGACATTGGCTAATCGACATTGGCCGCTGATGGGCTGACGCCTACCAGCTACTGTTTGACCGAAGTCGGGTCGCCGGATCCTTCCGGCGACCCGTTTCGACTTTGTCACCCCGCAGCCGCGGCCGAGCAACCTACCGATGGAGGTGTGGTGCCACCAGCATCGTTACCAGCTGCCGAGCGGCGGCGCAGCGACACCGAGACATGGTGGAATCGCTTCCCCTGGTGGGCGGTGATCATTGGGCTCTTCATTGCGTTTATGGGCCTCAAAATCATCACCGACGACGACTATCGACTCGCGTGGTTCCGTATCTGGCCAGGTATCTGGCTGACGCTCTACGCCACGATTGCGGCCTTTGTGATCGCATCGATAATCGGTCTAGCTGCCGGCATGGGCCAGTTGGCGCAAAATGTCGTACTGCGCAACGTAAGCCGCGCGTATGTCGAGATCATCCGAGGCATTCCGATGCTCGCCCTGATCTTCACGGTCGCCCTCGTGGTGGTACCGGAATTGTCGGAGTGGGTCGGGCTGCCAAATCGGGTGTCACCGTTCTGGCGCGCCGTACTTGCGCTCGCTCTCATTTATGGGGCATACATGGCCGAGATCTTTCGCGGTGGAATTCAGTCGGTGCCGCGCGGCCAACTCGAAGCTGGCCGGTCACTTGGCCTGAGCCGACAACAGACGATGAACTCCATCGTCTTCCCTCAGGCAATGCGGGCGATCATTCCGCCGATCGGCAACGATTTCATTGCCATCTTGAAAGACACGTCGCTGCTGTCTGTACTTGGCACCCTTGAGCTGACTCGTAACGCCCGGCAATTCACCGCAAGTACGTTCAAGTTCCGAGAAGGCCTCTTCACCCTGTCGTTCATCTATCTGTTGCTCGTCATTGCCTTGTCGCTGCTGTTGCGCCGGGTTGAACGGGTGATGACTCCCGATCGCAAAGGCGAACGATGAACATGATCGAAGTCCGTGGTCTGATCAAAACGTTTGCCCCCGATATCCAGGCTGTTCGCGGAGTGGACCTGTCGATCGAAGCTGGCGAGGTCGTCGTCATCATCGGTCCGAGTGGTTGCGGCAAGTCGACCATTTTGCGATGCATCAATCTGCTCGAGATCCCCACCGCTGGCGATGTCTGGATTGACGGCGTCAACCTTGTCGATCAGGCCACCGACCTTGACCTCGTGCGAGCCGAAGTTGGCATGGTGTTCCAACAGTTCAATCTGTTCCCGCATCTCACGGTTCTCGAAAACGTGACGCTGGCCCAACGCAAGGTTCGCGAACGTCCAGCACATGTCGCAGACGAAGTCGGCATGGCCCAGTTGCATCGTGTGGGCATCCCCGACAAGGCGCACGCGTACCCTCGTCAACTATCGGGCGGGCAACAACAACGTGTCGCTATCGCTCGATCGCTTGCCATGGATCCAAAGGTCATGCTCTTCGACGAGCCGACATCGGCGCTCGACCCTGAAATGATCAAGGAAGTACTCGATGTCATGCTTGAGCTCGCCGCAGACGGCATGACGATGGTTGTGGTGACTCATGAAATGGGCTTCGCCCGCGCCGCCGCCAATCGGGTTGCCTTTATCGACGAAGGCAAGATTGTCGAGGTTGCATCACCGAGCGACTTCTTTGACAACCCGCAGCACGACCGCACTCGGGCCTTTCTCGATCAAATCCTGTGATCAGCAGGTTCAGACTCACCGTAGCCAGCCCCAAAAAGGGCAATGGACCCGCCCACAACGGACGGGTCCATTCGACCACCGTGTCTCATCAAACACAGAGACCTGTATGGCTCAGTCGATCCGTCGACGGGACACAGCGAGGGCTGCGCCACCGAGCAAGAACAGGCCAGCGGCCACAGCAAGTAGGTCACTGTCGCTACCGGTGTAGGCCAATGCGGTCGGCCCAGCGGGAGCTGGTACAGCAGCGGTAGCTGAGCCTGAACTGGCAACAGCGGTCTGGCCAACAGTCACCGTCAACGTCTCAAGCTCCATCAGCCCGTTGTCTGGGTTGATGTACTGCACCATGAACTCGAAGGTGCCTGCGACATTTGAAGTTCCCGTCACGGTTCCGTCAAGGTTCAACGTGAGACCAGTGGGAAGCTGTCCGCCAACCAATCGAACCTGACTCGTTCCGGTGTTCAAACCAGCGAGCGCAGAAATCACAGCACTTTGAGCATCGTTGCCGATATTTGTCACCGAGTCATCGGTGAGGTCGCGTTCGACAGCCATGGTCGTTCCAGCTGCCGGACCACCGAGGGACTCCAGTTCAACCTGAAGTGCTGTCACTTTGGCAGCGAGCGCGGGGCGAGTTGACGCAACAGCGGCGAGCTCAGCTCGCTTGGCATCCAAGACTGCCTCACGATCAGTAAGCAGTTTTGATGCGGCACTCAGCTCCGGCGTTGCCGGCGCAGAAGTGAGACGAGCATCAGCCAACTTCTTCACGGCTGCAACTCGAACGTCAGATGCAGCAGCGACGGCCTTGACAGCCTCGGCTCGAGTTTCACGAACAGCGACGAGCTTCTGAACCGCAGTTGCACGAACCTGCTGGGCAGCAGCGAGCTCCCGTACAAGGATTGCGTCGTTGCGCACTGTGGCACGTTCGGCTGCGGCCAGGGCACGTACAGCACCTGCTTGAGTTGCCTCTGCTGCTTGCAGAACCTTGATTGCTGCGGTGTTGTCCGCGGTCGCAGCCCTAGTTGCAGCTTGTACTTCTTTGACAGCCAGGGCACGTACCTCTTCAGCCGCCGCAACATTGCTCAGCAGAACTGCCGAAGCGGCCTCGGCATCGGTCTGTGCTGCAGCAAGCTTGACAGCAGCGGCTTCACGAACGCTCGCGAGAGGTGCCAACGCCGCGGCTGTGGCTTCCTTAGTAGCAAGAGCCGCCCGGCCTTCGACCTTGAGAGCTTCGAGCTCAGCCTGCTGCGCTTCTGTCAGCTTGATTCCGCTGAGAGCCGCTATGCCTTCTTGAATTCGGACAATGTTTGCGCCAGCGGCGTCGTCGGCGGCGACCGCCGCGTCGTAGGCGGAGGCGGCTGCGTCAAACTCAGCCTGTGCAGCCGCAACTTCGCCACTACCGCCAGCGGCGAGCGCAGCTTTTGCGTCGGCAAGCGAAAGGTCAGCGGCGGCAAGCGCTTGCTGCGCTGCCACGAGGCGACCGTCGCCGGTCGCGGCGAGCGCAGCCTTGGCATCGGCCACGCGAATGTCCGCAGCCGCGACAGCAGCTTGTGCTGCAACCACAGCTGCATCACCGCCGCCATTGAGTGCGGTCTGGGCTGCGGCGACTGCCGTATCAGCAGATGCAACTGCAGCTTCAGCACTCGCAACTTGACCATCGAGTGCCGCCAACGACGCCTTTGCCGTGACGAGACGACCGTCAGCCGAAGCGAGCTCAGCCTCGGCTGAAGCAACAGCGGCACTGTCCACCCCGAGACTGGCGCTCAGTGCGGCCACTTGGGCGGCAGCTGCATCAACTTCGAGTTGCGCCGAAGCGACGGCGCCCTCAGCGGTCGCAATCTTGGAATCAAGTGATGCGAGTTGGCTCTCGGTAGTGCTCAGCTGCGCAGATACGGTAGAGCGTGTGCGGCTCTGTGCGTCGGCGTTGTCGGCTGAACCAACGAATGGGATAAGTGCCACAAGTAGTGCGGCCGAAATGGCTAAGAGCGATGCCACCGCTCGGGCAGATCGTTGCGTCCTCATATGAATCTCCAGGTGTTGAGTTTTTGTTACTCATCACCTGTCGGCGGCAGACCCATCACCCTTAACAGGTCTTTTCGGTCATTTATACCTCTGTTGGGGTATCGAGTGTTTACCGCTAGTCACTCAGGCTAAGTCAGCCGTTGACTATCTCGTCGATACGAGCCCCATTTTCAGCGAGAAACTCCTGCTCCAGAGCTACGCCGACCTGTCGTTCGATCTCGCGGCTTTCAACGCCGCAGTCCCACGCCGCCGTAGCGGCGGCGATTTCTTCGGCTGCAAGTTCATCTATCTGTTGCTGCACGGCCGACGTGAACTTCGGAGCGGAGAACCCGCCGTCGGAGGAATCCGTGTCCGAAGCGTCGGTGCCCTCACCCACGGCGACGCCACCCTCAGAGTTCTCGAATGATCCAACGTCACTGACGATTTCGCTAAATCGTTCCGAGTAAAGCGATTTGAGTTCGTCGACGTCCGCGACAAGGTATCCCGCATCACCCAAGCAGGTTGCGGTTTGACGGGTGGCATCGACCACTCGTTGATCCGCCAATACGCGCGCTTCGAGGTTCTCTAGTTCGTCACCGAACTCGTCGAATACACCCTCGAAGAAAAACGCTTCTTGCTGCGCTTCGCCGGCACATCCAGCGGGATCAGGGAAGTCGCTCGTGCCGTCGGCAGCGTCGGCGAACAACGCTGCTTGCTCGTCATCGGTGTAACCACGCAAAGCGGTCTGGTAGGCGCCGAGTTCGCCCGCACTCAAACCAGCAACGTACTCAGCATTGGGGTCGACGTAATCTTCGAACCGCTCCGCAATTTCGGAGTAGTCCTGCGTCGAAATACCAAACCCCTTCGTTGTCGCGTAGTCCCGGGTGTCGGTGCTTTCGGAATCGAATGACAGGAATTGACTGAAGTCCTGAGGCGTGTACTCGAAACCCTGTTCCACCATGCACTCCGCGGTCGCGACTTCGACATCGCGTTGAATTTGGACGAAGAATTCTTGCATCTCGTCGTCATCACCGAGAGGCACGCCTAGCGCCGCGCCAACCGCGTCACCGAACTGTGGCTCATTCGAGGCCGAGTCAGTATCTTCCTGGGCCGCTTCGACATCGTCTGCGGGTTGCACCGATTC
>CALKPY010000082.1 GCA_937991435.1 uncultured Acidimicrobiales bacterium
TGCAGGCGTAACCGGCGGAGCTTCGCCTTGCGTCAGATTTGGTTCAGCCATCGGCACGAACACATCACCTCAATGGGATTCAGTATGTCGCGCCATGCAGCGACTCATTTAATCCTGAAAGAGCTTAGGGCGATCCTCGGAGTGTTGCTCACGAGACAGTGCGCTGGGGCTCCCGCTATGGCGCGTGTCGAGCTACGGTTAACACATGAACTTCACAGACTTCCAGATGGCTTCCATCACAGGTGATCAGGTCGACTTCTCGCAATTCAGCGACCAGGTCAGCCTGATTGTCAACGTCGCCAGTAATTGAGGACTGACCGGACAGTACGCAGGTCTGCGTGCACTTCAGGATCGGCACAACGCAAGCGGCTTCAACGTTCTTGCGTTTCCTTGTAACCAGTTCGGCGCCCAAGAGCCCGGCAGCGACGCCGAGATTCTCGAGTTTGCGACGTCGAACTACGACGCCAACTTCCCGATGTTCTCAAAGATCGACGTCAACGGCGATACCGCTGCCGACTTGTACCAGTGGTTGCGGGCTGCACAGCCAGGCGAGGGCGACACCGCCGACATCACCTGGAACTTCGAGAAGTTCCTTGTCGACCGCAGTGGAGCCGTTGTTGCTCGCTGGGCGCCACAGACAACTCCTGAAGAAATCGGCGAGCAGCTGAGCGCCTGGCTCTAAGCAAACCCCAATCGTGAGGTGCCCCAATCGTGAGGTGCCCTGTACCGAAGTGCCTTTCTAACGAAGTGAGATGCCGGCCGTCTTGGTCTCGAGGTATTCATCGAGACCTTGATGGCCGCCTTCGCGTCCGATGCCAGAATCGGCCATACCGCCAAATGGCACCGACGCCGAGGTGGGATTGACGTCGTTGATGCCAATGATCCCGAACCGAAGAGCCTCAAAGGCTTTGATGGCGGTTCGCAGATCCTGGGTATACACATAGGCAGCCAGCCCATAGTGGGTGTCGTTCGCGAGGTTGATGACCTGATCGACGTCGTCATAGATGACGACTGGCGCCACCGGCCCAAAGGTCTCTTCGCGATACACCGTCATGTCGTCGGTGACGCGTGTGAGCAGTGTTGGCGCATAGAAGAAACCGTTCGCGAGCCCGTCGTCTACGAGTCGATGGCCGCCGACGGGAACTTCTGCTCCTTTGGCACGTGCGTCTTCGACCTGAGCCTCGACTTTGGCGACAGCTGCATCGTTGACGAGGGGTCCGACTCCGACTCCGTCGTTCATTCCGTTGCCAGTTGACAGCCGCGAGATACGTGCGGTCAAGGTCTCGATAAACGCGGCGGAAGCCGACTCGTGCACATACAACCGATTCGGCGAGATGCACGCCTGACCTGAGTTCAGGAACTTCAATGCTGCAGCACCCTTGGCCGCCATTTCGGGGTCGGCATCGGGGTAGACGATGAACGGTGCGTGACCACCGAGCTCAACTGACACCCGTTGCAGTGAGGCGCCCGCTTTGGCGGCGAGCAGCCGGCCAACGGCGGTTGATCCGGTGAACGTGAGCTTGCGAACTCGCTGGTCGCTGGTGAACACCTCGCCAATGGGTGCCGGATCGCATGCGGTAACCATGTTGATCACGCCGGCAGGAACCCCGGCTTCGATGAAGATCTCGAATACCGCCTTGGCGCACAGCGGGGTGGCTTCGGCTGGTTTGAGAACCATGGTGCATCCGGCGGCAAGTGCCGGCGCCATCTTGCGGGTGAGCATTGAGATCGGGTAGTTCCACGGTGTGACCATGGCGACGACGCCGACGGGTTGACGAACGGTCAAGAACCGTTGATCGCTGCGCGACGATGGCAACCATTCACCGCTGATCCGTCGGGCTTCTTCGGCGAACCAACGAACAAAGTCAGCGGCGTAGCCGACTTCAAATCGGCTGGCCTTGAGCGGTTTTCCCTGCTCGGTGGTCATCAGGTGAGCAAGATCTTCGGCGTGGTCACCCATCAACTGCCAAGCCCGCATCAAGATGTCGGCACGGGCATAGGGCGATGTGGCGCTCCACTCGCCAAAGGCTGCATCTGCAGCGGCGATCGCCCGCTCCGCGTCGACGGAATCGCCCGCTGGCATCGTTGCGATGACGTCGCCGGTCGCAGGATTGAACACTTCGAAGGTGCTGCCGCTCGCGGCGTCGACCCATTCTCCGTTGATGAACATGTGTGCGACGCTAGCTGCAGACTCTGATCACGATGAAGACGGTTGGTCGGCCAGAGCGGCTTCGACCTGCCGCATGCGTGGGTAGACGAGCCCGGTACTTCCAATCACGAGCGTTGGCACGCGATTGGCATCAACCCAACACGCCGCCTGTCGACTCTTCGTTGATTGGACGGTTACGGCTGAACGCCGCCATATCGATCGGTGTATCGGTGAATCGCCCTCGCAACGTCAACGGGTCGTTGTCGTGGTCATGCCCGGCAGAAACGGCTGTGACCAGTTCGGCCATGAGGTGCGAAGCCACACATGCGTTCTTGAACTGATTGCCGCTGGTTCCGATTGCCACGAAGAAGCCGTCGAGGTCGGTGCGGTCATAGATTGGGCCCCAGTCGGTGCTGACGTCATAGGCCTCGGCCAGCCCTCGTCGTTGATGTGGCACCCCGAACTCGGGTATCCGCTTGGCGATGCGCATCATCTGTCGATTCCAGATGGGTTCGGTGATCTCGCGATTCAAAGTGTCCATGTCTTGGACCCACTCGTGGCCGTCGCAATCGGGATCGGTAGAGCCGACGAAGATGTTGTTGCCGGGCGAGGGGCGGAAATACATGCCCTGATCAAGGTCGCCGATCATGGTGCCATTGGCTTCGTAGTCGAGCCCCTCGGGCGCGGGAGCGATATGGGCCTCGTGGCGCATTGGTCGAGTCTCAATCGCCATGGATCCAGCGAGTCCCGCGAGTTCGTTGAGCGTCGACGACCAAGGCCCACCAACGTTGATCACCACTGGAGCGTGGATCTGCGTGCCGTCTCGGAGCTGCACACCACATACGGCCTTGTCATCATCGGCCAACAAAATGTCGTCGACTCTGGTGTTGAACCGAAAGGTCGCGCCCTTGGCCTGAGCAGCGTGGTGCAGGTTCTGTGCGGCAAGTTGAGGATCGCTGACATAGCCGCAATCGGGAGTCCAGAGAGCTCCAGGTAGCTCGCCGACGGGCTCAGACCAGAACTCCGGATCGTCGGTCGAACGAGGTCCGCCGAATTCGGCAAGCGTCAGCCACGGGTACCTTTTGGCGAGTTCCTCTGGTGACCATTCTTCGAACGGCACCCCAGCCTCGGTCAGTTTGCGGACATACATTTGGTGAAGCTGCTCATCGGACCGCAGAAAGGCCATGCCGGTCGTGACCTTGTGGGCCACGCCGTTCGGGTGCTCGGCAGTTTCGAGGTACTCGGCAAAGTTGACCCAGTACTGGTTGCCTTCCCAGGCCAACCTGATGCCCGGCACCGTCGAGTACTGGAACCGAATGATTGCGCCGGAACTCGACGTTGACCCCAGCCCGGGGCCAGAGTTCATGTCGACGGCGCAAACGTTCCAACCGCGGCGAGCCAGTTCAAAGGAGATTCCACAGCCGAATATGCCTGCACCGATGACGATCGCATCGTGATGGCGTGGTTCATTCATTCCGTAAGTATGGCTTCGCTGTGACGCGCCCGCCGGCTTCGTGCATCGGCGATCGCTGAGTAGCATCCGATTATCGTCACTGTGCGTCGGGGGCCAACATGATCGACTATCAACGTCTGTTCCACACCGGAATTCGTGTGCCCGACCTGCAGGCGGCAATGGCTGAGCTCGCCGGCACCCTCGGCGTCACATGGGCCGAAGTGCGCGAGTCCGATGAGACGGCAGTGTGGACCCCTGACCACGGCCTTCGGTACGTGCCGTTGCGCTACGTCTACTCGTGTGAGGGCCCTCAACACATCGAGCTGCTGGAGAGTGCCCCTGGATCGCCGTGGCACTCGGGTGATACGCCGGGCGTGCATCACGTGGGTGTTTGGGTCGATGATGTAGCCACTGAAGTCGAACAGGCGATCGAGCGCGGGTGGCGTGTGGCTCTGGCGGGTGCGTCGCCCGATGATGGGTGCGGGAATTTTGCGTACGTGCAGCCGCCAAACGGCATGCTCGTCGAAGTCGTCAGCAGCAACCTCAAGCCCTTCTTCGAACAATGGTGGGCTGCTGGTCTCGCAGCGCTGTGACTCACAGCCTCGCGGCAGCTCTCAATCGGGGCTAATCACGCCAGCGAGCTCGAGAATTTTTGCCGGTGGCAAGTATTGGGTCGTGACCTCGACGCCCAGAGCGTTCGACACCGCATTGCATAGAGCCGCTGGTGCCCCGATCATGCCGCCTTCACCGACGCCTCTGAAATCGTTCTCTCCCGCGGAGTGCGTTTCGAGATGGATGATGTCGATCTCGGGTATCTCCATAGCGGTGGGGATCAAGTAGTCCATATACGTGGTGGCCTGCGGGTTGCCGGCATTGTCGTACACGAGGTTCTCGTAAAAGACCGCACCGATGCCTTGCGCAACACCGCCGCGTACCTGACCGTCGACGATCTTCGGGTTGATGATTGGCCCGCAATCTTCGACGACGAGATACTTCGGGATCTCGACCACGCCGGTTTCGAGATCAACTTCGACGATTGCGACGTGGGTGGCAACGGACCAGCCGCCGTCACCGTGGCCTGCATAGTCGCGTGTGATCTCAAAGGCGAGGCCCGACTTGTTGGTCGCGGTGCCACCGGAGGAGCTTTGACGGCTGATCGCTTCGGCCGCGAGGTCGCGGTAGCTGAGTCCGCGGGCAGGTACTCCCGCGACGTGAATGTTGCCGTTCGTGACAGTGATGTCTTCGACCGACGACTCGAGCATTTCAGCGGCCAACTCGTCGACCATCGTGCGCACATCGCGTGCGGAGTACTTCATCACACCGCCACCAATGGGTCCGCCACGTGAGCCGCCGGTTCCTAAAAAGCTGAACTGAGTCACGTCGGTGTCACCCCAGACGATCTCGACGTCTTCGAGAGCAACACCGAACTCGTCGGCCACCACTTGTGCGTAGGTAGTGGCGTGACTCTGCCCGTGCGGACTCTGGGAGGTGTACATGACGATGCGTCCGTCAGCTTCGATCGTTGCTCTCGCTTGCTCGGCCGCAAGCATGTCATTACCGGGCGTGATGGCGTCGAGAAAGTCGGGCGGCCCTGGCGCCGCTTCGTGGTAGCTCGCCAAACCTATGCCGAGCTTGTTGCCGCGAGAGTGGGCGGCGGCTCTAAGTGCGTCGAGGTCGAGTTCTCGGATCTCAGCAATGGCTCGATCGAGGGTTCCTTTGCACGACATGGTGACATCGAGCGATGGGCCGCTGATCATCTTTGCGGGGAAGTCGGCAGCCGCCCACATGTTCTTTTGGCGAAGCTCGAGCGGATCCATGCCGAGGGTCGAAGCGGCCACATCGATAATGCGCTCGCGCGCCCACGTCTCGTTGGCCCATGGCCCCCGGTAGGGGACCTGCTTGCCCTTGTTGGTAGTGACCATGCGGCTGTGCAATTCGTATGCGTCGAAGCGATAGGGGCCGGGCATGTACACCTTGATCATCCCTTGGGTGATCGCCGCGCTTACCGGGAAGCCCGGGTACGCGCCGTAGTCGAGGTCGAACTGGCAACGCAGTCCTCGAAAGGTGCCGTCGGCATCGAGGGCCAGCTCAATCGCAAACCGTTCCTCGCGGGCCTGGCCACCATCGAGCAGGTTCTCGACCCGGTCTTCGATCCACTGAGTTGAACGACCGGCGAGTTTCGCCGCGACGACGACCGCGATGTCTTCTCGGTTGACCGAACCCTTTGAGCCGAAGCCGCCTCCGATGTCGTCGGCTCGTACGGTCGGAAAGTCGTCAGCGGCGAGCAGGCCGAGCCCCATTTTCATCTGAGCGGTCAACATTGACGGATCACGCTTGAGCTGATGTTTCTGACCGGCTGGGTCCTGTTTCTTGATCGACGCCATGTTGTCTTTGACGAACTCTTTGGCAGCGCCTACAAAGTTCTGTCGTCGGGTCTTGTTGCCGAGCAGTGAGCGCAGCGATGAACCGGGTCTGTCCCGTGTGGTCATAGCGGCGATCGCCCACTTGGCCGCATGTGGTGCCTGCGATGTGCTGGTCACAGTCAGGTGCGCACTGGCGGGGTCGATTTCGACGACTATGCCTCGTGCTTCCATTGGTTGATTGCTCTGGCGATGGCACTCGAAGGTCTCGCGCACCACGTGATCGGCGTCGGCGAACGCCGCGTCGACGTCGCCATAGGTATTGATGTCGTCGTGCAAGACATTGCCGTCGGCGCGCTCCCAAAGTTGAGCGCTCGCCGGGTCGAGAGCCTGATCGATCGTTGAGACCGGTTCGAGATCGGAGTAGTCGACCTCGATCAGCTCGGTGGCGTCTTCGGCGATGTAGCGAGACTCCGCAAGCACGATGGCGACAGGATCGCCAACATGGCGGACCTTGTCTTCGCTGAGGGGCATAAACAGTGGGGTATAGGTGCCGGGCAACATGATGAGCGGCACGAACGGATGCGCGTGCTCGTTGATGTCCGCAGCGCTGTAGACCGCGATAACACCCGGCAGGCGCCGGGCGGCGCTGACATCGATTCGGTCGATCGTCGCATGCGCAAAGGGGCTTCGCAGAAATGCAGCATGTGCAACCCCGTCGGGAAGCCGATCAGCGACGAACTTGCCCTTACCCGCGAGGAGCCAGCGGTCTTCAACGCGTTTGACGGACTGACCAACGAAACCTAGGCCGCTGGTCTGTACATGCTTCGCGTCGACGCCGAGACGATTGCTGATGGGGCCGTTCATTGTGCGCCTCGTTGCATGATCTCGACCGCACGTTCGACGCCATCGACTATGGACTGGTAGCCGGTACATCGGCACAGGTTGCCGCTTAGTTCTGCCCGGATTTCTTCGGTTGACGGGTTCGGGTTCTCGGCGAGCAGGGCGACGGTGCTCATGAGGAACCCGGGGGCGCAAAAGGCGCACTGAAACGACATTGCATCGACCATTCCCTGCTGGACCGGGCTGAACTCGTCGCCCTCGGCGAGACCTTCGATGGTGATGATCTCGACGCCATCGGCTTGCACCGCAAGCATGAGGCATGACCGTGCTGGGGCGCCGTCGACCAACACGGTGCACGCGCCGCACACGCCGTGCTCACAACCGAGGTGGGTGCCGGTGAGCCCGCAGTCTTCGCGGATGACGTCGGCCAGGCTTCGGCGTGGGTCCACCCGTACCGAGGTGGTCGCACCGTTGAGGGTCAGCGAGACGGCGAGTTCGCTTCCGATTTCGACGCTGGTCATGCGTGCGCTCCGATTCTGTTCGTGGCTTCGACAAGGCTTCGCCGCGTCAGAACTCCTGCCAGGTGTTTGCGGTAATTGCTCGTTGCGTGCACGTCAGCCGTCGGCGTCAGCTGGCCGGTGACGATCGCCGCCGCCTCGCTATACGCGGCATGGTCATCAGTAGCCCGCCCGATCAACGCCTGCTCGGCTGCGAGCAAACGCACCGGGGTGTTGGCTACCCCAAAAAACGCCAGTGCAGCTTCAGCGATAACTCCGTCGGGAGCGTTGATGATCGTGGCGACGCCCACAAGTGCATAGTCGCCGTGTCGGCGGCTTACCTCGAGCACGCTCGACCCATGTGATGACTCCCACGGGGGGAAGCGAACCTCGGTCAGGATTTCATCGGTCGTAAGAGCGGTTGTCAGATAGCCCTGTCCGAACTCGTCGGCCCGAATCTCGCGAGTGCCGGCGCGTGATGACGCAGTCAAGGTCGCTCCCGCGGCGAGGCACACGGCGGGCATTTCGGCCGCCGGATCGCTGTGGGCAATCGAGCCGCACACAGTGCCTCGGCTGCGAATGGCGCGATGGCCGATATGTGGCATGGCCTGATGCACCGGTGGTGCCCACCTCGCCAGCTCGTCGGATCGTTCTGCCGTGCTGTGGGTAACGAGCGCACCAATGGCAACACCGTCGGCTGCAGCGTCGATTCGGTCCAGCTCTGGCAGTCGACCGATGTCGACGACATGTTCGGGGCGACCGAGGCGCAGTGCCATCACCGGCAGCAGACTTTGGCCGCCAGCAAGGACCTTGGCTTCGTCGCCATGTTCTGCGAGCAATGCGAGCGCTTCGTCGAGCGTCTCGGGCCTGTGGTAGGTAAAGGCAGGATTTTTCAAGATTGGTTCTCCGTTGGCGGTGCCGCAC
>CALKPY010000083.1 GCA_937991435.1 uncultured Acidimicrobiales bacterium
TGGTCCAGGCACCGCAATCACCGTGCCCGCTGACGTTTCGTGGGCTGTACGCGGGGCCACGGGCAACTTCTCGTTTCTCGAGGTCCGGCTTCCGGGGTGATCGCCCGACCCGTTCCTGGCAGCGAACGCGACCTCCCATGGCGGGGGCGCCTCGCGATTGGCCGCGGCTTCGTCACGTACGCGGGTCCCGCTGGCCCTGCTGATCGCCATCAACACCACGCTGCGCAAATCGCGATCTCCTTGTCAGATGCACCGTTGACCGTGACCTGGCCAGGCGGACACTGTGTAGCGCACGCAGTTTCGATTCCCGGTTCAGAGCCACATTCGCTCACGTCAGTCGAACGGATCGCGCTGATACTCGTCGATCGCCAAGCCGCGCTTGGCCGACAACTTGCTGTGCGATGGCCAGCTCCCGGGCCAATTGCAGACGTGCCCATTGACCAACTTCGCACGACGAGCGTGGATCAGGTGGGTGCAGCCATCGTCGATTGGCTCACAACCCAGTCGACCAACGTGTGCGCAACAGACGTCTCCGCTGAGGTCGCGCAGGCAATGGCATTGGTGCGCCAGCAACTTCCCGGGGTGCCCCGACTCACATCAATCAGCAATGCGATTGGGGTCAGCGCGGACCGACTTCGCAAGCGGTTCACATGCGAAGTTGGTCTTCCGTTTCGGCGCTATGTGCTTTGGTTGCGGCTTGGTGACGTCGTCGCGACCGTCGCACGTGGCGCAGATCTGACTACTGCCGCAGCCGACGCCGGGTTTGCTGACTCGGCGCACTTGAGTCGGGTCTTTCGCGCCAATTTTGGGCTGGCACCATCGGCGGTACTCAACACCGCTTACCTGTCGCCGATTGGCCATTGAGGATCCGCAACGTTCAAGCGCAGCAACAAGTTGACCGCGACACTCGATACGACCCCAAGGAAGGAATCGATCATGGCGCCGTGTCCGCAACACTTGCTACGTGAAATCGACGCCCGGCGAGATCAGGCTCGCGAGGCCCGCAAATCGGGCAATGCCGCTCTGGCGTGGGCCTCGCTTGAAGATGCCCATGTGCTGTCGCAAGAGTGGGTCGTTCCACACTGTGGCGTGCATCTAGACATGTTGCGTCTCGCTGTCTCGACTCGCGATCGCCGTGAAGTAATCGGGCAGCTCGTGCGGCTGATCGTTGCCGGTCCAGGGTCGGCGACCGGCAAGATTCCGGTCGGGAACTCCGGACGTTCCAATGTGTCGATCATCGCTCCGATGCCGATTCGACCTGACTTGGCTGATCTTCTCGACGCGCCTTGAGCGACGTCGTTGGTGATCTATATCAGCGGCGAGCGAGTGTGCCGAGATAGAGCTCGATGACCTTGGGGTCGTTCAACAGGTCGCGTCCGGTGCCCTCGTAAGCGTTCTTACCCTGGTCGAGCACATAGGCACGGTCGCTGATCTGCAGCGCCCGGTGGGCGTTCTGTTCCACGATCACGATCGACACGCCCGTGGCATTGATTGCCTTGACGTTTTCGAACACTTCGCCCTGGTACGCCGGCGACAGGCCAGCCGATGGTTCGTCGAGCAACAGAACAGCGGGCTGCATCATGAGAGCCCGGCCCATGGCCAACATCTGGCGTTCGCCGCCCGACAACAACCCCGCCCGCTGCTTGGCACGCTCGCCGAGTCGGGGGAAGAGTTCGTTGATGCCGTCGATGCGACCGGCGACTTCGCTCTTGGGCAGCTGATAGGCGCCCATCTGTAGATTCTCGACAATTGTCAACGATGGGAAGACGTTCTCGGTCTGCGGCACGAAGCCGACACCCTTGCGGACCAGTTGGTGCGCAGGAAGGTTCGTAATCGGGTCGCCGTGAAGCGTTACGGTTCCTTCGCGAATCGGCACAAGTCCGAACATGGCCTTGAGAAGCGTCGACTTGCCGGCGCCATTCGGGCCGATGATGCCGACCAGTTCGCCGTCGCCGAGCACAAAGTTGCAGTTGTGCAAGATGTCTACGCCGGGCAGATACCCAGCAATGAGGCCTTCGGCCGTTAACACCGTGTTCGAATGGTCACTCATGGAGTGCCCTCATCTTCCGCGAAGCTCGTGCCGAGATACGCGTCGATCACCACGTTGTTCTGCGACACCTGTTCTGGGGTGCCTTCGGCGATCACACGACCTTCGGCAAGCACAACGATCCAGTCGCTGATTCCCATGATGACGTCCATGTCGTGCTCGATGAACAGCACGCTGACGCCCTCGTCACGCAAGGCTTCGACGTGCACCAGCAGCGACTGCACCAACGCCGGGTTGACACCGGCCATTGGTTCGTCGAGCAAGATCAGGTCCGGTTCGCTCATAAGCGCCCGCGCCATCTCGAGCAGCTTGCGCTGACCACCAGACAAGGTTGCGGCGTATTCGTCGCGCATATGCGACAAGTTGAAACGGCCGAGCAGTTCTGTGGCTTTGGCCTCGACCGCCCGCTCTTGTGATTTCCAGCTTCCCTTAACGAGTGCACTAAATAGCGACTCGCCTTTTTGATCCTGAGCGCCGAGCATCATGTTGTCCATGACGCTCATCTTTCCGAGCGACTTGGTCAGCTGGAACGTGCGCACCATGCCCGCTTGGGCAATCGAGTGCGACAGCTTGCCCGAGAGTTCCTCGCCGTTGAACTGCCACTTGCCAGTGTCGGGATCATCGAAACGGGTGAGCAGATTGAAGAACGTTGTCTTGCCGGCGCCGTTTGGCCCAATAAACGCGGTGATCACACCGCGCTGAACTTCGAGACGTTTGACATCGACGGCCTGCAAACCGCCGAAGCTGCGCGACACCTCGTCGATGATCAAAATGGGGTCTTGTTTGGCAGACCCGGGCGTTGGGTCTGCGGTTCGAACAGCCTGTTGGGCGGCGTTGAGATCAGCGGGCATCGAGCAACGCCTCCTCTTTCTTACCGAGGATTCCCTGAGGACGCCACACCATCAATGCGGCGAGCATGATGCCCATGATGATTAGGCGCATACGTCCGACGTCGTTGGCTTCGAGACCGAGGAACACCATGTCTGAGCTGCTGCTAATGATCTGACGAAGCAGCTCTTCGAAGAACACCAAGATGAACCAGAAGAGGAACGCACCAAGTACCGGGCCCCACTTCGACGCTGCGCCGCCGAGAATGAGCACAGTCCAGATAAAGAACGTCGTTTGCGGCTTGAACTGATTCGATTCGACGAAACCGCTGTCAAGTGTTCGCACGATGCCTGCGAGAGCGCCGATACAACCACCGATGACCAGGCTCTGCAGCTTGTAACTGAACACGTTTTTCCCAAGTGCACGGGCCGCGTCTTCGTCTTCGCGGATGGCCTTAATGACACGCCCCCACGGCGACTGGATCAGCTTCCAGACCAGCAGCGAGCAGAGCACCACGATGGTCCAGCCAATGATCATCAACCAGAGCGTTTTGCCATCAAAGGCGAGCTTCCAGAAACCGAATGTACGGGTTGGGTCATCAACGTTGAACAGCGGGTTCCAGTCACGACCGATGCGGTCGGCCAGGCTGATATCGGCGCTTCGGTCTTCAATGCTCGGAAGCCCGAATGGTCCGCCAGTGATGTCAAGCAAACGGCGCGACCGGAATGAGATACGCATGACTTCGCCAATGGCGATGGTCGTGATGGCGAGATAGTCAGAACGCAGCCGCAAGGCCGGAATACCAACGAGCAACGCGATGATCGTCGCGAAGACCAGACCGCCGAGGATGCCGAGCAGAATTGATCCGCCAAGAAGTCCTTGGGTGAAGATGATGGCCATGCCGTAGCTGCCGGCGGCCATAAAGGCCACCATGCCCACATTGAGCAAACCGGTGAAGCCGTAGTGCAAGTTCAGGCCGACGGCCCCGAGCGCAAAGGCCGCTGATTGCACGTTGATGCCAGCACGAATTGAGTCACCAAAGAGCTTGCTCATATCGAAGCCGGCAAGGAGCTGCAGGTTGCTCATCCGAATCGCTCCCTCACCCCGAGGATTCCCTGAGGTTTGTACAAGAGAATGAAGATCAAGACGATGAGTGCGATTAGGAACTTCAGGTCATTGTCGAGCCAGAAGGTTGAGAACTCACTGGCGAAGCCAATAGCAAGACCCCCAACCATCGCTCCGTAGGCCGTGCCGAGACCCCCGAGGGTGACGGCGGCGAAGATCAAGAGCAGAACCTTCTCACCCATCTGCCATTCGACGACCTGGGTGAGTCCGAGAAATGCACCACCGACTGATGCGAGCAAGCTTCCGGCAATCCATACGGCCATGATCGTGCGGTCAACATTGATGCCCGATGATTGAGACAGAGGCGGATTGTCAGCAACGGCTCTCATGGCGGTGCCGAGTTTGGTGCGTTGCAGCAACAGCCCGACCGCGATGAGCATGAGCAGGCTGACACCCATAATCCAGTAGTCCTTGCCCGGCAAAGAGAATGGACCGAAATCGATCGCCTTTTGCACTCGATGATGTTCGTAGGACTTTGGATCGCTTCCGAACAAAATCAGCAGGGTGTAGCGCATGACGAACGCCAGCCCGATCGAGACGATCATCAGCGAAATATTGTTCATTTTGCGTTTACGAAGGGGCCTGAAGATGCCACCTTCGAGCACGAACCCAAGCACACCGCCCGCTAGTGCGGCCAGCACGATGATGATCCAGAAGGGCAGCCCGCCCCACAGGGACTCAAAAGCAAAAGCCATCAAGGCGCCAAAGGCAACCATCTCGCTATGCGCAAAGTTCACGAGTCCAGTCACGCCGTAAATCAATGAGAGCCCAACAGACGCTAAGGCAATCAAGAGGCCAACTTTGATGCCGTCAACCGCTCGACTGAGCAGCCGCTGCCACAGTGGATCAATTTCGATCGTCGTCGACACGTCGGCCGATGCAAGTTTGAAGCCGACTGCCTTGGCGCGTACCTCGTCTGCGACGATTTCGACTGTTTCGCTGCGTCCTTCTTCGAAACCAACGCCTTCGGGAAGCGTGCTCGTATCAATCGTCACCTGGTAGGTACCGGTCTCGCTGAACGGGATCTCCCATTTGCCATCTGCGTCTGTCGTGGCCGTACCGACCTCGCTACCCGAGGCGTCAGTAGCGGTGATGACGACGTCGGGAACGACATCACGACCAAGCCGCAAGGTTCCTTTGAGCGCGCCATCTTGGGCCTCGGCGGGTGCTGCTGTCGCGAACACCGCAAGCAACGACGCGGCGAGGACCAGCAGCAGCGTGGCACCGGCAGCGCGTACAACAGCCATGTGTCGTGTTCCCCTCCAACTCACAGCGGCGAGGGTAGCCCGATCAGCCGAGCTGCGCTCCCCTCGTGCCGGCAGTCGGCATCAATCGGACGTGAGCGAGAAGAAGATACGAAGGGCGTCGAGACGTGCCGGGCAGACACGGAACCATGCCCATTTACCTCGCTTGTCACGCGTGATGAGCCCGGCGTTGACAAGCACGGAGAGGTGGTGGCTGACGGTGGGCTGCGAACGATCGACAGCAGCAGGAAG
>CALKPY010000084.1 GCA_937991435.1 uncultured Acidimicrobiales bacterium
TGGGAACGCGCCGTCTGGCACGGTGTGTACTGGCAGGTCTGTTCCGTTGTTGCTGGTTGCGGTGAGTACGCCCAAGACGCCGTCTGGCACGGTGTGCACAGGTATTGATGTGCTCGGCGCCGGCATTCGCGTTTTTGCTGCAGGGTTTGCAGAAGCGAACGATGCAAATGGCACGATCGCAAGTAGTGCAGCGAGTACTGCGAACAATGGAACAAATGCTTTCTTCATGGGATTCTCCGATTCAGGTGTGGATGGCGCACAAATAACGCCGTTACTAAACAGTCGACCTTTCACCCATTTGGTTGATAGGCACATCGCCTCACCGTCCGCGAAATCTGCCCAGGGCCTCTAGGCCGATTGACCTGGTGGCGTTGGTTGCAGCCGCCAGCGTTCGCCCCTCGCTGCGCATCCTGGCCAGTTCGGTGCGCCTACGATCGACCTGTGCGGGTGTTGGTGGTGAGTGCGTGGGAACCCGACCGCGCCGATCGATCATGCGTCGCGCACACGGTGCATGCATTTGCAAATAGCGGCCACGACGTGACCCACATCGATCTCATCGCCGAGCGTTTCGTGCCGTACATGAGCGAGGCCGAACGCATCGCGTACGAGAGCGACGAACCGCTCATTACTGCCGAAACGAAGCGGTCAGCCGAACTGGTTTTAAACTGTGAAGCGGTCGTGTTTTGTCACCCGGTTGTATTCGGTGGTCTTCCACCGGTGCTCAAGGGATGGCTTGATCGAGTGCTGGTGCCCGGGGTCGCGTTTGTGTTCGACAACCGGCAGAAGCTTCGGCCCAACCTGTTGTCGGTGCGCCGGTTAGCCATGGTCACAGCCGGTGACTCACCGCCAGCTCAACGCGATGATCTTGCGTATCGCACCTTGATTCGTACCTTGCGTCTGAACTGCAATCGCATGTGCCGCACCAAGCGCCTCGCCATTTCGCCGAGCGATGATTCCGAGGCGCTCATTTTCAAGGCGTTCGCAGGTTGGTAGTCGTTTCGGTCAGCGACCCAGGCCTGCAGCTCTTGTCAAAAAGGCACGACGCTGGGGGCTGGTGGCTTGATCGATCCGATAGAGCGCGATCCAGTCGAACCTGGCACCGGGCCCGCACAGCGGAAGCACATGACGTTGCCACAGCCGTCTGCCCGGTTCACCCTGCATCAGGTTGATCAGGCGCGAACCCCCGTGCGTCGCGGCCGCTGACAATCTGGTCACGTCGCGAAACGCGCTTTCGTCGGCGGCGACGACGGCTTGCACGTGGGAGAGCAGGACTGCGGGCAGGCTTCCCCACCAGGTCGGGTGAACAACAATGAGATGGTGCACCCCTGCGAGGTCGACCGGCATCCATGCGTCACCCTGACCCAAGCGCAGCAGCCGATAGCCTCGGTTGGCCGCAGCCAATGAATCGCCCACGGCTTTGCCAATCGCGGCGTTGTAGCTGTCGCGCACTGGATGCGCCTGCACGACCAGTGTTTGCATCCGTATCAACGTAGTGAGTGACGCCGAGGCGGACACCTTCTAGCTAGTCTCGATTCAGGGGAAACATATGGCCGACGCGGAAGCCATTGTCATAGGCGGTGGTCACAACGGTTTGATCTGCGCGGCGTATCTCGCGCGCGCCGGGGTCGACACGGTGCTGCTCGAAGCTCGTTCTTCTGTTGGCGGATGTGCTTCGACGGTGAGCGATCTGGGCGCCAGGTTCAACATTTGCAACTGCGACCACACGCTGATTCGGGCGATGCCGATACTCGACGAGCTTGATCTCGAAGCGCACGGTCTGCGCTACGTCGAGCCTGAAGCTAGCTACCTGCACCTGTTCCACGACGACACCGAGCCATGGCTTTTCTTTGCCGACAGCGACCGCACGCTTGACGGGCTGGCTCACACCCACCCAAATGAGGTGGCCAACTATCGGCGCTACCTGGCCGATGCTTTGCCGGTAGCCCGGGCCATGATCGAGATGGCTCGTTCGCGTGCGACCGCTACCTCGCTGGTTCGCACGGCCGTCGCAAGTCGAGCGAGAGGTCTCCGCACGATGATGGCGTGGAGCCGGTTGAGCGCGACCGCTGTGCTCGACTCGTATTTCAACGATTGGCACCTCACGATGCCAGCGATTAGCACGGGTCCAACGGTTTGGGGAGTTCCTCCTGACACGCCCGGTACCGGGCTTGCGGCTGCTGCCTATGCGACCCGGCACCTTGTTCGCACCGGCCGTCCGGTGGGCGGTAGCGGAGCGCTCACCGATGCGCTTCGTTCCAGCTTCGAGGCCGCTGGAGGTCGCGTGCGTTGTGAAGCCGCTGTTTCGCAGCTGCTTATTGAACGGAGCAGCGTGAGCGGCGTGCAGCTTGACGGGTCTGACGGCGAACGCCTCACGGCGCCGCTCGTGATTGCATCGTGCGACCCTCGACGGGTTCTTGGTGACTGGCTCAGCGCAGCCTCGCCCGAGGAACACCGGTCAACCCGTCGGATCACCAGACAGTGGTCTTCGGGCGAGGCTCCCGGCGGGTACGAATCCAAGATCGATGCCGTCATCACCAGGCGTCCGGTGTGGCGCAGAATCGAGCGGCTGGTCGACGTGTTCCCCGACGTTGATCTGCTTGAACCAACGTCGGTAATTTCCCCGTCGCCCAGCGAACTGTCCGAAGCGCATGCGTTGCGCGCCGCCGGGGCAGTGTCACCTAACCCGACATTTCTTGTGAACGTTCCCTCAGTGCTTGACCCGTCGATGGTCACACCCGACAAAAACGACATCTTGAGTATCGAAGCGCTCTTCACGCCATACGACCTAGCAGGTGGCTGGCCAACATCGCCCGAGCCCGCCCGATGGATCGATGTGGTCGGCGACAGGACCGAATCGGGGTTTGTCGACTCAATCGATCGATGGAGGGCGATGACTCCTGATCGTTACGAGTCAGAGTTTCATCTGCATCGAGGCCACGCTCCGGCGTATGCGGCTACCCCGCTCGCGACGTTGGCCGGTCGTCGACGCGAGTTGAGCCGCTACCGAACCCCGGTGCAGGGCTTGTATCTGACCGGCGCCGCCACCTGGCCGGGAGCTGGCATTTTCGGTGCGCCGGGTCGCAATGCCGCCGACGGCGTGCTTCGAGACATCGGCCGCGCCCCACCTGCCCCTAGTCCGAGATGGGCGCGCCGAATGAACGGGGCGTGAACTGACTCTTCAACGGGTCCGACCCCGCATCGACTGTGATAGAAACACAGCTGGTAGTTGGGGTGCGGAGGGTGCATTCCGGAGGGTCCTCGATGACTGACGACGTGTCGTTGGCGTTCGCCGACGTGTCCATGATCTTCGCCGATGGCACTCACGCGCTCGATGGCATCAATTTTGATGTGGCCCAAGGCGAATTTGTTGCCCTTGTTGGTCCGTCTGGTTGCGGAAAGTCAACACTTCTGCGAATAGCTTCCGGTCTCACCGAGAACACAGGCGGTCTGTGCGAAGTTGATCGATCGTCGATCGGCTACGTGTTTCAAGACGCCACTTTGTTGCCGTGGCGCACTGTGCAACGCAACGTAGAGCTGCTGGGCGAGCTGCATGAGATGGACAAGGGTGAACGGGCGCGTCGAGCGAGTAACGCGATCGAACTCGTTGGACTGTCGGGGCACGAAGCGAAGTATCCAAAGCAGTTGTCGGGGGGCATGCAAATGCGTGTTTCGGTCGCTCGGTCGCTTGTCATGGACCCCAAGGTCTTTCTGTTTGACGAGCCCTTTGGCGCACTCGACGAGATCACCCGAGAACGTCTCAACGACGAGTTGTTATCGTTGTTCCGCAACGAGGGTTTCGCTGGCGTGTTCGTGACTCACTCGATCGCTGAGGCGGTGTTTCTGTCCACCCGAGTGATCACCATGTCGGCTCGTCCGGGTCGCATCATCAGCGACATTCCGGTGCCATTCGACTATCCCCGATTGCCGGAACTTCGGTACGACCCAAGGTTCGCGGCGTTGTGCGGCGAAGTGTCGAACTCGCTCAAAGAGGCCCACGCATGACCGATGTACAAGGGACTGCAGCGGTGGCGCCCGAGGTGGCGGCTCGCACCGCCGCGATGCGTGCAGAACTCGAGCGAAAATCACGCCGCGAGGCACGCCTCAACTGGCTCGCGCCGATTGTCATGTTCGGGCTGATCATTGCCCTTTGGTACTTCATCAGTTACGTGCGCATGGACGCCGTTCGCCGTCGCACGGCGCTTCCGCCGCCGCACGAGATCTTCACCGACGGTTTCTTCGTGTGGCATGAACGAAAAGGCATCAGGCCGATTCTTGAATCGCTGCTTGTGACTGGGCGAGTCGCTCTGATCGGGTTGCTTATCTCGGTTGTTTTGGGCATCGCGGTCGCCATTGCCATGAACACCGCCAAATGGGCGGAAAAGTCCATTTTCCCCTATGCGGTTGTGTTGCAGGTGACGCCAATCCTGGCCTTGGTGCCTTTGTTGCGAAACTGGTTCGGCTTCGGCATTTCATCTCGTGTAGTGGTGTGCGTATTGATTGCGATTTTCCCGGTCATCACCAACACGTTGTTTGGGCTGCAGTCAGCGCAGGCTCGCCATCACGACTTGTTCAGCCTGCACAACGTTGGGCCAGTGACTCGCTTGTTCAAACTTGAGCTGCCCGGCGCGATGCCCGCCATCTTTACCGGCTTGCGGATCGCAGCCGGCGGGTGTGTCATCGGTGCAGTCGTCGGTGACTTCTTCTTTCGCCAGGGGGCGATCGGCGTCGGGCGCTTACTCGACAACTACCAAAAAGACACCCGCATACCTGAGCTCATCACCGCCACAATCTGTGCCTGCATCTTTGGCATTGTGATCTTCGCGTTTGTTGGCTGGCTGTCGAATCGCATGCTGCGCAGCTGGCACGATTCGGTCGCGGGACCAACCTGATCGACTAAACAACAATCAACACATTCGTTCATGACCACACCGGCGTGGTCAGAAGGAGGGAAGCCACAATGGCACTATTTGATGAACTCGGTGACATGCTCACCGGTGGTTCGAACCTCGGAGCCCTTAGTGGTTTTCTTGGTTCTGACGACGACAAGACTAAGGGACTGGTTGGTATGGCCGGGCCGGCTTTGCTTGGTGGGCTCGGCAAGCGTGCCGCAGCTCCCGGTGGTGCTGACGCCATCTTCGATATAGCCAAGGGTGCTGATACCGGCATGCTTGACAACATTGGTGGTTTCCTTGGTGGCGGCGACAACGACGGCGCTGGTGCTGGTCTTGTAGGTTCGATCTTTGGAAGCCGACAGAGCGCCGTCGAAGACGGCCTTGCGGCCCAGTCTGGTCTTGGCGGTGGCATGGTCAAGAAGTTGTTGCCGATGTTGGCGCCAATGGTGATGAGTTTCATTGGCAAAAAGGTTGCTGGTGGCGCCATGAATGCTGGTGGTCTGGCTTCGATGCTTGGTGACAACACCAAGGCCATGCGTAGTGGTGGTATGGGTGGCATTCTCGACATGCTCGATGGTGGCGACGACGAGAAAGACAATGCTGGGTTCTTGAGTGGTCTTGACAAGTTCAAGGGTATGGCTGCTGCTGGTGGCGCTACTGCTGCTGC
>CALKPY010000085.1 GCA_937991435.1 uncultured Acidimicrobiales bacterium
GAGGTATTATTGGTCAGGGTACTAATGCAGATATTGATTTCTTATCAAATAATTTTGGTCAGATAGGTGTTTTAATTAGTGCACCAGATGATGATGATGGTGCCGTCTGGTTGGCGGGTGACGGTGTAGCCGCGTTCTTTAAGCCAGTTGTGTCTGGGGCAGGCGGGCAGGCCATTGAGTTGGTCGCTGGGCCCGCCCCGGGCGGCGGGTCTGAGATGGTCGATGTGGCAGCTGCTTGTTGGTACGGAGCAGCCGGGCCAGTAGCATTCGGTGGTGGCGAGGGTGACGCCGTGTCGGGCGAGGCCGGAGAACAAGCGCACGTCGGTGCTCATGTTGATGGTGACACCAGCTGCGTCTTGCACGACCCTGCGCAGGCTCGAGACGAGGCTGTCGGCAAAGGCGGCGAGGGCGGCGATCGGGTGACCGTCGATATCTGTGATGTTGTAGGTGTCGGGGTCGAGCATGCGGGCGGGTGCGTTGATCCAACGGCGCAACAACTCTTCGTAGGTGTCGGCATTCCAGACGATGTTGTGCACCCGCTTGACCGGGGCAGACGGCTTGTCGCTGTTGGCGGCGTCTTCGGCGATCTGACAGAGAGCGTCGGCGCAGCGTTGTTGATTGGTGCGGGCCAACAGGTCGACGCAGGTGTCGGCGCCGTGGAGCTCTTGGGCCTGTGCCCAGTCGTGGTCGAATTCGGCTTTGACGTAGGCCCGGAAGATCTGGTTGAAGATGGAGCCTTGCAATGATCCGAGTTCGGCGTCGAGTTTCCAGGCTTTGGAGAAATGGTCTTGAGCTAACCAGGCTCGACGCTTTTCGAACGATGGATCGTTGCCGGGGTTGGGGCCGTCGTCGTCGTGCACTTCGAGCCAGCGGGCCACGATCTTGGTCAGTCGTTTGGTGCCGAAACGGCGGGCTTGTTTGACGAACCATGTCTGATCGAGCAGGAACTGGTCGCGGGTCCGCGGATTGGCGAACGCCTTGGCGATTAGTGCGGCCTTGTCGACCGAAAGTTCGGCGTTGCGCCAGGCGGTGTCGACAATGTCTGCCGCGCTGGTCATGCGCCGGATCTGGTCGAGCCGGTGAGCTTCGGCGCTCGATACGCCGGCGATGTGGGCGTACATGACGCGGGCCGAGGCGTGGCCGTGGTCGTAGAAGGAACGAGAAAGGTCGATGCTGGTCAACACATCGACGGCGGCTATTGCGGTTAACCGACGGGCGCTCTCTACGGCTTCGATGGTGTCGATGGCCTGCTTCGACGATTCAACCTGTGGACAGCCGACAGCCACGACCTGGGTCAGTGAGTCAATCGCATTGTCGATTGGGGTGTTGAGTTGTTGTGTGGCAACAGGCATAGGACATCGAGGTGGGAAGCTCGGATCGAACAAACCCCAGACACGTGTCCAAACGTGTATCGGCCTCTGGCTACAGCCGCAGGTTCACATCGTTGCAGCCACGCGGTGGCCACTGGCAAGCGACGATTCCCTGTTCGAACAGCCTGACACGAACATATGTTCGATGCAAGCCTAAATTGATGTAGACATGGTCAGGTTTCGGCGATGCCGCGCAGGTATTGGTTGATGGCTCGATTCTGCAGGAAGCGGGTGACCGGTGGGCACACGTTGTTGGCAAGCGTGGCGGCTTGCCAGGTGGCGGTCACGGTGATGGTCACGGTGATGGTCAGGCTTCCGTCGAGATTGCGGGTGATGATGAACGATTCTTCGCCGTCGACCGGGTGGTGGGGGAGCGTTGCGTAGGTGAAGCCGTAACGATCGGGTTCGTCGACGACTTCGACGATGCGGCTCGTGGCGCTGACCGAGATGGGGCCGACGGGAATGGCGAGGGCGAGGGTTTGGCCGACGGCGATGTCTGGCTGTTCAGGCATTCGGTTGATGCCGGCTGCTTGGTGACCGTTCCATTGGTTGATGGCGTTGCGTGCTTGGGCGAAGTCTTGGTGCTCTATGGGGAGCGTCCAGACTTGGTGCTTGAACCCTGCAGGTACCGCTCGTTTGAGTAGGCCAACGGGGTTGGTGGGCCCGTGGTCGGCGGCTTGTTTGGCGAGCCGGGTGAGTGTCTGGGCGGAAGGTCGTGCGAGGTGCAGGCTGGTTCGGGCGGCGTTGTCGTTGCTTGCGGGGGCGACGAGGTTCAGGCCGATCAGGCCAAGTAGTCCGAACCCGAGGGCGTTGAGCGAACCGTGGATAGCAGCCATTGACGCAAGACCGGGGAAGTTGAATGTGAACCGCATCGAGCATGCCCAGCCGAGGGCCATGGCCATGCCGCCGATGAGTGCGAAACCGGCGGCGGCGATGAGTGCACGGGGCGTGCCGAGGGTGTCGGTGCTCAGGCGAAGCAACACGATTGCAGTGGCGATTCCGGCGAGGGCCATGAAGGTGGCGGCGACCCATTCGAGCGCGCCGCCTGCGGTTATGCCAATGGCGGTGAGTGGCACGCCGATGATGACGGCGACGGGCACTGCGGCTGACAAGCCGAGTCGGCTTGCGGCAACAGCGGCCACGATTGGAAGCGCAAACCCGGCGTAGTGAAAGTGCACGGCGGTGAGTTGCACGATTGCATCGCTAAAGCCCAGCGGGTTGAGGCCGGCACGGCTGATCGTCAGCCAGGCGCCGCCGACGACGAGAAAGATCAGCCCGGCGTCAGCGCCGATGCCGGGGTCGTTCAGCGTTTGGCGTGAGAGCAGACGGCCTGCTCCGGCGAGGGCCACGACCACCGTGAAGACGAGCCATGGAATCGTTAGTGCTGCGGCGAGGACCCCGGGGCCGGGAACGAAGCTGATTGCTGCGGTGAGGGCGATGACCGGTGCGGCGCGAGCCAACGTCAACAGCTCGTCGGCGACAGGGCCGGTGTCGGCGGTTGCGGCGAGACGAAGGCCGAGGGGCAGCAACACGAATGGCGAGAGCATGAGCAACACGCCGGTCCATTCGGGCTGGGCGATTGTTGCCCAGAGCGTCCAGATGATGGTGCTGATGAGACCGTTTCGGATCCAGGTTGGGTGCTTGGTGGCTACGGCTGCAGAGCTCATAGTCGAGACTATACACTGTGCTAGTAAATACTAGCAAGATAAATGGTGGCAGAATGAGCACGATGGTTGACAGCAACGACTTGAGCCCTCAAGCGGGCGACCCGACAGACATGACGATCGACCAGATTGCCCGGCATGCGGAGATTCCGGTTTCGACAGTGCGGCTGTACCAAAACAAAGGATTGCTGCCGCCACCGGAACGTCGTGGACGTGTCGGCTATTACAAAGACGGCCATCGAGACCGGCTTCGGTTGATTGCACACCTACAAGAGCGGGGATTCTCGCTGGCGGCCATCAAAGAGGTCTTCGACTCGTGGAATGCGGGCCGTTCGCTCGACCACCTGATCGGCGTCGGCGACGTCGCTCCGGCGATGCCACGGGAACCGTTGCGCCTTTCGCCGGCGGAACTGATGGGACGATTTTCTGGGGTGAAGCTCACCCAGGCTGACATTCAGCGCGCGGTCGAGGTTGGGCTGATCGAAGTGCACGGCAACGAGCTCGAGATCGCAAACGAGGGCTTTGCCGACATCGGGCCGGCCGTCGCCAGGCTCGGCATACCGGTCGATGAGATCCTCGACGAGTACCAAGCCCTGACTGCAGCCGTGAGCGAAATCGCAGACCGATTCCGCGACGTCTTCGAGCGACACCTTTGGGAGCCGTTCGTCGAGCGGGGAATGCCGACTGATGACGTCGCATCGCTCAGCTCAGATGTGGGTCAGCTTGCCGAACTGGCTACGAGTGTGGTGACCACCGAGCTCCACGCCCGCTTCGCCTCATTCGCCACCGACTACTTGGCCCAAGCAACCACCGATCGGGGAAGCTGACGCGCGGGGCGGGTTATTCGAGTGCGGAGTCTGGGGCGTGAACGTCGGACGAGTGAAGGAATTATGTTGTGGGCTCCGCGGCAATCACGTAATGGGCCCCACGCTTTTGGCCAACCATCTCGAGCACGCCTTCGTCTCTCATCTTGCGCAACAGGTATCCAGCAGCCACGGGGTCAAGTTGGCAAAGCTCAGCCGCATCGCTTCGAGTGATTCGCCCTTGGTGTTCAAGGAACTTGAGAATCATCTGTGTCTGCTGTAGCTCATCGAACCCGCGGGTACGCACATAGCCAGCCGATTGACCGAGGGCTCGGTACACGCCAGCTGCCATGTGGTAGGTGCGACCTTTCCGCTCGCCTCTAGCTTCGAGCATGCCAGCCTCAACCAGGCGGTTTAGCAGCCCTCGCGCTTCGCCTTCGAGAACCTGAAACAGCTGCGCAGCTCGTGCCGTAGTTATTCGACCTTGGGTCCGTACCTCATGAAGAACGAGCAAATCGTTGACGTCTAGGTGCTCGCCAGATTGACGGCGCTCGGAAATGAACGCCGCTAGTTCTTTGTCAGATGGGCCGGATCGCAAACGAACAACCACTGATGCGGCCGATGTTCTCGAGTAGTCGGGCGCGGCTCGGCCTGCTCGTAGCTGGCTCTCAAACGCGCGATTCACGCCGCGACTCGTGCTCTCAACCAGACCGAGCAGCTTGAACACAGCAGCGATTCCCGGATTGCGCGCCCGGGGCGGTGTGCGCAACAAGTTGTCGATTGTCACTCCATTGGGGAAACCGCCGGGGTTCGATATCTGCAGTGCTGATTCGTCGAGTTCGATAAGCGTTGGACCGAGCTGAGCGAAATCTCGGTGCACGATCGCGTTTGCGATCAGCTCTCGGAGTGCCGTGTTGGTAAATCGAGGCAGACCAATCCGTAAGAGACCGACTTCGACTTCTTCCTCGGGATTGTGGCGATCGATCCAACCCACAAGCTCTTCAAAGGCTTGTAGCAGTGGTGCTCGCCATCGCTTGTTGGTGCGTACCTCGAGAGTTTCGATCTCTTGAAATCCAACCTCGTAGGCCGGGGCATATCTGTCGATCGCGCTTGGTGTGCCGAAGATAAGCACGGCACCCACCGTCAGCTGGCCATCGGGCCGTAGGAACTGCAGTGCTCGCAGAATCTCGGTGTTGGACAGGAGCGCTAAAGAACCATCGCCGCCAATCTGGTCCAGCGCACGAAGTCGATCGAACTCATTTGGGTCTAGGTCTTGATCCTCGATTGCGTTTGGCAACGGAACCATTGAGTAGTCAGATGCGCCAATACTTCCAGCTCGCGCCAAGACCTCGTGGGGTCGCATCGGGATGCACTGAGGCTTGCCGTCTGCTCCGATCACGCGGCGCACATATGTGCCTTTGCTAGTGGCAACGACGGTGGTTCCAATCGGTACCTCTACATAAAGAATGTCGCCGTCTGGGCTATCGAAGAGGCGGACTTCTGTTGTGAGTGGTGGTTCGGTCTGATTGCGAATCATTGCCTGCACCCGGTCGACGTCGGTGATGTTGCCATGACGTTTGGTGGCGCCGACGACCTGGCCGCTGTCGTCTACTCCGATAAACAGCAGGCCGCCTTCGCCATTGGCCAAACATGTGACTGCCTCAACCAGCTGACGATCGTCGACAGCGCTCTTGAACTCGACGGTGAGCGTTTCACCTTGGGCAAGGATTTGTGCGTACTGCTGATCAAGCATCTGGCAGGATTGTACATAACTTATACATAGTTATGTTGAAAAAGTCATTAATATAAACACGCGACAAACTTATGCATACTGACATAAATCGAACTATCGACGATTGGGACTCGATCGCCCGGCCGTGCGCAATTCATGAGCGGCGCATCCCCAATGATTTTCTTGGTACTGGATTATTCATCACCATGGAGTGGTTCGGTTCGGTTGCCGTCGCGGATCCAGAATTGTGAAGCACCGCCGCCACTTTCGTGCGGCTTCGCGAACTGGCTTGTCGGAGGACGGCACCTTGACTGTGCGCACATCTGCACCAGCGACAGCATCAAAGTTGATGCTTGCAGCCCAGCCGTGCGGATCGAGAGGTTGTTATCAAGATGTTGACGAAGCCAGAGCTCGAAGCCATAACGATTTCCCTTCGAACCCAACGTTGCGTAATCGGCGTCGAGACGTAGCACGTTTGAGTCGTCGAATCGGCCGGTTCTGAACGGTGCGGGTGAGGGGAATCGAACCCCTGTATTCAGCTTGGGAAGCTGGTCGATTGGGTAGGAATCGTTGGTATTGCAACGATCTTGCGTACTCGCGGGCCGCGTTTAGGCCGCGGAACTGCAACCGCTTGACGCATCGAGGGTTCCAACTACACAACGAGCCTTCGGATCGACGACGCTAGAGCGTTGAGCTCCTCTTCCTCAATTGCCGTGTCGGGACCCCACGACCAACGGGTCACAGTGGCACTTTCCTGCTCGGTGAAGCCCATCGCTGTGAGCACGTGACTCGGTTCGTAACTGCTTGAGGTGCAGGCCGATCCATTTGAGATTGCGACGTTATTTCGGGCGGCGAGCATCAGTGCCTCTGCATCAATATCCCTAAAGGACAGGGACAGAATGTGGGGAAGCGAGTAGTCGCCGTCACCCACCACCGCAACCTCGAAGTCTGCGCTGAGACGATCGAGCAGTTGGTTCCGCAGTTGTACCGTTCGAGCTCGGTTCGCTTCGGAGTTTCCTGAGGCCAGTTGCGCAGCCGCACCGAAGCCAACGATCTGATGCACTGGTTGGGTTCCTGGTGAGAGGCCCGACTCTTGACCTCCTCCAAGAACCAAGGGCTCGAGCGGGGGGCGATCCCACTTGCGCTGTCGGGCGACCAAGCAACCGATCCCCTTGGGCCCCCCGAGCTTGTGTGCGCTCACTGAGACAAGATCGATACGACTGCTCGCCAATGGCTCACTGAACTTTCCAAAAGTCTGCGCCGCATCGACATGAAGATATGCATCATGGCCTGCCAGCATGGTCGCAACCTCGTCGACGGGTTGGGTGATGCCGGTTTCGTTGTTCGCCGCCATCATCGAGACGAGCAGTGTGTCCTCTCGCAGCCGCGACTGCATCTCTTCCGTATCGACTCGCCCAGACCGCCCTACAGGGCAGAGCTCGACCTCAAAGCCGGAGTCCCGGAGTCGCTCGAGTGGCTCAAGCGTTGCCTTGTGCTCGATCGTGGTTGACACAATGTGTCGCTTGTTCGCCGCTCGGCCATGGGCAGCCAGGCCGAGCAATGCGAGGTTGCTCGCTGCGGTTGCGCCAGGAGTGAAGACGACCTCGTTCGGGTCGCAAGCGACTACGTCTGCAACCTGTCGGCGCGCTCGTTCGACCGCCTTACTCGCCTCAGAGCCGAACTGATGTGTCCGAGATCCAGCATTGCCGAAAGAGTCGGTCAAATACGGCATCATCGCTTCAAGCACTTCAGCCTTCAAAGGGGCTGTTGCAGCATGGTCGAGATAGACGGACAAGCTTCGGCACCTCTAGTTGTATGTATTGAAGATACATACTTGATCACTTATTGCTACGTACTATACTGTGAACGCAATGGCTAATGATTTCGCATATCGTTTCTCAGCAATCCGAGGAACTCAAGCTAGCCGAGACTTCTACGTAAGCCAGTGCCCTCTCCGTTTGATCCCGAAGCTCTTTCAATTCGACGACGAAGAGCTACCAGCTGAGATCAGGGCCCAGCGGGCGCTCAATCGCAACCGTGTCCCCGAAATGGCGGCGTACCTTCTCGAGAACCGCAACGACTATGTGTTCTCAGCCCTGACCGCGTCAGTTGACGGGGGCATCACCTTCGAACCGCTGCAGGTCGGCGACCCTGATGAGCGGCTCGGCAATCTCAACATCTCTATGGACGCAAGGTTCATCATCAACGACGGACAGCACCGCCGAGCCGCCATCGAAGCCGCTCTCGCCGAGGACTCAAACCTGGGCGATGAGACCATTGCTGTCGTCTTTTTCCTTGACCCAGGATTGAAACGCTGTCAACAGATGTTCGCAGATCTGAACCGATACGCCGTTCGGCCATCCGCTTCAATCGGCGTCCTGTTCGACCATCGCGACCCTCTTGCCACAATCACTCGATCAGTCGCTGCCTCAGAGACCTTTAAAAAACTAGTCGAGGCGGAGAAGTCCTCACTCGCCAAACGGTCAAAGAAGCTCTTCACCCTCAGCGCTCTTCACACTGCCACCAAGGCCTTCTTCGCCTTCGAGCCAGAAGACACCCTCGCTGCAGCAATCCCAGCCCACACTGACGAGCTCATTGCTTTCTGGCACGGAATTGCGACAGGAATTCCGGAGTGGCGACAGGTTGCCCAAGGAGACCTCTCGGCAGCCGAGGTTCGACGGGACTACATCCACACCTTTAGCGTCTTTCTTCATGCGATGGGCAAGGTTGGGGCCCAACTGCGAACATCCAAAAAGCCGCTGTGGGAAGCAACTGGGATGAAGCTCGCAACACTGGACCTTCTCCGCACCAACGAGCAATGGGAAGGCCGCGCGATGCGAGGCGGCCGGATCTCAAAGGCTGGGCAGAACGTGACCCTCACCGCAAATGAACTGAAACGACATATCGGCCTGGAACTCTCGCCCGATGACCTCCGCATCGAACATGAATACATGGAGCACGAGGGATGACCAGTACGAAGCAAGCAGATAAGAATTCTGCCTTCGCAGAACAAGGCTTCGCTCAAACAGTTGAAGCTGCGATTGGCGAAGCCGCCCGTCTCTATCGAGAAGATCAGATTCCATGGGTCGTCGGCTATTCAGGAGGCAAGGACTCAACAGCGACCTTGGCCTTGATTTGGCTTGCTGTCCGCGCTCTGCCGCCTGAAGAACGAACTAAGCCTGTTTATGTGATCTCGAACGACACACTTGTAGAGAATCCTGTTGTTTC
>CALKPY010000086.1 GCA_937991435.1 uncultured Acidimicrobiales bacterium
CCGGGTTGTCGACGGAAGCAGATTCGAAGAGTTCAAGGCCCGATACGGCAACACCCTCATCTGCGGCTGGGCGCAGATCCACGGGTACCCCGTCGGTGTCATTGGCAACAACGGGCCGATCTTCTCCGAGAGCTCCAATAAGGCTGCCCAGTTCATTCAGCTCTGCAACCAGCAAGACATTCCCCTGCTGTTCCTGCACAACATCACGGGCTTCATGGTTGGAAAAGACTACGAACGCGGTGGCATCGTCAAAGACGGAAGCCGCATGATCAACGCCGTCTCGAACTCGACCGTGCCTCACATCAGCGTCATCGTCGGATCAAGCTATGGCGCTGGTAACTACGGCATGTCTGGGCGGGGCTTCAACACCCGGTTTACGTACCTGTGGCCGACCGCGAAGATTGCCGTCATGGGCCCAAAGCAGATCGCCGGCGTCATGTCACTCGTACGAAGAGCACAAGCTGCTCGCAAAGGCATTGAGTTCGACGAAGCCGCCGACGCCGAAATCGTGGCAAGCGTCGAGCACTATCACGAACTCAAGTCGCTGGCGCTCTACGCAACTGGCCGCATCGCCGATGACGGCATCATCGATCCGCGCGACACCCGCGACGTCGTCGCCATGTCGCTTTCGATCTGCCACAACAACAACGTCAAGGGAGCTGAGGGATTCGGTGTCTTCCGATAACGCCATCACGCGGCTACTCGTCGCAAACCGAGGCGAAATCGCCCGCCGCGTCTTCCGCACCGCTCACGCCATGGGCATCGACACGGTCGCCGTATTTTCCGACGGCGATGGCGACGCACCTTTCGTGACGGAAGCCGCTCAGGCTGTTGCGCTGAACGGCCGAACCGCTACCGAGACTTACCTCGACGCTGCCAAAATCCTCGACGCCGCTCAACGTTCGGGCGCCGACGCGATTCATCCGGGCTACGGGTTCCTGGCAGAAAACGCCGAGTTCGCCCAACTGGTGATCGATGCCGGGCTGACCTGGGTTGGACCATCGCCCGCATCGATCGCTTCGATGGGAGACAAGATCTCCGCCAAGGCGCTGATGGCCGACGCTCGCGTGCCGACCTTGGCGTCGCTCGAAATCGATGACGAAACCGACATCGTCGCCGCCGCTCACACCATTGGATTTCCGGTTCTCATAAAAGCCACCGCAGGCGGCGGCGGCAAGGGCATGCGAATCGTCACCAGCGCCGACGAGGTCGTCGAGGCCGTCGCCGGAGCGCAACGAGAAGCCGCCGCCTCGTTCGGCAATAGCACCGTGTTTATCGAAAAGTATTTACCCGGCCCCCGCCATGTCGAGATCCAAGTTCTCGGCGACCAACACGGCAACCTCGTGCACCTGTTCGAGCGTGAATGTTCGATTCAGCGACGCCACCAAAAGATCATTGAAGAAGCTCCGTCACCCGCCGTAACCCCGACGCTGCGAAACAAAATGGGCTCGGCGGCTGTCACCGCCGCTAAGGCGATCGGCTATCACTCCGCGGGCACCGTCGAGTTTCTCGTTGACGGACATGGCGACGATGCGAGCTTCTGGTTCCTCGAGGTGAACACCCGGATCCAGGTGGAGCATCCGGTCACCGAGGAGATCACCGGCATCGACCTCATCCGCGAACAGCTACGAGTCGCAATGGGTGAACCGCTCGACTTCACACAAGACGACCTTCGCATCGATGGTCACGCGATCGAAGCTCGCCTGTACGCCGAAGATCCAGCGGCGGGCTTCCTGCCAGCAGTTGGCACGTTGCACGCGTTTGCCCCGCCAACCGATCTCGGCGCTCGGGTAGACAGTGGCGTCGAAGCAGGTTCAGTTGTGGGCGTCGAGTTCGATCCGATGCTCGCCAAAGTCATCGTTCACGCCCCCACTCGTACCGAAGCTGCCAAACGACTGGCGCTCGTGCTGCAACGCACCGCGCTCGCTGGCGTTGTCACCAACCGCGACTTTCTAGTCGCAACGTTGCGCACACCAGAATTTCTGGCCGGCGACACCACGACCGACTTCATCGACCGGGTGCAGCCATGGTCAGGCGTGCCAACGACTGGTTCTATCGTCGAGTTGGCCGCAATCGCTGCAACCTTGTTCGCTCAATCCGCTCAACGCCGAGAGTCACAGTCGTTGCCGTTCATGCCGAGCGGTTATCGCAATTCGTCGATGCCCCCGCAGAAGCGCGCCTACACCGTTGGCGACGAGTCGCTCACCGTGCACTATCGGCCGACGCGAAGCCACATGTTTGACATCACCGTCGAGCATGGCTCTGCAACTGAGTCCGAAACCCTTGCCACGATCACGTCGACCTGTGGCCTAATCTCGCTCGACGACAATGGAGTCAGAGGTGTCGTTGAGGTCAACGGGGTCCGATCGGCGGTGAACGTGGCGGTAGGGCCCGCGACCGTCACGGTGACCTGTGCCGACGGAACCGTCACCTTGGCCCCGATGGCACGTTTTCCGGACCGTTCCGCGGTCGATACCGCAGGCGGGCAGACAGCGCCAATGCCCGGCCGAGTGCTGTCGGTACATGTCGCCACTGGCGACACGGTCGTCGCTGGCCAGACGCTGGTGATCATCGAGGCCATGAAGATGGAACACACCATCACCGCTCCCGCCGATGGCACGGTGCACGAGCTGCGTTGCGCAGCCGATGATCAGGTCGACAACGGGCAAGTACTCGTCGTCATCGGCCACCCTGAGTCCGACAGCTGATCCTGGCAACGCAAACCCCGCCGGCAGCCCGGCAAGTGACGCGTGCGCGCGTTCTCGCGACATTCGCCACCGTGATGTTGGCGGCAGCGGTCGCGCAGGGATTCGGACGCTTCACCTTCGGCGTCGTGCTGCCCGACGTGCGAGAGGATTTGCTCGGCGGATCCAACTCGCTCGCTGGTTTCATCGCTACCGCAAACACCTTCGCGTATCTGGTCGGTGCGCTGCTCGTTGGGTCACTGTCGGCTCGGGTTTCCCCGGTGAACTCTGTCCGTATTGGCCTGTTCTTCTCCGTCTCAGGTCTTGCGCTCGCCGCCGTTGCGCCAAGCTCGTTTGTGCTGACAATCGCGCTGGTGTCGATGGGGCTCGGCGGCGCTGCGATCTGGATCCCGAGCCCTGGAATCGCGGCCACCGTGGTGGCCGAAAAGTCACGAGGTCTCGCTGTCGGGCTGACCGGCTCCGGTGTGGGACTCGGCATTGTGTTCAGCGGACAGCTAAACGAGAACCTCATCTCAAATGGCGGAGACTGGCGAGACGTCTACACCGTGCACACCGCCATTGGACTCGTCGCGATCGTGCTCGTCTTCACGCTGCTCAAACAACGAAGCGCTAGACAACCAGCCGGCGGCTTTGGTGGCTTCGCCGTGCTCACGACGATCGAGGGATGGAAGCCAATCACCGCCTGCTATTTCACCTATGGGTTCGGGTATTTGCTGATCATGGCGTTTCTGGTCGCCCGTCTTCAAGACGACAACGGGTTCGACCCATCGACTGCAAGTCGCGTATTTGCGCTGGCCGGGGCGTGCACGATATTTGGCGGCATTGTCGTCGGCCGTATATCCGACCGGTTTGGGCGACGGCGCACATTGATGACGTGCTACCCCCTGTGGACCCTGAGCGTGGGATTGCTGCTCACCGGGCAGCTTTCGTTCATCGTTGTTGGCGCGGTCGTCGTCGGCCTGCTGTTCGGCGGGCTTCCGTCGGTTATCGCGGCTTACCTGGTCGATCGAACCGATGCCACGACCTACGGGCCGGCCTATGCCGCCGCAACGTTCGCGTTTGGCATTGCCCAGGTCGCCTCACCCCAGGTCGGCGGCTTACTCGCCGACTGGCGCGGTTCGTTCACGCTCGTGTTCGCCGTTTCGGCGGTGGTGATGGGACTCGGCACGATCTTCGCAGCGCTGCTCCCCAAAGGAAGCTGACAATGCCCCGTGCCACACTCGACGACAGAGTGTGACGCGGCCGTCAGGAACGAGTAAGCCTGCGCAACGGCGGTTCAGTCTTGGGCGGGACCTTGCGCGGTGGAAGCTCCCCAAGAAGCTCACGCGTCGCCGCGGCCACCAGCGCGACCGCACGCTCAAATGCTTCCTCAGTGTTCACCGATGTCTTGGCGACCCCGCTGACCTTGCGGCAATATTGCCGAGCAGCAGCCTCGACCTCATCGTCAGTGGCGACGGGCTCAAGCCCGCGCAGCGTTGTGATGTTGCGGCACATGGTTTCACGCTAGGCGCACCACTAAGAGTCACGCCAGCCGCTCGTCGACGCTGAGGTGCAACTTCGACACCGATAGCGTCACATCGTGACCGAGACCGCACACATGCCCGCTGACGCAACACGGATTTTCGAACTCGAACCACACGGCCCAGATGTATGGGTTGGCGAAAGCCCGACCTACCCGTGGGGACGTATCTATGGCGGGCTAGTAATCGCCCAGGCTCTGTGGGCAGCAACTCAGACGGTCGTCGACGATCACCGGCTGCATTCAATGCACAGCTACTTCATCTTGGGTGGCGATCCGAGCGAGCCCGTTCGATACGAGGTTGACCGCATACGCAACGGCAAGTCGTTCACCACCAGGCGAGTTGTGGCCCGCCAATCGAACGGTGCCATCTTCAATCTTTCGTGTTCGTTTCAGCGACACGAAGCCGGCGCAGAAACCCAAACGGCCGAGTTCCCAATAGGTCTCGCCGATCCGAACAATGTTGTCCCGTACGTCGAAGGGTCAGGGGTTGAGCGTTACGACCATCCCCTCGACCCTGGCACCCCCCGATCACTGGTGTGGACCCGCTATCCCCTCGGCCTCGGCGATGACCCGCGCAAGCACCTGTGCGCGCTCGCTTATCTAAGTGACACCAATGCAATGGACGCCGTCGCTTCGGGGCACCCTCGGGGCATGCCCGCTGAGAACTGGGACGACGTCTATATGAGCGCAAGCCTTGATCATGCAATGTGGTTCCACCGACCAGTGCGCGCCGACGACTGGCTACTGATCGATATGGCAGGTCACGGTATTTTGCGCACCCGTGGACTGACCACAGGACATGTGTTCGGGGTTGACGGCACCCATATTGCGACAATCGCGCAAGAAGGCTTGATCAGAGAGATCGGCTGAGCACGCACGCCTGGCGTAACGCACGGTTCACGTTGCCGGCTGGACTGGCAGTACCACTACCGCGCCATTGCGCTCGAACACATCGACAGCAGCGCCGTAGTGCTGCGAAACGTTTGCTTCGGTGAGTACCTGATCTGGCGAACCTCGACTCACGATCTGGCCTTGGGCCATCAAAACAAGCTCATCGGCATACTGGCCAGCGAGGGTCAGATCGTGCAACGTCGACACGATCGATATGCCCCGCTCCCGACGCAATCGGTCGAGCAGCGCCAACACTTCTTGTTGGTGCCCGAGGTCAAGCGCCGTCGTCGGCTCATCGAGAAGCACGATCGGCGCCTGTTGAGCCAGCGCTCGTCCAATTACGCAACGTTGGCGCTCACCACCTGACAGTGTTTCGACCTGTCGCTCTTGCAAGCCAGCAAGGTCAAGATCACGCAGGACTTCACCAACTACGTCAAAGTCTGCCGTCGACTCTTGGGCTAGAACGCCAAGATGCGGCGTGCGACCCAGCATTACGTAATCAACCACTCGCATGCCATCGGGAATAGTCGGAGTCTGCGGCACCCATGACAGAGCTCGCGACCGACCGCGCCTCGTCATACTCGCGGCCGGTTCGCCTTGCAGCAACACGGCGCCGGTGTATGCCTGAGCTCCGGCGACAGCACGCAGCACCGTCGATTTTCCGGCGCCGTTCGGGCCAATGATCGACAACCAGCTCGACACACCCACGGCAAAGGACACATCGCGCACGAGTTGCTTGTTGTCGATCGAGACGGCTAGATCTTCGACCTGCAGCACCGGAGTCATCGATTCGTTCGCGTTCGTAGGATCACGATGAAAAAGGGTGCACCGAAAAATGCCGTCACGACACCGATCGGAATCTCAGCTGGCGAAAGCACCGTGCGCGCCAGAAGGTCGCACAGAACAAGAAAAGCCGCACCGACGAACATCGACATTGGAACAATCACTCGAAAGCTCGATCCGAACACCAACCGGACGGTGTGCGGCACGATCAAACCTACAAACGCAATCAGCCCGCTGACAGCCACAGCGGCTGCAGTGAGTAACGACGCCACGACTACGAGCACAAGGCGCACTCGTCCAACGGACATTCCGAGCATCGCGGCTTCATCGTCGCCAACCGCAAGCACATCGAGAGTACGACCGGCGAGGATCAAGACAATAAGGCAAACGACCGCAACCGGAAGCACTTGCAACGGCTCGCTCCAACCGCTGGTGGTCAACCCGCCAAGGAACCAGTTGTAGATCACCCGAATGTCGTCAGTGTCGCGCTGTTGCAAAAAGGTCTGCATCGCGGTGAAAAAGCTTGCGACCGCAACCCCGGCCAAGATGAGCGACGTCGACGATCGCGAACTGTCGCCGAGCGATCCGACCGCCCATGTGACAGCGACCGACAATAAGGCACCGAAGAACGCCGCTATCTGCACGCCGTCGAGAACCCCGACGCCGTCGCCCCAGCCAGAGACAAAAGCCAGCGTGGCCCCCAAACCGCCACCAGCAGCGACACCGAGCAAGTAGGGGTCTGCCAACGGGTTGCGGAACACACCCTGGTAGGTCGCTCCAGCGGTCGCGAGCGCAGCGCCAACCACCAGGCCAAGCACGACGCGCGGTAAACGCAAGTTCCAGACAATGGCCCGCTGCGTGGCGGAGAGATCGCTCTCGGGCGACAATGGCGTCAGCCGGTTGGCGGACTCGACGATGACAGACCAGGCATCGATATTGGTGGGGCCAGATACGAGAGCAACGATCGCTGATGCAAACATCAGCAGCGCCCCGCCCGCGATCCACCAAGGGCGAACGCGAACGGGGCGTAGTTGCATGAGTTCAGCGACTCACGTGTTGAGTTCTGATCGACGCGGATAGCTCAACTTGCGGTTGCGACTTCGATCTCGGCGACAGCGTTTCCGACCGTCTCGATGAGCTCAACGAGGCGGGGGCCCCAACGGCTGGCGACATCATCGTTGAGCTCGATGATGTTGCCGTTCTGTACCGCCGCGAGTTGGTCCCAGCCCGGCCGTGCAGCAACTGAAGCTGCAGACTGCTCACAGCAGATGGTGTCCGCAAGCAAGATCACGTCTGGATTCGCGGTGACGAGGTATTCCTCGTTGAGTTGCGGGTAGCCAAACGCTGCCCCATCAGGGTCGGCGGCATCGGCAGCGTTGACGAGCCCAAGCATGGTGTAGACCTCGCCGATAAAGGTCGAAGAAGTCACCGTGTACAAGGTGTTGTCGATCTCGTGGTAGTAGGTCAACGGTTCTTCGCGCTCAGGAAGCGCAGCCAGCACCGCGTCAATATCAGTTTGCATACCGAGTACGACTTCGGCAGCCTCGCCTACCTGACCGGTGGCCACACCGATTTGTTCAATCTGGGTGTAGACGTCATCGAGTGTGACCGCAGCTGGCAACACCATTGTGTCGATACCGAGCGCATCAAGGCCCTCAATCGGCGCCGATGAGATCACCAGATCGGGCTCGTAGCCAGCGATGGCCTCGACATTGGGATCCCAGCCAGAAAGATCCGTGACCGGCGCGTCGGCCGGGAAGTTCGAGAATGCATCAACGGCAATTACTTGGTCGCCCGCTCCAACCGCAAACAACATTTCCGTGGCGGTTGGAGACAACGAAATGATTGCCCCTGCTCCGGCCGTCTCATCGGTGTCTGCAGCGTCGGTGTCTGCGCTGTCGTTGTCGGCGCTGTCGTCGTCAGATGAATCAATGGTTTCATCGGTCGCGGCGTCAACTGAATCGACAGCAACAGCTTCGTCACCGTCGTCAGTCAATTCGTCGTCTGAACCGCAGGCCGCAGCGAAAAGACTCAATAGAGCCAGTAACACAACGATGAGTCGCAATGGGTAGCGCATGGAAATTCTCCTTGTCGCTGATCTGGCGCAACAGGAGTCTGCTGAGTCCAAACCAGCCCTGATCCTCGAGGGCGTAGTGGTTGGAACACAGCAGAACGCGACCGGACTTGTCTCCCAAAGGAGCATTACCGTTGCGGGTCAGTGCCGGAATATCACCGGACTTCGGTTCAGCTGTGAACGGCGCCGAGCCTATCCGGGTCGACTGCCTGTCAACGCGATTGACACGACGCCGAGGCACGCGTGGGCGTCAGCTCATGTCGACGCATTGCGAAATCTGCACCGAGTGTCCGCTCTCGAGCACTGGCGATCCTTGCGCAATCACGGTCGCCGCCGCCATGTCGTCTGCGGTAATTATCGTGTAGCCGCTCATAACTGCCGGATTCGGCGTCGAGGCACCGTCGGGACCAACCGAGCTCGCTTCGCCGAATGGCGCACCCCCCGTCGACAAGGGCTTCGCCGATCGATCCGTACCAGGCTCCCCACTTTTGCATCATCGCTTCGAGTTCCGCTGGATCCTCAGGCATCGGTGCTGATTCACCGTGAAAGGTCAGTACGTAGGTCGGCATGGGGACATCCTGTTCTTCTCATGGTCGCGCATCGGTCCGCAACCTTCGCCGCGACAATATCTGGCCTGCAGGGGCCGTGTCCGGCGACGCGTGCCTCGGCATAGCAGGGTGGGTCACAGAGATCACAAGCGCATGTGATCTACGGTTTCGGGCGATGACACCAACAGAAACCGTCAACTCATTCATTGCAGCCGTCGAGGAGCGCGACATCGATCTGGCGGCGACACTTCTCGCCAAAGATGTCAGTTATGAGAACATGCCAATGGAGCCGATCGTCGGTCGCGACGCCGTCGCCCAGACATTGCGCGGCTTTCTCGCCAGCGCAACAGAAGTCGATTGGCCGTGCAGCAGCCAATACGAGATCGGCAACCGGGTGATCAACGAACGGGTTGACCGCTTCAAGATCGGCGAGGGCTGGCTCGAGCTTCCGGTCGCCGGCTTTTTCGAAGTCGGCGACGACAATCTCATTACGCTCTGGCGCGACTACTTCGACATGGCCACCTACCAAACCCAGCTCGGCAATCTGATTGAGCCGCTGCAGTAGGCCGCCAAGCTTCAACCACAGCGCCTCCTCTTGAGCGCAGCGCTGTTCGACATACCGGGTTCGTCCAAACAACTGCAGTGACCAATGTTCTAAGTTGACGGAGGTGACCCAGCTCTCGATCAACATCAGCGAGAAACTTGAAGTGCGGTTACGGCGCGCCGCTGACCAGGCAGGCACCACAATCTCGGAGGTCGCATCTCGGCTATTCGATGCGAACCTGCCCGATGACGACCCTGCATCGAACACCCGGAGCCCAGCCGAATTCGAGCGGGCACTCGAAAACGGCGAACTCGAACTGTGGTTCCAGCCAAAGGTCCGATTGTCGACGGGTCGCATCGTCGGCGCTGAAGGTCTCGCCCGTTGGCGGCATCCAACCGAGGGGATCGTCATGCCCGACGACTTCATTGGTGAGCTCTCTTCGTCAACTCATCAGCACCAGTTCAGCAGTGAGATGCTGCGACAGGCCATTCGCTTCGCCAGCCAGTGCGCCCACGTTGGCCACCCCATGACCTATGCGGTCAACATGAGCGTCGCTGCCTTTTTCAATGTCGACCTGCCGCGACAGATCAAGAGCCTTCTTGCCGAGTATGCGGTTCCGGCTAGCCACATCATGATCGAGATCACCGAAGCCGACGTGCTCGACACCGACGATCTACCCGTGACGATCTTTGACGAGATTGCAGCGCTCGGAGTTGGTCTGTCGATCGACGACTTTGGCACCGGATACTCCTCGCTCGAGCGGCTACGCAAGCTGCCAGTAACCGAGATGAAGATTGACCGTTCGTTCGTCAGTCGACTCGATGACCCCGAAGACTTCATCATCGTGCGCACCACTATTGACCTCGCCACGTTGCTTGGCCATCAGAGCGTTGCCGAAGGTGTAGAGACTGCCCGTCAGGCGCAGATGTTGGAACAATCGGGGTGCGACCTGGCCCAAGGTTGGCTGTTCAGCCACGCAATTCCGGCCAATGACTTCATCGCCCTTCTCGAAGTTGACGCAGATCTTCGGGAACTAAACGGCTGATCGTCGCGTCAGATCAGATAATCACCCACCACGAAACATGCAGTTCAGACTCATGTCGGCTGATTCGCCGCCGATTGGAACAGCATGCGACGCCGCCTTCTCCTCGTCATCGTCGCACCCATTGTGGCTTTGGGGGTTCTCGGCTATCAACTGTTCGCTGAGTCCGACCGGCAGGTCGACTTCGCAGAATCAACGAGTCGAATCACCGAAATCCTTGTCGAAATCGCGGCGCTTGACGACTCACTTGGCGACGAAGCGCTGCTCGCCACCAACCTGGTCGCCGCTCAGGCCCAAACGACGCCGAGCGAATTCGCCCAGATATCGAAAAAAACTGACGACGCATTTCTTCGCCTCGAACTGGCAATACAACAAGACCCGAAAGCGGTACGCGTGTTCAACGACGTGCTTCCTGTGGTCAGAGACTCAGTTCGAGCGAGCAACGAAGTGCCAGCCGATTTCATTTCAGCGCTACAGATAGCCGATCGATACTCGACGAGCCGGCACGAGCTACTGAACGCTGCGACGACCTACACGGCCTACGACAAGCCTTTGGCTGACAGCGAAGTCATCGCATTGATCGCTCTCATCGAGGCACGTAGTGGTCATCTCGACGAACGCCTGACCGTCGATATCGCATTGCAGTTCGACCGCTGGACCCCAGCGCAAGCAGGAACAGTCGGGGCGGCAATCGCGTCGCAGCAGAACTTCCTTGCTCTGGCTGATGCAATGTCGGCGAGAGACATTCCGCACCCGACTGAAGACCTTGCTATGTTTCGACGTGGACTCACCGCTTCGACGGAGTCCATGGTCCTGGGCCGAAGCCAGGACCAATGGCATGCGGCGAGCGACCAGTGGCGAGACTCACTGCGAATCGCGGTTCTAGACCAATCAGATGCTCTCGTCAAGCGAGCACAAAGCGCCGAGGAATCAGCATCAGACAAGCGCTTGTTCACGCTGGCCGGAGTCGCAGCCGCACTTGTGGCTTCGCTCGCGATCGCCAGCGCCCTTTCGGAACGGCTGGTACGCCGGGTGCGACGTATCAGCGACGCTGCCTCGGGACTCACCTTCGGAAGCCACCCCGCGACCGAAATTGGAGACCGTCGCGGTGACGAGATCGGCGCTCTCGCCCAGTCATTTGACAAGATGAGTGCCCGAGTCAAGAGGGCATCCGATGCGCGCGATGTCGAAGCGTCTGTCCTTGAACAAATCGCCACCGGTGCCCCTCTCGCAGAGATCCTCGCAGCCTGTTCGACGCTGTTGGCACCAGGTTGGACATTTCGCCTCGACAATCGAGCAAACAATCGAGCGCGAGTTCGCATGAACGAAGTTGACAACGACGCTCCGGAACCAAAGGTGATCTTGATCGACCGCGACGGTCGGGTGCATGCGATCCTGCACGAACTCGAACATGCGCCGTCAGCCGAGCACCGACTGGCCTGCAGCCTCGCCCAGACGGCTGTGCGCCGAACCGTCGACCTCGATCGCTTACGCGAACGAGCCACCCGGGACCCTCTTACAGGGCTACTCAATCGCAGAGCTATCGTCGCCGGGCTTTCCGAACGCAGCTACGGGGGCGAGCCGAGCGTCATCTACCTTGATCTCGACCATTTCAAGCACGTGAACGACGAACATGGACACGAGCGGGGCGACGCAATGTTGCGAAATGTCGCGACAGAACTGTCCAAGGTTGCGCTGCAACACAACGGGCTGGTCGGCCGACTCGGAGGAGACGAGTTTTTGCTGGTTGTCGACGCAGACGACGATGACCAACTCACCGAGATCGCGCTCCAAATACGCGATGCACTCGCTCTTCTCGCCGAATCGATAGGAACTGCGGTCTCAGCGAGCATCGGGTGCACTCGATCGAACGGCTTTCAGAGCCCCGAAGATCTCATGGCAGAATCCGATGCTGCGATGTATCGGGCCAAAGCAAGTGGGCGCAACGGCGTCGTCGTCGCCGACCTGTCTCTGCGGCGCGAGATCGTTGCATCGCGCGAACTTGACGAACAACTGCTTGAACCATCAAACACCGACGGTTTCGAGTTGCACTTCCAGCCGATCTGGGCAGCCGACGAAACCACGCCGGTGGCGTTCGAAGCTCTGACCCGTTGGCGAAACGAACACGGCGAACGCGTTCCACCGACACAAATTTTCGCTGTCGCTGAGCGCCTGGGTGTTGCCCCGAAACTCGACGCTGAAATTCTGCGGGCTGTGCTGCGCCAAATCGTCGACTGGAAGAACGCCGGCTGGAATGTTCCGCCGGTTTCGGTCAACGTTTCGGCTCAAACAGTCAGCTCGTCAGCGTGGGTCGCGAGCGTTATCGACGCCGTCGCCGCCGCCGGTGTGAGCCCCCAGTCAATCGTGCTTGAGTTGACCGAATCGGCACTAATCGCGGACCTCAAGGTTGCTGGCGAACGGCTGCAACGGTTGCGTGACACGGGGATCAAGATTGCCATTGATGACTTCGGAAGTGGCTACTCGTCGCTTGGTTACCTGTCGCAGCTCCCTATCGACATTCTCAAGATAGATCGACGATTTATCGACCGCATCGACGTCAATTTTGCCAATCAGGCCATCGTGCAATCGGTGGGTGCTCTGGCAACGAAGCTCGGAATCAGCGCTGTTATCGAGGGGATCGAACGAACCGAAGAGCTCAGGACCGTCTCGCAGCTGACCACCGCACTGCTGCAGGGCTACCTGCTCGGCAGGCCGATTCCGGCGCACGAGGTCACCCCGCTGCTCGCTGGTCCGGTTGCGCCGACGCCTGCCCTGTTGGCGGCAAGCGTCTGACTCGAACTGCCGGGTAGCTATCTCATCGGGGCGGTGACGGCGACGGCAAGTCAGCGATGTAGGGCGACAACAGCGGGTCGATATTGGGACCGCGGCGCAGGTGGTGCCCGCCGTCAACAGGCAGAACCGCGCCGGTGATCCAACTCGCGTCTTCGCTGCAGAGAAATCGAATCGCCTGCGCGATGTCAGCGGTCGTTCCTCGGCGCCCCAGTGGCATGTTGATGCGGTAGTCCTCATCGACCTGCGCATTTTGTTGCAGCGCCTCGGAAAGATCTGTTTCGACAATGCCGGGAGCAACAGCGTTGACTCGTACGCCAAGTGCTCCGAGTTCGTCGGCTGCATTGCGCACCAGCATGTTGAGCGCAGCTTTACTCGCCACATAGGCGTGCATAAAGCGGTGTGTGTGCGTACCAGCAATCGAAGACACAGCACAGATCGCTCCGCCGCCATTTGCGGCGAGCACGCGCGCCGCATGTTTGATCGTCAGAAAACCCCCGGTGACATTGGTCTGCATGACCGCGTCAAAGTCATCGCGGTCGGTAGACGTCAACGGACCTGCGGAACCGCGGCCGGCATTGACCACGACCGCGGTGAGCGGGCGCCGCTCATTCGCCGAGTCGATTGCCAAGGCCAACACTTGTTCGTCCGCGACGTCACATGGCGATAGATACACCTCGGTGCCAGCCGCGTTCGCCGCGGTTGCCAGCGTTGAGGCCGCCTCAACAAGCTTGCTCTCGGTACGGCCGCACAGTGTCACTGAGTCGCCGTGTGCAAGAAACACCGAGGCAGCGCCCAGGCCGATGCCAGATCCGCCGCCGGTAATGAAGACGTGCCCTTGCGTACTCGGGGTAGAACCCATGCTGTTCATACTCGCTCTATCAAGGTGCCGGTTCCGAGCCCGCCGCCGCAACACATGGACACCAGTCCGTAGCGCCCGTTGCTACGCACCAATTCGTGCACCGCCTTTGTTGCAAGGAATGTTCCTGTAGCGCCCAACGGATGCCCTAGCGAGATCGCGCCACCATTCGGGTTGACCTTGCCCATGTCAGGGCCAGTCGATGATGCCCATGCCAGCACCACCGACGCGAACGCTTCGTTGACCTCGAACACGTCAACATCGTCGATCGAGATGCCTTCGTCATCTAGCAGCTTCTCGGTCGCAGGTATTGGGCCCTCAAGCATGAGCACCGGGTCGCAACCTACGAGCGCCGTTCGTGCAATTCGGGCCATCGGCTTAAGATTGCGCCGCTGCGCTTCGTCGGCAGACATGACGAGAATTGCGCTCGCACCGTCGGCTATCTCAGACGACGAGCCGGCCGTGTGAACCCCATCTGGCCGAGCAACCGGTTTGAGATTTCCAAGAGCTTCAAGACTGGTGTCTCGAGGAACCTCATCTCGGCTGTAGGTGATCGTTTCACCGGTGCGGTTGCCGTCAGCGTCGCGGACCTCAACTTCGATCGCAATGATCTGCGTGTCAAAGCGCCCTTCAGCAACAGCTTGAGCCGCCAGCTGCTGAGAACGCAGACCAAACGCGTCGGTGTCGTCCCGGCTGATGCCGTACTTTTCGGCAATCCGTTCCGCACCTTCGAACTGGCTGACAAACTCGTAGTAGTCGAAGTACGACTTAGAGATGGGCTTGCCGTAGCCCGCCTTTGCCCCCGCCGATGCATCGCTACCGATCGGAAGCACACTCATCGACTCGACGCCACACGCCATCACAATCTCCGCCGAGCCCGATGCCACGATGGCGTGAGCCAGATTCAACGAGTATTGCGATGAGCCGCATTGGGCATCGACCGTGGTGCATGCCACATGTTGTGCTCCACCGTGCGACAACCATGCGGTGCGGGTGATGTTCATGGCCTGCGCGCCGACCTTGTTGATGCAGCCGCCCACCACTTGATCAACAGCGCCTGACTCAACCCCAGAGCGAGCCAGCACAGCCATCTGAATCGGGCCGAGCATGTCGGATGGATGTGTCTGGGCCAGCGAACCTCCCCGTTTAGCTATTGGTGATCTACCAGCATCGACAATGACGACTTCGCGCATGGTGTTGCTCTCTGTTTTCGTGTGAGACCTTCTCGTGCTTCCATCGTCGCAGGCTCAACCCGTCTGCCGCAATCGGCATCGCTCGCCAAACCGTAAAGCGAACACATGTACGATGTCTTGGTGAGCGCGATCTCTGAACTGTGGCAGTTGAACCTCACATTTGTCAGCGCCGATCCGGCCCGGGCGTCACATTTTGGCGCATGGGATCCTGTGAGCCCCGGGGGCCTGGGCGGCGCCGCAGAAACAACATCTGATCTCGACCTCATGCTTCCGGCCACACGAGGCACGCAGCGCACCACTGTCGCTACTCAGAAGATTTCGATCGCCGCCGCAATCGATTCCCTCGCGAGTCTCGGCCGAGACCAAGAGGCAAGCCGCTCCGCCCACGCCTGGGCAGCGGTTACTCGGGCAGCATTGTCGTTCGTCGCAGCGGGGCGGGTCTTGCCGTGGGTGAGCCCGCAAGGGTGGGACACCTGGCGAGTCGACCCGCTCGACGCATCAGACCTGGACCTGTTACGAGCCATCGTGCGAGCAATGCCAGCCGAGGCTCATGCCACGGTGCACGGCGGTCGCGGCACCGTTGCAGACCCCATGTTCGCAGTGAGAGCGGCGTGCGATGCTATTGCCGACTGCTTCATTCGCACCCCAGCGGCGCATCGGATCAGCGATCTCACGGTGTTCGCCAACCCGTCACCTACACGGGTGCCTCAACTTCGGCCCTGGGTCAACGATCTCGCCACCGCCCACTGCGCAACGAGTCGTCTGGTGCTGCGCATGCATCCGCCCCCAGATCTCCTGACGGGCAACGCTCCGACCTGCGAAAGCACAACGAGCGATCCTGACGAGTCGTTGTGGACTATTCGATTCCAACTACAAAGCCACAGTGACCCATCGCTGATCATCAATGCCGACGACTACTGGCGTGCTCCGACCGAGGTACTGGACCGACTTGGCCGACAAGCCGAAACAGTTCTCTTCACCGGACTTCGATCGGTCACCCGTCTCGTCGAACCGCTCGCCGACCTGCTTGGTAGCGCAACACCTGCGACAGCAACGATCGCCGATTCTGACCTCGACGCGCTGCTGGATCGGCTCGATGATCTCGCGGAGGTTGACGTTGACGTGCGATGGCCATCTGAACTTGTGGCCCCACAGCTTGAGCGTCGCTTGGTGGTTGCCTCGGCCGACGGCGACACAACATCTGGGCTTCCGTCCGCGATGGATCTCGCGTCGCTGCTTGATGTCAACTGGGAATTCCTGCTCGACGGCATTGCGCTGACCGCCGCGGAGCTAGCCGTTGTTGCTGAGGCGAAGAGGTCGGTGGTTCCTCTGCGAGGCCGTTGGGTACGCCTTGACCGACCAACGCTTGACCGGTTGCGAACCCCGATCCCGGCACTCACCCCGACCATGGCGCTTGCGATTGCTCTGGGTGCGCCTCTCGAACTCGCTGACGAGATAACCGGCGTCGAAGAAGCAGTTGCAGTGCGAATCGCTGGCTCTCTTGCGGGGCTTGCGACTCGGCTGCAGGATCTCGCTGGCGAGCGCGAGATTGGCGACATTGCCGGACTGCATGCGGAGCTTCGTGACTACCAGCGGCGAGGCGTGGCCTGGATGGCCGACCTTTGTGATCTCGGCTTTGGGGGCTGCCTGGCCGACGATATGGGTCTCGGTAAAACCATTCAGATCCTCGCGCTTCACGCCCGCTCCATGGCAAGTTCGACCCACGACGACCCATCGAAGCAAGGACCAACCCTCGTGGTCTGCCCGACATCGCTAATGAACAACTGGGAACGCGAAGCTGCAAGGTTTGTTCCTGGCGCACCAGTCCTCAGGTTCCACGGCGCCCACCGTCACCTCAGCGATGTCACCAGCGACGCAATTGTTATCACCAGCTACGGCGTGGTTCGCACCGACGCCGAGCGCCTCAACTCGGTGGCTTGGGGGTTGATTGTCGCCGACGAAGCCCAGCATGTCAAAAACCCGCGATCGCGCAGTGCTCGAGCTCTACGGGAGATCTCGTCGGGTTCGCGAATGGCCTTGACTGGCACTCCTGTCGAGAACAAGCTGGTCGAGCTGTGGTCCATTCTTGACTGGGCCGTACCTGGATTACTCGGTCCGCTCGAAACCTTTCGCCGAACCACGGCTCTCCCCATCGAGCGCGATGGCGACGCTGGCGCCACCCGTCGGCTGCAACAGCTGGTGCAGCCATTCTTGCTGCGCCGCACCAAGCAAGATCCGGGCATCGCCCCCGAGCTTCCACCGAAAATCGAACGAGACCTGGTGGTGCCACTTACACCTGAGCAGGTGACCTTGTACCGGGCAACCGTTGACACGTCTCTCGCCGAGGTGGCTGCGGCCCAAGGCATCAATCGCCGCGGTCTCGTTCTCAAGTTGCTTACTGGACTCAAGCAAATAACCAATCACCCGGCGCAGTACCTTGGCGAGTCTGGACCGCTGGCTGATAGGTCCGGCAAACTCGAGGCGCTTGATCATCTACTCGACGCTGCTTCAGCTGCTGGCGAATCGACCTTGATCTTCAGCCAGTACGTGGCGATGGGGCGTCTGCTCCTCGATCACCACCGGGGTCAGGGGCGGTGCATCGAGCTCCTTCACGGCGGGCTCTCGGTTGCAGCGCGGCAAGATCTCGTCGACCGGTTTCAGGCAGGCACCATCGACACGCTCGTGTTGTCGCTCAAGGCCGGAGGCACTGGTCTCAACCTGACTGCAGCTACCAATGTGGTGCATTACGACCGGTGGTGGAATCCTGCAGTTGAGGACCAAGCGACCGACCGTGCCTATCGCATCGGCCAGGATCAAACCGTCACGGTTCATCGCCTGATCACCGAAGGCACCGTCGAAGACCGCATCGCCGAGCTGCTACGCAACAAGCGTGCACTCGCCGACCGTGTTACTGGCACTGGCGAGGGGTGGATCGGCGAACTCGATGATGCTGCGCTGGCCGATCTTGTCGAATTGGCAGTGGCATCGTGAGAAGCACAAGCAATGTGTCATCTGGGCGGTGGGCACGCGCATGGCTCGATTCGATTGCCGCCCTGTACCCCGAGAGCCAGGCGCGTCTCAGCCGCGGTAGCACCTGGGTTGGCGACGGCCGCGTGACCGACATCGAACTGAGCCCTGGCCAGATCAGCGCCCAGATATGGAATACAGACGCAGTTCGCACGACGTTGCATGTTCGTCGTTTGACCGAACCGCAACAAGCGCACCTCGTCGAAGTCGTCGTCGAGCAGACCGCGACTATTGCTGCATTGCTCGGCGGCGAGCTTCCCTACGCTCTTGACTCGTTGATCTTGCCAACAGCGGGGGATCTGAGCGTTGACTGCGAGTGTTCCTCTGGCACCGCACTTTGCACCCATGCCGCTGCACTCGTGCACGCGGTGGCCTCCCTCGTCGACGCAGACCCGTACACCTTGCTCTCACTCAGGGGAAGCTCTCGCAGCGAGATCACCACAAACGTGCAGCGGATTCATCACAAGCGGCTGGGGCTCACGACCGTCGACGCAAGCCATCTGCCGCGAGGCGCCGATCCGGGTACGTCAGCCGCTGCTGCGTATCGACGCGAACCACAACCCCTCGAACGCAGCGCTTCGCTCGCAGCCCAGCCCGGCCGCTTGCGCCCACTCGCGTCGGCTCCGCCTGCCGATACGGGAATTGCAGTCAACGATCTGAGTTCGCTCGTCGCCGACGCCGCTCAACGGGCCTGGGCGATGCTCGCCGAGGGCACTACCAGCGGGCTTGAACTCAGCACTGGTTCTGATGTCGTTCGACGAGCGGCCAATGGCGACGTCGAATCAATCGCAGGCCGCACAGGAATCGACGCAAACGAGCTGGCAGCGGCGGCAGCCGCCTGGCGGGCTGGTGGCGAACCGGGCTTTCGAGCCTTACGCGACCGCTGGCAGCCGCCCCATGACGCGCTGACCCCAGGAATCGACGCGCTGACCGACCTTGAGCCAGACACCATCGTCAAAACCCGTGAGAACACGGTGACCGTCGGAGCTATACAGCTGCGTCTTGACGAGCAAGGGTACTGGTGGCGGTTCGAACACGATCCGCAGCTCGGTTGGTTGCTCGCAGCGCCAGGAAGCCCGATCGCCGCTGAAGCGCTCAGCACGACCAACCCGAACGGTGCACCTGCCCCGAACGGTGCGCCCAACCCGAACGGTGCGCCCAACCCGATGAGGGCGACAGCCGCAGAACTTCTCGACAATGCGGCACCCGACAGCGGTGCGTTGGAACTACCCGAATCAGATCAGCAAGAGTTCAAGTCATAGCTTGCAATGGTGCATCCAACGGCAAAAATCGGAATCGGTACATAGCAGTGCACGGTGCCGGTGGCGCCGTTCGCTGCGCCACTCACCGCGATAAAGGTACGAATCTCAAACCCGCCCTGCCCGGCTTCGGCGTGCACCCCAGTGTCGTTATAGGCGAGCAGCGCGTCGCGATCATTTCGCTGCCAGCTGTCGAGAAAGTCACGGTCCCAAGCCTCGTTGATCTTGCCGCTGTCTGGGGTCGCTGGCCAATGCGAAATACCGCCGGTGCCGACAACAGCGATGCGCTCAGGTACTGCGTCAGCTGCCCGACGAAGAGCCTCGCCAAATGCCCACGCCCGGCCAAGCGGTGTCAGCGGCGGACCTTGGCAATTGATATTGACGGGAATAACCGGAAGCTCAAACGTCGGCGTCAAAAAATGCAGCGGAACAGCGATGCCGTGATCGAACTTCCATTCTTCGGCATAGCTCACGTCGACGGTTTGCATCATTTCGGTGATCAAGCGGTGCGAAAGGTCTCGATTGCCGGGGGCGCGGAATGGTTCGATTCCCAGCCATGCCGGGTCTTCGATCGGCCCGTCATAGAAGTCGGCCATACCAACCGCGAAGGTCGGCATGTTGTCCATGAAAAAGTTGGCGAAATGCTCAGCGGCGATCACCACAAGGGCCTCGGCTCCGCTATTGGCGATGTCGGCTCGCATCTTCTCAAAGGCCTCGTAGAACGTCGCACGAGCGCGAGGGTCAGCCTGGTCAGCTCGCCCGGTGATGCCTGGAGCGTGACTGCAGACGCCGGCGTAGACAAGTGGCATCGTCAGCTTCCTTTTGGTGCAGGCGACGCGCTGCTGGCCTCGGCGCCGGAGAACTGACCGAGACTTGTTGCGTGCGCCTCGGTTCCTTCGTAGCCGGTCATGGCATACACGCCTTCGCGGACTGGACCGTGTGTCTCGATGCCGTCGCGCATGCGTTGCAGGTAGTCGCCCCATTCGATCCTGTGAAACGCTGCGAAGTGCATGAGAATCTGCCCGTTCACGCCCAGGTGAAACAGCAGCCCAATATCAGGACGGGTCAGGGCGCCGCGCTCTTCGGTAGTGAGATCAAAAGGGTCGAGCGCTGCGAGTGGGTCGTCGCGATAGGCCTTTTGCATTGCGGGTGAACGGTTGAGTTCATAGAGAAATTTCTGCGTGTAATACAGGCTCAAGACTCACCCGCCGAGCTTGGGAATGACGTGGTGACCAAATGCGACCGCGATGTTCTTGGTCTCCATATAAAAGTCGAAGCTCCAGTCGCCGCCGTCTCGCCCAATTCCACTCGCCTTTGTTCCACCAAACGGCGTCGGCAGATGCCGCACATTTTGAGAGTTGATCCAGACCATGCCGGCCTCAAGCGCATGGGCAACGCGATGCCCGCGTGCAATGTCGTTGGTCCAGACATAGCCGGCAAGGCCGTAGTCAGTGCGATTCGCAATCTCAACTGCATCAGCCTCATCGCTAAACGCAATGGCCGTGAGAGCCGGGCCAAAGATCTCTTCCTGCGCGATACGCATGTCATTGGTCGCTCCGGTAAACAAAACCGGCTCGACCCAGTTGCCCCCCGCTGGAGCGTCGGCCCAACTCGTGCCCCTGACCACGGTGGCTCCCTCGTCGCGGGCCAGGTCGTGGTAGCTACAGACCTTTTCGTGATGACGGGGGTGAATCAGCGGGCCAATCACCGACGACGGGTCGAGCGGATGCCCGACGGGAACCCGCTTCATCTTGTTGGCCAGGCGGTCAACGAACTCGTCATAGATCGTCGATTGGATCAGCACCCGACTTGAGCTCGTGCAACGCTCACCGTTCAAGCTGTAGATCATAAAAATCGCAGCGTCGAGCGCACGGTCAATGTCGGCGTCGTCAAACACAATGACCGGGTTTTTGCCACCAAGCTCAAAGTGAAGTCGTTTGAGACTAGGGGCGCCCTGCGCCTGAATCTTCGAACCGGTTCCCGATTCGCCAACGAAAGCAATGGCCTTGATCTCTGGGTGTTCGGTCAAGCTGGCGCCCGCTGTTTCACCCAGGCCGTGCACGACATTGAGCACTCCCGGCGGTAACCCTGCCTCGCTCGCAAACTCAGCCAGCAGGTGCGCCGTAAACGGGCTCCACTCAGCCGGCTTATGCACCACGGTGCAACCAGCAGCGAGCGCTGGTGCAATCTTCCAGGTGCTCAGCATGAACGGGGTGTTCCACGGTGTGATGACCCCGACCGGGCCAATCGGGTGGCGGGTCGTGTAGTTCACATGATCGGGTGTCGGCAACGAGCGCCCATCATTTGCAGCCGGAGCCTGGTCGGCAAAGAAGCGAAAGTTCGCGGCGCCGCGCAGGGCTGCGTGGCCCATGAACCTCATGGTTTGTCCCGTGTCGACACTCTCGGTGACGGCGATCTGGTGCGCGTGCTCTTCGATGAGATCGGCGACCCGATGCAAAATTCGTTTTCGTTCTGCGCCCGGCGTGTTGCTCCACTCTTCAAACGCCGACGCCGCCGCTCGAGCTGCGGCGTCGATGTCAGTAGACGTTCCCGATGTGACGTCGCCGAGGTGCCGGCCGTCGATTGGCGATTGATTGGCAAAAGTTGCGTTGGCCGAGCCGCCATGCGGTTCGCCGTTGATGAAGTGCGGCAAGGGCAATGCGGCGAATCGAGCAAGGTACTTGTCAGCCGCTGCGAGGTTCTGCTCGAACGTTGTCGGATCAGCCATCTGCGGTTCCTTGGTTGGCGCGCATGCGTTCACGCACGTGATTGCGATTGATGCGAGTGGAAGGGTCAATCTCGTTGAGTTCGATCGACCAAGCAATCGCCAACGGACTTACTTCGGTTGCCACTTGTTCTTCGGCAGCGTCGAGCACGTGTTCAATAAATGTTGATTTCGCCTGTGGTTCGCGCCCGGGCCCGATGCGCAC
>CALKPY010000087.1 GCA_937991435.1 uncultured Acidimicrobiales bacterium
GATAGTTCGAGCGGGCACTACGGCATTGATGGCATCAATGCCTTCACCAGCCCAGACCACCCGCACCGACATGTCACCAGTCTCGGCGGCTTGGCGATGCTGTTCAACGAGTGGTTCAACCACCGGTCGCAGTTCAGTTTCACGCCCAGCCCACGTGTCGGTCCACTCGGTACGCAGTGAGCGGCCCGCGAACCCCTCGGGCCACTCGGGTCCACGCACCAAGTCATAGACGGTGCTCACAATCGTGTCATCGCCCCCACTGTTGACGATGCGTTGTTTGGCTTCTACTCGGTCGCCAGCTTCGTCGGTCGCATAAAACGCCGTTCCAAGTGCGACTGCACCAGCACCAAACGCCGCCGCGGCGGCCAGACCTTTGACGTCATTGATGCCACCTGCCGCGACCAGCGGTACGTCAGGGCACGCGGCACGAATCGCCGGAAGCAGACCGAACAGTCCCCGCCCGAGTCGGCCATGACCGCCTGACTCGCTTCCTTGGGCAACAAGTACATCGGCGCCGGCAGCCGCTGCTTCGATTGCTTCGGCAACCGTGCCCACCTGACAGACCGCAACTGCTCCGGCCTCATGAATCATGGCGATATGCGGTGTCGGGTCACCGAACGACAACCACACCGCTGGCGGCTCGTAACCCAGCGCTACGTCGACGGCATCAGCGGCCATATTCCAGGTGATCAGACCAATGCCGATCCGACTGTCACCGGCTCGCTCTACGTGCTCGGCGATCCAGCCGGGATCGCCGTAGCCGCCACCGAGAAAACCGAATCCGCCAGCATCACTGACCGCTGACGCAAGTTCGCCGGTCGCGATCTTGGCCATTGGCGCCAACAGCACCGGCCGTTCACAACCAAGAACTGCACAGAGTTCCTGTTGCAGATCTGTCGGCAAACTCACCCGGCCGACGCTAGCGACCCAGCGTCGGCCGGGCACGCGTCACTCGACAGCAGCCATAAAGGTCTCTGTCAACACCCAGCCGGCAACTCGACCCTCGTCGCTCGAGAGGCGAGGGTTCATGACGAGCGACCAGTCGCCGTCGCTGTCGACCAGCAACACAACTTTTGCGAAGCATCGGGGCGAGCATGTAGTGCAAGACCCTCAAGTGCGTCTGTTTGGTTGATGCGATATGCGGGGCCGGCCCGCACGTCGAACTCGCCTGCACACAATCGGTCCATCAGGTTGTCGGCGGCATCGAACCCTGGAGACGGTTCACGTGAACTGTCACACGTACTAGCCAGTGCAGGGTCGGTGTCGGGTTCATCGCACTGATACTCAACGGTTATCGTCACCTCAGCATCGGCCGAACCAGGCGACGCTGCAGGGATCAGTCCAATTCCTTCGAACATGCATCCTGCATACGGACCGACTTGGCTCTCGTTCACCCCGCTCACGACAAGTAGTGAGGTGGTCGCCAGCCCATGAACCGTCCACGTCGACCCTGTCGTCGGAGTGATGGTCCGAACTTCATCAGCCGACTCATAGCCGGTCAGCTGCTGAACGGAAAGAGCTCCAGCGTCAAAGCCGCTCGATTCGCCATTTTCGGCATCTGAATCATTGACTTCAGTACGGAACACGATGTTCCAGATAATGGCGCGATCCGGCTCACCACCCGGCAAGCGGTCGCCCTGCCCACAGATCGGTGTGAACTCCGGTCCGAGCTCCGTAAGTTCGTCGCTGTTTTCGAGTCCCGACGCAGTGGGCAGCAGGTGTGGGTTCGATGACCAGCGGCAATCTGGAGTTCCAGGTATTGGTGCGACGAAGTGAAATACATCACGATCGCGGACCGTCGGGAGATCAACTGTGCCATCGGAATTGACGTAGTAGATCTCCTCAGAGTTGGAGCTGAGTGAGCTGGAGGCCGTGATGTCTTCGAGCATTGGCCGTGTGAGCCCCGTTCCCCGAAACACCGGCACGATTCGCACCGTCATCAACTGAGCGGTGTCGGCCGAGTCCGCGGCATCAATCTGACCTGGTTGTGCCGCCATGATGGGCGACGGTGTTGCTGCTTGGAACTCGGCAATGACGTCCTCCTCGACACCATCAGCGGCACTCGCCGCCGCTGGTTTGTCGGACTGCGCAAGTGGACCAGTAGCGACACTCATGGGTTCGTCACCGCCTCCCATGATTCCCAATATCGCGAATCCAGCAATCACGGTGAGAGCAACCGGCACGGCCACAAGCCAGCGGTTTCGTCGCCGCGAAGCGTTTGCAATGGCGGGCCGGTCCAGCAGCATGCGGGCTCCAACTGCGTAGCGTTCGCCGCGGAGCGCTTCGGTGAGTTCCTCGTCGAGAGCGTTCATTGTTTGGTTCCTTCCAAGTCAGTAGCCAGACTGCGCCTTGCCGCATGCAGATGTGAGGTTGTGGCGGAGACCGAGATTTCGAGAATGTCGGCGATCTCGGCAACCGTCCGCTCTTCGAGGTACTTGAGCGCTATGACCGCTCGTTGACGCGGCGAAAGCCGATCGACTGCTTCCCAAAGCGTGGAGCGGCCAAACCGGTGCTCAGATAGGTCGTGTTGTTGCGGTCGGTCGAGTCGCAGCAGCGCACGAGCCTCAGCAGAAAATCGACGACGGCGGCTTATTGCCATATTGATAGCCACCCGTCGCACCCAGGCGCCCGGCCGGTCGAGCTGAGATATCTCAGGCCACCTTTGGGCGGCTTGGGCAAAGGCCTCTTGCGCAAGGTCCTCGCCCAAACCACGACTGCCAGCCGTGGTCCCTGCGATCACCGCTATCGACGGGAACTCGTCTCGGTAGAAGTCCTCAAAGTCGCTCATGCGACCGCCTATCGAAGCAGAAATAGTTGACACCACGTCTAACACTCGAAACAGACCCCCGGAATGTCCAGAATCTGCGCAAGATTCCGCGTTCACACACGAAGTACCAAACCCACAAGGAAACTCATGAACGGAACCGACCTACAAGTCGTCGCTCAGCGAATACTTGCCAACAACAAGTTCGGCTGGTTCACAACCGAAAATGGGGGTCACCCGCACACCCGACTGGTGCAACCGCTCGAAATCGCGGACGGCCTGTCGATCACGTTCTCAACCAGTCCGCACACCCGCAAGGCGGCCGAGCTACGGAACCTGCGTATTCTCCGAAGACCTCGACCGTCGCCAGGCTCTGGGTGGGAACGCACAGCCAATACCTTTCCGACCGCCTAAAATTCACAGGTGATCACTCCTCTGCGGCGCAACCCAGCACTTACCCCATCAACAGGTCCGGTACTCGTGATCGTGGCCGATGGCGTGGGGCACGCCCCGCACGGACCCGCCAATGCGGTGACCGAGGCCGAGACCCCTGCCCTTGACCGGCTGCTATCGGGGCCGCTGTCGACCGCAATCGCCGCCCATGGCACTGCTGTTGGGCTTCCTTCTGACGACGACATGGGCAATAGCGAAGTCGGCCACAACGCCATCGGCGCCGGTCGCATTTTCGACCAAGGCGCCAAGTTGATCAACGCCGCGATCGAATCCGGTGCGATCTGGCAGACCGACACGTGGAAGCGCACCCTCGACCACGCCCGCACCGGCACGCTGCATCTACTTGGGTTGCATAGCGACGGCAATGTGCACAGCCACACTGACCACCTCTATGCCATCGTCAATCAAGCGGCACTCGACGGTGTGACCCGCTGTCGTCTGCACATCTTGCTCGATGGTCGCGACGTCGGCGCGCGATCAGCGCAGCACTACATCGAGGCCACCGAAAAGGTCCTCGCGCTGGTCAACGCTGACCACAACGTTGACTTCCGTATCGCCTCAGGCGGGGGGCGCATGGCCGTGACCATGGATCGTTACGGCGCCGACTGGGCCATGGTCGAACGTGGCTATCAGACCCATACCCACGGAGTCGGCCGGCAATTCCCGACTGCCGCTGACGCGGTCGAAACGATGTATGGCGAGACCGACGACGGTGATCAGTACCTCGACCCGTTTGTGATCGCCGACGGAACCGACGCGATTGGCACCATGGCCGATGGCGACGCGGTGCTGCTGTGGAATTTTCGCGGCGACCGGGCGCTCGAGATCAGCCAAGCCTACGAAGCTGACGAGTTCACCGCATTTGACCGCGGAAACCACCCCGACGTGTTCTTCGCCGGCATGCTCGAATACGACGGTGACCTCAAGGTCCCGGCGTCGTACCTCGTCGAGCCACCTGCCATCGGCGGCACCATGGGTGAGTATCTATTGGCAGCTGACCAACCCTGTTTTGCGATCAGTGAAACCCAGAAGTTTGGTCACGTGACCTATTTTTGGAACGGCAACAAATCAGCGCCCCTGCACCTGACTGACGAAGTGTGGGTCGAGATCCCGAGCGACAACCTGCCCTTTGACCAAGCACCAGCAATGCAGGCCGAGGCCATCGCCGATGCCACGATCGAGCACCTTCGCTCGGGCCGGTTCCGGTGGGGTCGAATCAACTTCGCCAACGGCGACATGGTTGGGCACACGGGCGACCTCGCCGCCACTATTGAGTCCATGCAAGCGCTCGACACGGCCCTCGCCCGGGTAGTCGAAGCAGTCGAGCAACTCGACGGGGTTGTCGTGTTCACTGCCGATCATGGCAACGCCGACATCATGTGGACCGAGAAAGACGGCGTACGGTCGCCCAAAACCTCGCACACGCTTAGCGCCGTGCCGTTTGTCGTCCACATGAATGATCCGTCGCGACTCCAGCTCGCCGAAGTCGACGGACCCGGCTTGGCCAACGTGGCCGCAACAGTGATGGAACTACTCGGCTTTGATCCACCGCACGATTATGAGCCCAGCTTGATCAAGCTCGCCGGCTCGTGAATTTCAGCCGGCAGTCAGTTCCAGCGCGAACCGCTGGCCGCTCCACCCATTGATCAGGTCACGTCCTTCGATAAACACGACAACGACATCGTCGGGAACTGCTACATCGGACAGGTCTCGGGTGAACGGCTGCTCACCAGCATGGTCATGACTTAGCTCGCGAACACCCAGTTCGATATCGTCGCCGTCGAGCACACGCCATGCATCGGCGTACCGGTCTGGCGTGTCATATGGACTGCTCACGGTCACCTCAAACGACCATTGACCCACTTCGCCCATCGTGGCCTTGGCACCAACGATCTCCGGGAACTCGTCAAGGCCTTGTTCATCGAGGCCTTGTTCATCGAGATTGTCAAACGAAATGAACGGCGCATCTGGAACATCGCCTAGCGCAACCGTCGGCAAAGCTGTTGGCGTGATCGACGCGCGGCTAGCGGCCGCGGCCGTGTCGCCGAGCGAAGGCTGCGCACTCGATCCGCAGCCCACCAACAGCATCGCCGCGACAAAGCACGCGGCGCCGTAGCTGAAGCACGCGGCGCCGTAGCGACTAGCCAGCGGGTCGGAACTCTTCAAGCGCATCGGCATTTCGATCGATGAACTCCTGCTCGTACTCGGCGCGGATATAGCCGATGAAGTACTGCTCGTTGAGAGGACCGCCATCGCACTCGACCACCGCAGTAGCCAACTTGATCTCCCGCTCCTGCACATCGGCGAGAGTCGCCTGCTCCTCAGGACTCAGTGACGGTGGCCCGAGGTTCTCAAAGAACGCCTCCATTTCTTCGGGGGTCATGTCGTCGGGGTTGATCCCAGCGGCTTCGAACGGGTCCTGGAACGTATTCTGACCGATCGTCCCCAACTCTGACTCGAACCGCTCGAACAGGTCCCGCATGCCCTCATTGCCGTAATCGAGGCCCTTGTCAGCCACGCAGCGAGACACCTTGGTGCGGAAGTCAACGACCCGGGGGTCTGCTTCTGCTCGTTCATACATCTGGTCTAGCTGATCACCGAACGCCTCATACAGCCCATTGCCGCCCCTATTGAACAGCTCTTCGCGAGCCAGGTTGTAGCAGCCACTGGGCTCGAAGTCTTCCATCAGCGCCTCCATCTCCTCGTCAGACTGAATGCTCGGATCAAATTCCGGAGACTCACCCCAAAGTGCGAGGTAGTACGCCTCGCGAGCCGTCTCAGACAATGTCTCGACATACTCCTGATTCGGATCTTCGAAATCGTCGTCCTGCATGCTCATCTCCTCATCGTCAAAACCGACGAGATTCGGGCCAACCATCGACTGCGGGAAGCGCTGGGTGCTGATGCCGAACCCATACTTGGCAATCCACTCGTCACTGAAGTACGGAAGCTCGTCGCCTGGCCCGCCAAAGACCATCATCGAACTGCTGTCTGACGGCTTGTACTCGAACCCGAGATTCTGCATGCACTCGGCGGTCTCAATCTCGGCTTCTGCTTCCATACGGGCGAAGTCTTCTTCTTGAGCTTCCTGGTCCGTGAAGTCATCACCGAAGTACTCGCTGAGAGGCGATGTCCAATCAATGTCTTCAAACGACTGCGGCCGGTCACCATCGTTGTTTGGCGCACCGTCGTCAGACGAACCAGAACCCGAGTCGTCAGAGTCATCAAAGTCCTCATTGCCGTCGGGGGCCGAAGCGTTGGAATCATCGATCTGCGATGACTCCTCATCGGCATCGCTGGTACGGACCGACGACGAGATTGTCGCGCTGTCAGAAGCACACGCCCCCAACAACAACGCCGCAACAACCGGAAACCACCACAACTTGCGCATCATTTGCTCCATCTCACCTGAGTCAGACAAACAGTAGAACCAGTTGCGGCCAGATTGCGGTCGCGCTGTTGTACTACTCGACATAGCCTGCGCACATGTCTGCGCCTGGCCGAAGCCGATACACGTCAGACGGCACCAACACCGGCGACTTCAGCTCGACCGATTGGGCCAGATGTACTTCTCGTTGTGCTCGCAGTCACCGGATACGCCACGTTGATCAGCCGAGGGGCTCGGGCCTCACGCTTCTGACGCACCGCCAGCGTCGAGATACAAACGCATCATTGCTGAAGTCGAGATCATGGTCGTGATCGAATAGACAAATGCGCTCGCTGCCACGAAGATCACCATTGCGTTGGTCGAAATAAGCCAATCGGCGAAACGCAAGTTTTCAATCACGGAGTCGCCATCGAGGGCCTCAAGTGAATCGACCATTGCCTGCTGGTCGAGTGGCGCTTCGTACCCACTCGTGATCAGTCGAAGACATGTTCCCAACGCTGCTAGGCCGAGGCTCAACAACATGATCCGACCAAGGACTTTCCAGAAGCGTCCGGTTGACACCTGCGCCGATGCCGTCACTGTGTTGACTCCTTGCGGAGCCGCAACCAACGACGCTGAGAGAAATGCAAGCTTGACCCAAACCCAAACAAAGCACCGAAGAGCAACACGATCATCAACACACCCAAAGCCGTACTGAGGACGAAGACAAGCCCGAGTAGCAACACTGCGATCAGCACCGCTGCTATGCCAATCAAATAGAAGCCAACAAGCTTCGGCAGTCGAGATAATGCTCGGCTGAGTGCGTCGCCAACGCTCGGCTCCGCGTGCAGGTGCGCCTTTTGCAGATAGCGGTTGAGTACGAGAATGGTGAATCCTGACCACAGTGAAATCACCACAAGGAACAAACCACCGAAGACGAACGTCGCGGCTCCGTATCCCACGAGTTCGTCGTTCACAATCGCCAACTCGCCAACCGTGAGACCCAGCCCGACCCAGACAACGATCGCACTAATCAACCACAATCCCAATGCCAACCCGAACACGTGCAGACCGTTGGTGCGGAAAATGCCAAAGGTCGACGAAAGCCAAGCGGCAATCGTCGGAAGCGAACCTTCGGTGTGGTAATTCTCGGTCCACTGCGTGCCGTCGTAGTAGCGAAGTCGTCCGGGCTGGTGGGCATCGGGGTACCAACCAGCCTCGGATCCAGTGCCAGAACTTGTCATGGCTTCGAAACTACCCGCTCCTCAGGCGATAGAACTTACCCGTGGCATTGAGCGAGACAAACGAAGCGACCAACCCGCTCGGGCTGGTATTCACAAACCGATTCACCTCCTCGACGCCCGCCGATCCAATGCCTGCCAACCAACGCAGACAGGTGCACGGCTCCTGTTTCAGTCGCGTAACCCCGACCGCCACTACGGCACCGGTGTTGATCGCTCATTCGCCAGAAGTTGCCGCCATGGTCGGCTTGTCACCCGAACAGGTTGCCAGCGAAGCATTTGTCGACATCTTCAATGGCAACCGGGTCACTGCCGACATGGATCCGTTTGCGATGTGTTACGGCGGTCATCAATTCGGCAACTGGGCTGGACAACTGGGCGACGGGCGTGCCATTGCCCTTGGCGAAGTACGCACCCCCGACGGTGAACACCTCACGCTGCAACTCAAAGGAAGCGGACCCACCCCGTACTCACGCGGCGGCGACGGCCTGGCTGTCTTGCGATCATCGGTGCGCGAGTTTCTGTGCAGCGAAGCAATGTTTCACCTTGGCGTGCCTACAACTCGTGCCCTGTCATTGACCGATACCGGCGACATGGTCATGCGCGACATGTTCTACGACGGCAACCCCGCGCCCGAACACGGAGCCGTCGTGTGTCGCGTCGCGCCGTCGTTCTTGCGCTTCGGCAGCTTCCAATTGTTCCCCACGCGTGATGATCTCGACACGCTGCGAACACTCGTCGATTTCACTATCACCACCGACTTCGCTCATCTTGCTGAGAGCGGCGAGAATCACCAGAGCGGCAGTGATCACCAAAGCGACCGGGCGATCGTCGCGTGGGTGAACGAGATCGTGCGTACGACTGCCGAGCTCATGGTGCATTGGATGCGTGTCGGGTTTGTTCACGGGGTCATGAACACCGACAACCTTTCGATCCTGGGCTTGACCATCGACTACGGCCCGTACGGATGGCTCGAAGGCTTCGATCCTGACTGGACTCCCAACACCACCGATGCCTCGGGGCGCCGGTACCGCTACGGCAACCAACCATCGGTTGCTCACTGGAACCTCGTGCAGTTCGCCAACGCCATCGCTCCGCTGCTCGACGACGTCGCGCCGCTACAAGACGCCATCGACCGATTCGGTCAACTCTTCACCGACGGCTGGAACGCAATGATGGCCGAGCGTCTGGGCTTCGCATCGTTCCACGGCGAGACCGACAACGATCTGTTCGGCGAGCTGGGCCGCATCTTGCAGCTGACCGAGACCGACATGACCATCTTCCATCGGCGCCTGGGCGACGTTGACGTAGATGGCGCCGCGACAGCCACTGACGCCGACTTGGTGGCCCCAATCGCCGAGGCTTGGTACGGCGAGCCCAAGGGCGATGCGCTCGCCGAAACCGCACGGTGGATCCGACGTTGGGCCCAGCGAATCGCCCAAGAAACTCAGTCGACCGAAGAGCGGGTCGCACAAATGAAGAGGGTCAACCCCAAATACGTATTGCGCAACTGGATGGCCCAGCTGGCCATCGATCGAGCCAACGATGGTGACTACGCCGGTGTCAGCGATCTGCTCGACCTGCTTCGGTTTCCATACGACGAACAACCTGAACACGAAGCGGAGTGGTTTGTGAAACGTCCTGAATGGGCACGTGAGCGTGCCGGTTGCTCGATGTTGTCGTGCAGCTCATGAGTGCCGACAGCGCAACCATCGCCGCCGAAACCAAACGCCGCCGCACCTTCGCCATCATCTCGCATCCCGACGCCGGCAAGACGACGCTTACCGAAAAGTTCTTGCTGTACTCGGGCCTGCTGTCCGCGGGCGCTGGTTCAGTTGCCGGCAAAAAGGGCGGCCGTGCGGCAGCCAGCGACTGGATGGAAATTGAACAGCAGCGCGGCATCTCGATCAGTTCGACCGTCATGCGCTTCCCCTACCGCAACTGCCTGTTGAATCTGCTCGACACTCCAGGACACCGCGATTTCAGCGAAGACACCTTTCGAGTACTCGCGGCAACTGACGCCGCGGTGATGGTGCTCGATGCAGCCAAAGGCATCGAGCCGCAAACACGGCGATTGTTCGAAGTTTGCCGCGAACGCGATGTGCCAATCGTGACGTTCATCAACAAATGGGATCGGCCCGGCCGCGATCCGTTCGACCTGCTCGATGAGATCGAACGAGACCTAATTCTCGAGCCGACCCCCATGACCTGGCCTGTCGGCGAATCCTCAAATTTCGAGGGTGTCATCGACCGCGCCAAAAACGAATACGTGCGGTTCACAAGAACTGCTCACGGTGCCACGATGGCTCCCGAGCAGATCGTGCCGCTCGACAACGATCTACTCCTCAGTCACGAAGGAGCAGCCGATGCCCTCGAGGGGGTTGAACTGCTCGAGGCTGTTGGAAGAAACTTCGAACGCCAGTCATTCGAAGCCGGCGAGCTCACCCCCATATTCTTCGGGTCGGCCATGACCAACTTCGGCGTCGGCCGATTACTCAACGCCATTGTTGACCTCGTGCCATCACCACCACCTCGTCCTGACATCAATGGTGACGAGCGGGCAATTGACGCTCCGTTCAGTGGCAACGTGTTCAAGGTGCAGGCCAACACCGACAAGAACCATCGAGACCG
>CALKPY010000088.1 GCA_937991435.1 uncultured Acidimicrobiales bacterium
GCAGGTGCTTCCTCACGTTGAAGCCAAAATCGTCGACCCGGCTACGGGCGAGACCGTCGCTCGCGGTGTCGACGGCGAATACTGCACACGTGGCTTCCACGTCATGTTGGGCTATTGGCAAGACCCTGACCGCACTGCCGAGGCCATCGATGCCGACGGCTGGATGCACAGTGGCGACTTGGCAACGATGGACGAGCACGGGTACGTCAACATTGTGGGTCGAATCAAAGACATGATCATTCGAGGCGGCGAAAACGTGTATCCGCGAGAAATCGAAGAGTTTCTCTATACCCACCCAGCCGTCGCCGATGCCCAGGTGATAGGCGTACCTGACGAAAAATATGGCGAAGAAATCATGGCTTGGGTGCAACTTGGTGCTGATGTCGAGCTGAGCGCCGAGGAACTCAAAGACTTTTGTCGAGGCACCATCGCTCACTTCAAGGTGCCGCGCTACATCGCCTTTGTCGATGAGTTCCCCATGACGGTGACCGGCAAGATCCGCAAGGTGGAGATGCGCGAGAAGTCAATCGCAGATCTTGGGTTGGCGACAACTGGCGTAGCCGAAACCGCCTGAGTCTGCGGTTGGCAACGACTGCTCAGCGGCCGATTGCGGTCACATTGCCAGTTAACCGTTCGCCGCAGTAGGCGCCGGTGCCGCCGAGGGCCGCTGCCACGAGCCCGGCAAGCACAAACCCGGATCCTGAATAGCCCATATAACGAAACGGTACGAACATGGCGAGCACCGTGATGAGCGCCATCGTGGCGAACCCAGCCACGGCCGGTTCCGCGATGCGCCGTCCGGGTGACGCGACGCCGATTACGAAACCGCCAACAACGAAACCGGCCATATTCAGCAGACCCTGCAACAAGAAGCTGGTATTGATCGACGCAACCCGACCGAACAACCACTCACCGACGACGCCACCGATCAACAATTCAGCGCCGATGAACGCAACCATTGAGGTGATTACCCACTTACGGCTGAAAGGGCGGGCACCATGGTCCATATCCACACCGTAGAGCCGCCAAGAGCGCATGTCGCTCGCCTCCGCGACGCGATCAGTGCCCAAAGGTGCGCATGTGACGCAAGGGCACTACGCTCAGGCTTGCACAACTAACGGAAAGTGATCGTGAGAACGGTCCACCCCGTCGCCGCAGAGGCGCCCCGGGTTTTACGTGTTTCCTTCCTGCTGATTGCAGGGGTGAGCCTGTGGACTCGGTGCGGTGATTCGGTCGAGTGCCTAGATATTCATCGCACAGGAGGAATCGTCACTTACGTGAGTGATCTGCAATAGCTGCCCCATCCACTTCCGAACCCCGCATCAACGACCGCATCCGCGCTCGTGAGGTCCGACTCGTCGGCGCCAATGGTGAACAGGTCGGAATTGTTCCGCTTCCCGAGGCCCTTACCCGCGCACAGCAGGCAGGTCTTGACCTCGTCGAGGTTGCCGATAAGGCAAGCCCGCCGGTGTGCAAGATCATGGACCACGGAAAAGCGGTCTACGAGGCAAAGCAACGAGACAAGGCATCGCGCAAGAAATCAACGACTGTTCAAGTCAAGGAAATGAAGTACCGCCCCAAAATCGGGCGCGGCGACTTCGATACCAAGACTCGCAAAGTCAAACAGTTCTTGGGCGAAGGCAACCGAGTCAAAATCACGATCATGTTCAGGGGCCGCGAAATGCAGCATCCCGAACTTGGCCGCAAGATTCTTGATGACGTCGCCGAAGTAGCTGACGACATCTCAAAAGTTGAGGTGTATCCCAAGCTTGACGGACGAAACATGATCATGGTGCTTGTACCTGATCGCGAGAAGCAGGCCGCAGTTGCCAAAGCGCTCGAGAGCTCCGAAAACTCCGAGGTAGCCGAAGCCACCGAGGTAAGCGAATCGTCTGCAGCAGAAGCTCCTGTGGAATCAGCTCCAGTCGAAACCTCAAGCGAGACTGAAGCCCCCGAAACCGAATAGGCGCCGATTCCGACGCCAACACCCCCCCAATCCACCACAGCAAGAGGCCAGTGCAACTGGTCGAGGTAGCCACATGCCAAAGATGAAGACCCACAAGGGCGCTGCCAAGCGCTTCAAACTGACCGGCACCGGCAAGGTGAAGCGTCGCCAGGCCAACAAGGGCCACATCCTTGAAAAGAAGGCCCCAAAACGCAAGCGTCAGCTTCGCGGGCCTTCGCAGGTCTCTGCTGCTGACACCCCGTCCGTAAAGCGCCTGCTCGGCAAGCGCTGAGCCGTCCACCGAATCACTGAGGAGCCGTCATGGCACGTGTAAAGAGAGCGGTGCACGCTCGCAAGAAGCGCAAGAAAGTCCTGGCCAAAGCCAGTGGCTATTACGGCAACAAGAGCCGCTCGTTCAAGGCCGCCAATGAGCAGGTCATGCACAGCGGTAACTACGCCTATCGCGACCGCAAGGCACGCAAGGGCGAGTTCCGACGACTGTGGATACAGCGCATCAACGCTGCATGCCGCCAGCACGGCACCACCTACAGCCGGTTCATCGCCGGCCTCAAGGTGGCCGAAGTTGAGGTCGACCGCAAAGTGCTCGCCGACATGGCGGTGCACGACCCGGGTGCGTTTGAAGCATTAGTAACCGTTGCGATGAACGCTGCCCCTACCGAGGCCGCCGAAACGGCTCCGGCCGAGGCCTGATAGCGAACCCTGAGTCAACAGAACTGGTAGCTGGCGATGAGTGAACAAGTGTCACTGTCCGCCCGCAACTCTCAAGTCGCCCGACTTCGGTCGCTGGCCCGTGATCGTGGGGCCCGCTCCGAAGCCGGGCGATTTGTTGTTGAAGGCACCAAACTGGTCACCGAAGCGCTGCAGTCGAACCTCGATGTGTGGGGAATTTGGTTCGACGACCAGGCCACCTTGGACTCTCGTCTCGTGGCTCTCGCGAGCAGCGACCACGTCGACCTTCAACCAGTCGTGGCGCGCGGAATCGAACGAATTGCTTCCACCTCGTCGCCCCAGCCGGTCGTCGCCGAAGTTGAGATGCCGCCGGTCGGTTGGGAAAACCTGACCCGCCCAACGGCCGTCCTCGTCGGCGTCAATATCAACGATCCTGGCAACGTTGGCACGCTGATGAGGTCAGCGCTTGCCGCTGGCTTCGACGCGTTCATTGCACTTGGCGACTGTGCCGACCCGTTTGGTCCTAAGGCTGTTCGAGCGTCTGCCGGAGCATGCCTGCGGCTCGACGTCGTCGTCGAACGAGATATTTCGGTGGGCATTGGTCAGGTGCGCAACCACGAACTGGCGCTGGTCGGCACAAGGATGAGCGAAGCGACCAGGTGCGACGAAACCGACCTCGTCGCTCCGGTGGCGATTGTCTTTGGAAGCGAGGCGCACGGCATCGGAGACGACGTTGCGAGCTCGATCGATATGTGGGTGACGATCCCCATGTCGGGCCAGGTCGAGTCGTTGAACGTTGCAATGGCAGCCACCGTGCTCACCTACGAGACGGCACGTCAACGACGAAATGCTGAACCGCACGCGGCATTGTTGTGAGAGGCTGATCCGGTGTCGAACCAACATGACTCGATTTCGCCTGAGCTGGCGGAGTTCGCTCAAAGCCAGCCGATGTTCTTCGTGGCTACTGCTCCGGCTCACGGCGGCCAGGTCAATGTCTCACCAAAAGGGCTTGGTGGCGTGGCGGTGCTCGGCCCTCTTGAAGTCGCGTATCTTGACCTCACCGGAAGCGGCGTCGAGACGATCGCCCATGTTCGTGAAAATGGTCGCATCACTTTGATGTTCTGCGCCTTTAAAGGCAAGCCCAATATTGTTCGATTCGCTGGCAGCGGCGAGGTCGTACGCCCTGGCGATGACCGCTTTGGTGAACTCCGGGCCCATTTCGAAACCGATCAGCGGGCTCGCTCGATCATTCGCATCGACGTGGAACGTGTAAGCGACTCGTGTGGTTATGGCGTGCCGCTGATGGAGTTCAAGGGCGATCGGCGCACGTTGACTGCGTGGGCTGCGGCCAAGACCGATGAAGATCTAGCCGAGTACCACCGCACTCGCAACGCAGTGAGCGTCGACGGCCTTCCCGGCGTCTGAGCCAACACAGCAACGGCGGCGGCTACCCGGGCGAGAGCGCTGCGAGTCGCAGTCTCGCTCAGATGCGCACGCCGTTCGGGAAGCCTTCATCGTCGCGTCCGGCGGGGCCCACAAGCACGGCTGTTCCATCGACGATCCGTCGGGCCGACCAGGCTGCGATCAGAGCATCGAGCACGTCATCGACCGGTACCCGCGGCGGCGCATTGGACACCACGGTACCGATGCCGGGCCACACGATCTCAAGAGCGGACAGGCGCTGCATTACGCCTCGTGCCGATTTCTTGGAGTCCATTGGTTCGCGCCCGTTGAGCTCGGCAAAGGCCGACTCGGGGTGGGTCTCCCACCAGCGATTCGCTTCGGGGTGCGAGGTGAGTGCGTGACGGCACTCTCGAATCGACTTGGCCAATCCCCAACTTTGCGCGGATATTCCCGGCCCGTCGAGGGAGCGGTTGATGAGCGTCGCATCATTGTGCGACGCGGCCTCGAGTGCTGCCCGGGTTGGGGAGATAAAGACCGAGCTTCGAGCGCGCCCGAGGCGCTCCCGTAGCTCACGTTCGGCAGCTCGTGTGCCACGTTCGACGAGACCGATAGGCATGTCGATTGCGATCGCCTTGGCGGTTGTCAACAGCTCGAATGCATCGAAGATCGTCGGTGCGACCTTGAGTTCTAGCCCGTCGAGTGTGTTGTCTTTGTCGATCGCAAGGATCCAGCCCTTTCGCCAGCGGTCAATGCCAGCAACGGTAGGGCTAGATGGGCTCATGCGCCGGGCTGAGAGCAACGAGGTCCGCATCGACCATTGCGCGAACCACTTCGGTGAACGTGCGGGTTGGCGACCAGCCAAGTTGTTTTCGGGCGTGTGACGCGTCGCCAATGATTGCTGGTTCGTCGGAGCGCACCAAGGTGACATCGGTGGTCACATGGTCTCGCCAGTGCAGCCCAACATGAGCGAATGCGACATCGCAGAAGTCGGCCACGGTGTGGGCAATCCCCGTTGCGATGACGTAGTCATCGCCAATCGGGTGTTGGACCATGCGCCACATTGCTTCGACGTAGTCGGGGGCCCATCCCCAGTCGCGAATCGCATCCAGGTTTCCAAGTACAACCGGCGTGGAATCTCCGAGGGCGATGCGGGCTGCGGCCGCTGAGATCTTGCGGGTGACATAGTGCGGCGGGCGGAACGGGCTTTCGTGATTAAACAAAATTGCATTGCTGGCGTGAACCCCGCCCACTTGGCGGGCTCGAACAACTTCGCCGTGGGCCCAGGCTTTAGCAGCCCCATAGCTCGACGCCGGAAAAATGCTGCTTTGCTCCGTGCGAGTTCCGGGCTCACCGCCGAATATGCGACTTGATGAGGCTTGGCAGAACCGCGCTTTTGGGAATCGGTCCCGGACAGCTTCGAGCACTCGGATTGCGCCCAATCCGTTGATTTCCGCCGTGGCCAGTCGGTTGGTCTCGCCGCCGATTACCGAGGATTGAGCCGCGAGGTTGTAGACCTCGTCGGGTGCGCTTTGCTCGACCGCCGCAATGACTGCATCATGATGTGTGATATCCACCTCGAGAGGCACAACTCCAGGCACTACCCCAGAACGCGACTCGGAAATCCCATCGGCGCGGGGGCGCACAGCGCCGAAAACGCGGTACCCCTTGCTGACAAGCAGCCGGCATAAATGCTGCCCGTCTTGTCCGGAAGCACCGGTAACTAGAGCAGTGCGCATGCGAGAGGGCCAGGAGTCTGGCTCATGAGAAGTGGGCTCAAGGCCGGGCCGCGCTCATGAGGCGGGAACGAGCTGCACCCGGTGCATTGTGGGCCAGTCTTTGCCCGTGAGTAAGAACGTGTCGTTTGTTTCGTCGTAGGCAATGCCATTGAGCACGTTGGAACCGGGCGCTCGTGGTTGACTTAGGTCAGACGCGTCGACAGTGGCGTTGACGGTGCCGGTCCAAGGATCGATACGCACGATGATGTCGGTGGTGAATATGTTTGCCCAAACCTGTCCGTCGACACATTCAAGTTCGTTGAGCCGAGCCAGGGGCGCGTCGTTGAGCGTGACCGATATACGCCCGGTTTCTTCGAACGACTCAGGGTCTCGGAAAAACAGTTGATCGGAGCCGTCGGTCATGATGAGGCGCACCCCGTCGTAACACAGCCCCCAACCTTCGCCCTCGTAGGTCCGTTCGCCCAGGAATTCAAACGTCTCGGCGTTCCAGTAGTAGGCGATACCGGCGAGATACGTCAGTTGGATCAGCTCGTCGTCGACCAGAGCTAGTCCTTCGCCCCAGACCGATGAGTCTGGCGCGTCGACCATTTGCACAACCTCACCAGTTGTGACGTTGACTCGGCGCAGGGTGGTTTCATTTGGCTGACCAGTGCTTTCGAGGAAATGATCCCCCTCGATCAGCAGGCCCTGCGTAAACGCAGTTGGGTCATGGGGATAGGTGTCGAGTTCGATGATTTCATATGGCACCGGTTCAGACGAGACGAGCGGGCCGGGAACTGCGTCAGTGGGTGGTTCTTCGGCTTCGACGGGAACAGCCGGCGCCCGGCCGTTGGCGGTGTCTATCTGTTCGAGCAGCAATTCTTCGGTAACGACCGGTCGATCGCCAGCGCACGCGACGACCATTGCGATAAAGAACCCGGCGCAGATCAACCGGGAGCCACGTCGCCAAGCGGAACGGGGTCGTACAGAGCCAGGACAGGTCACAGCCACCCAGTCTGGCCGATGTGTCGCGAAATGTGCGGCAACGTGGGCAGTCATGCCCCCGGTTGGTGAAGATCTAATGAGTTTCGTGATCACGCAGGAGCAGCAGGGGTGCATCGCGATGCGAATTCAGCGCAGGGGACAGCGACAGACTATTGTCAAGCCCCTAACCAATTCACGGGGGAGACACGCGTGGCACCTGCTGGTTCAATTCTTGGTAACTCGGTTCGTCGCAAAGAGGATCCGGGTTTGCTGATCGGCGCAAATGACTACGTCGACGACATGAAGCTCGGCTCCAAAGCCGCTGTTTTTGTGCGCTCGACCTTCGCTCACGGCACGTTGAACTCGGTTGATATCGGCGATGCAGCGAGCATGCCCGGCGTGCTTGCGGTCTATACCGCCGCCAACACCGAGGAACTGTCGGTGCAGGGCTTTGCCATGTTGCCGCCGACAATGAATCGTCCCGCGTTGGCGACCGACAAGGTGCGTTTCGTTGGCGACATTGTTGCCATGGTCGTTGCCGAAACCCAAGCGCAAGCAATCGACGCTGCTGAATCGATCTGGCCAGACATCGAGCCGCTCGACGCGGTTATCGACATCGCAACTGCCGCTGCGGCACCTCCGATCTTCGAGGGCACCGACAGCAATGTTTGCTTTGCCACCAACTTCCCGCTCGGCGAAGACGGAGCCCCGGCCGATATAGACGCGCTCGAAGGCGCCGAGCATGTCGCTTCGGTATCGATGCTCACGCAACGCCTCGCTGGCGCACCGATGGAAAACAATGGCTGTCTGGCCGTACCTAACGAGCCCGAAGGTGGGCTTACGGTGTGGGTTTCGCATCAGTCTCCCCACGGAATTCAGGCACCAATTGCAGGTCTGCTTGGTCTCGAAGCAGACAAGGTCCGTGTCGTGACCCCGTGGGTCGGCGGCGGTTTCGGACCGAAGGGCGCGATGTACCCCGAGTATGTCCTTGCTGGCTATGCGGCACTCAAGCTCGGTGTCCCCGTCAAATGGGCCGAGCTTCGCTCAGAGAACATGGTTTCGATGGTGCACGGGCGCGCCATGGTGATGGAAGCCAAACTTGGACTCACCAAAGAAGGCAAGATCACTGGTTACGACGCGTCTGTAATTGCCGATGCGGGTAGCTACCCGGCACTGGGTGCGGTCTTGCCGATGCTTACCCAGCTCCTAGCGCCGGGCGTTTACGACGTTCCCAAGGTGAAGTTCTCCGGCCTATCGGTAATGACTAACACCACAACAATCGGCGCCTACCGGGGCGCCGGGCGCCCAGAAGCTACCCAGCTCATCGAGCGAGTGCTTGATGTGGCGGCCGCCGAACTCGGAATCGACCCGGCTGAGATCCGGCGTATCAATTTCTTGCAACCAGAGGACTTCCCGCTCGTTACGACGACTGGCGGCACCTACGACAGCGGTGAGTACGAACGTGCACTCGACGCCGCACTGGCGGCTGCGGGTTACGCCCAGGCGCGCGCCGATCAGGCCGCACGTCGAGAATCTGGCGATGTCAAACAGATCGGTATTGGCGTCAGCAGCTACGTCGAGGTCACCGCTCCTCTAGGCCTACATGTCGAGTACACCAAGGTCGAGTTCACGCCAGACGGCGAACTGAATCTGTATGCGGGAACCAGCGTTCACGGTCAAGGCCACGACACGTCGTTCTCGATGATCGCTCACGATGTCTTGGGCGTACCGATCAACGACATCAACTTCTTTGACAGCGACACCGACACCGTCGCTCGAGGTCAAGGCACCGCTGGTTCGCGGTCGTTGCAGACCGCTGGTTCGGGCATCATGATCGGGTCACAAAAAGTGCTCGAGAAAGCGCAACAACTCGCCGCTCATCTGCTCGAGGCCAGCGTTGACGACCTCGAAACTACCGGCGAGGGGCTAGCCGTCGCTGGAGTGCCGACGTCAGCGTTGTCTTGGGCGGAGCTCGCGACAGCAGCTCATGACGAGACCAAGCTTCCCGAAGGTATGGAACCAGGTCTCGCCTATGAGCATGACTTCGACGGAACCGACGCAACGTTCCCGTTCGGGACTCATGTTTCGATCGTCGAAGTTGATACGGCCACCGGTGGCGTTGAAATGCTGCGCCATATCGCCGTAGATGACTGTGGAACAATTCTGAATCCACTGATTGTCAACGGCCAACAGCATGGCGGGATTGCTCAAGGTGCCGCCCAGGTGCTGTTCGAACACGTCGCATACGATGAGCTGGGCAACCCGACCAATGCGAACCTGATGGACTACCTGGTACCTGCGGCCTCGGAGCTACCCAGCTTCGAAGTATCGAACACCGAGACGCCATCGCCTCGCAACCCATTGGGAGCGAAGGGCATCGGTGAATCGGGCACCATCGGCGCTGGCCCGGCGGTTCATAATGCGATCATCGATGCGGTAAGCCACCTCGGCGTGTCGCACATCGAGATGCCGTGCACCCCGCAAACTGTCTGGCAAGCGGTCAGCGCAGCAACTGCCTAACCGCGTTGGGCCGCACGAGCGACCCGACAAGACATGAGTTGAGCGCTGGGGGTTAGTCCCCGGCGCTCAACTCATTTTTGATGGCGTCGGTGTGCTGCCCGAGGGTTGGCGCCAACGATCTGTAATTGACCGGCGTGCGTGAGAAGTCGACCGGGGTGGACACCATTGTGGTTGTCGCTCCGGCGCCGTCTGGCACGTGAGCCAGCGCGCCTGAGCTGGCGAACTGCGGATCGACCAGCAGGTCGTCGAGACTGTTGATTGGTGACCAAAAGAAGTCTGGCTCGCCGTCGCTGCGTTGTTCGATTTCGGCAAAAGACAAGTTCGCAAAGGCCGTGTCGAGGAGTGCAATCAGATCGGCGGCGTTGGCGCGTCGGTCGATCGGCGTTGCGAAGCGAGGGTCGTCGATTAGTTCCGGCAGGCCAGCGACGCGACACAGCGCCGGCCAGTGGCGCTCGGGGTCGATGCCGACAACCCAGATATGGCGACCGTCGGCGATGGCATAGTTGTTCGCCGCGGGATTCGACGCGACCGTGCGGTCGTTGTTGCCGACGTCGGCGCCCCACATCAGTTTCGTGTTGAGATCGAAACCAATCGTGTACATACCTTCGCGAAACAATGACGTTTCGACGAGCTGGCCGAGGCCTGAAGAGGTGCGTTCAAAGAGGGCGGCACTCACTGCTCCAGCTGCCGCCAGACCGGTGTTGTGGTCGCCCATACCTCCACGTTGGAATGGAGGACTTTGGCCTGGAGCGGTGAGCAAACTGGCAATTCCGGAACGTGACCAAAACGCGGCAATGTCGAATGCCGCACGGTTGGCGTCGGGTCCATCGCTGCCGAACCCAGTGATGTGGCAGTAGATGAGTTCGGGGAATCGCGAGGCTAACGACGGGTAGTCGAGATCGAACGAAGCCAGCGCGGCACGGCGAATGTTGGTGACGAGAACATCAGCGGTGTCGATGAGATCGAGGCAGATGGCGAGATCTTCGGCGAGGTGAAGGTCGAGTTGGATCGACTGCTTGGACCGGTTGTCGAGCTCAAAAACCGGGTTGGTTGGAAGTACGTCGCCCAGCATCTTTTGAAACAGTCGCGATGGATCACCGGTGGGCGGTTCGACCTTGATGACTTCGGCGCCCCAATCGGCGAGTATGCCGCCGCAGGCCGGTCCGGCTATCCAGACACCGAGTTCAATGACGCGAATGCCCGCCAGCGGGCCAGTAGGCGCTGGATCAGCGCTCAACTCGGAACCACCCGGGGGTGGTTAAGAGGAACCCGGCTCCGACTACGGCGGCTATCAACCCCAGGATCAGGCTGCCTGGCTGACGGGCTTGTATGACAGCGATAACTCCCGCGACACACAGACCAACAGCACCGAGCACGAACAGCCCAAGGGCCCACACCGGCCACCCGGGGGAGCGGTCAGATAGTTGAGTTCGTGACGCCATGGATCAAGCTTAGGCGAGACCAGCGTCGGTGTCGTGATCGACAGTGCGCTCCTTCGGTCCGGAGTTGCGTCGAATGGCGAGAATGATGGCCTCGAGCGACTCGTCGGCGCCAGCATCGAGTTCCGCTGCGACCCGAGCAAAGGCGTCAGCGGCGGTTTGAAGTTGGTTCGAGCGCTCGGCGATGTGATGGCCGATCGGTGGCGCTTCGGTGATGAATGTTCCGCGTCGTCCAGCAGCTTGGGCGACTCCGTCATTGATGAGTTCGCGATAGGCCCTGGCGACAGTTGCAGGCGCAACGTCGAGTATGTCTGCAAGGTCGCGAATTGTGGGAAGTTTGGCCCCAGGTCGTAGCCGTCCGGCGGCGACGTTGAGCGCAATCTGAGCCCGTATCTGCTCGAACGGCGGTACCGGCGTGGTCGGAGTCAGCCGGATACGCATTGTGAAAGCATAAAGACCGCTTCCGATTGTGTCAATGTAATGATACAAACGACGGCTATTCGTGGCGATGCGTTCGTCTGAGATGGCGAAAGCTAATAAAATAGCTAGCGAACGTGGTCGAGGTTCATGTAATGTGGCAATACGTTCGGGCATTCTGAACTTGTCGAAAGAGGAAACATGAAACTCGTTACTGCCGTCGTGAAACCGCATCAGGTCGACGAAATCAAGTCGGCTCTCAACGCCATTGGCGTGCAGGGCATGACCGTGACCGAAGCGCAGGGATATGGCCGCCAGGGTGGACACACCGAGACCTATCGCGGTACCGAATACAAGGTGTCGTTCACGCCCAAGTCTCGGCTCGAAATCGTCGTCGATGATGACCAACAGGTAGCGGTGGTTGAAGCGGTCCAAGGGGCGGCTCGTACGGGCAAGATCGGCGACGGCAAGATCTGGGTGACCGATGTGTCGGCTATGGTCCGCATTCGCACCGGCGAACAGGGATCTGAAGCCATCTAGCCCCGTTGGTGAGCGCGCAACGTCGACTGCGCTGTTGACGGTGGGCCTGTTGTGGCTTGTGTTGCCGCTGTCGAAGCACTAGTGTGCCTAGACGGGTGGACCACGCGAATCAATCGCGTGCCGGGTTACGGATCCACCCTTCGGAGATATGCCATGCAAAACAAAGTGACCTACTTCTTGCTCGTGATGTTCTTGATCTTTTTGATCGTGAATGACGCTGCCGGAGCAGGCGAGACTGCAAATTCTTTCTTCGGATGGCTTGGCGGCATTTTCACGTCATTCCGCGACTTTGTCGATGCGCTCTTTGGCGGTGACGACGATTCCCTCGCCGTGGTCCAGCGTTCGATCGGCAACTGAAGACCTCTGACGCCGTCCGCGTCATGAAGCAGCGACGACCTGCTGCCCGAAACGGAATCATGCGCGCTCTGCTTCCGCAGCGCGACGAGGATTTCCTCGTGCAGGGTGAACGGATCTATTACAACCACCGATATCACTCGGCCCTGCTCCTGAGACCTGCTTTTGAGTTGATTTCTGCCCTGATGGTCATCGTGTGGATCAGGCTCGACGTGAGCCTGATGCGCACCGCGTCGATGACGATGTGTGCCGTTTTGGCGGCCGTCTACCTCGCTAAGCGGGCGCGTTCGTTGCGTTGGTCACTCAACAAGCTTGTTGTGGTCGCAGGCGCTCTGATCGGTGCTGCAATTTTGGTCGAGGCGACGACCGACACGATTGCTGCGTTCATCATCTTGTTCTTCATCGCACGATTCGTAACTCGGTTCGTCAAATGGGCCTGGTACCGCCGACTGCTCGTCACCGATCGCCGGGTCATTGAAGTATCTGGATTGGTCGGAAGCCAGATAGCGACGATGCCTTTGTTCCGAATAACCGACGCATTGTTGAAACGCTCAGCGGCTGCAGAACTGCTCGGGTATGCAGAGTTTCGAATCGAGTCGGCGGGTCAAAACCAGGCGCTCGGACGAATCCCATTTCTCGATCATGCTGACTTTTTTCAAAATCTGATTGTTGAACTGTCGACGACTGCGAAGAGCGACGTGCCAAATAGCGCCGACGATCTGGGAAGCATGATGGATCGAATGCTCTGATCGTGGTGGCCACCCCGGCGCAGGCCGACGTGGCAGCACCAGGTGGTGAGGTGACCACTCAGAGTGTTCGAACAGGCCGATGGTCTTGAGTAATCTGACTCGGTGAACGGTTATCGGCGACTGTGTCGGTAACGATGTCGAAGTGTTGGGCTTTACACAAAGTGCAAAGGTGCTGGTTGGCATCGTCGCCGCCGTATTGTTGGTCGGCGTTTCGGCAGCTTCAGGTTCGAGTACGGGCGATACAGCGATCGCAGTCGACGGAACGACGCCGGTGTCTGTAGCGGCTCTGCACGACACTGAGTCGTCGCTGCCGGACCTACTGGTGAGCCCCGACGACAAGCGGCTCAACACGGTCGCGAGAGACACGGTCGCGAGAGACACGGTCGCGAGTGAGACAGTTCGTGACCGCGTCTCGGCCGAGACGCTTCGTGCCGCGACACCGCTGCGCTCGGTGCCTTTGCGAGAGTCGACAGTGTCTCGAGCGTTGAACGCCCAGAGTGTTGTGCTGCCGGTCTTCGGCACCACGTCGTCGGGGGTCGCGACTGGTACCGATACCGGCGACGCGGGGAATGTCGCCGGAACTCCGCCCGTCGAGCCGGGCGAAACGGAGGGTGCCCCGAATATGCAGGAACCGGATTCTGCCGTCTCGATGGCGGCAATCGAGCTGCCAGCCGAGACAGCGTTAAACCCGTTGCAGGAGCGAGGAAACGAAGCTCTCAGCCGAATCACCTACGACTGGGCGAGCTTGGGCTTTCGCATCGAGTTTCTCCCACCCAAACGCGGATTTCGGGGCTTGACGTACCCATACGAAGGCCGCATCGAGGTATTTGTTTCTGACGATCTGAGCATCGATGAGCTCGCGCATGTCCTGGCCCATGAAATCGGCCACGCTGTTGATGTGCGATTGAACTCACCTGACGATCGACGTCGCTGGCTCGAAGCACGGGGCGTGGCTCCGTCGACTCTTTGGTGGGCGGGACCGGCCGCGTCGGATTTCTCCAGCGGGTCGGGTGACTTCGCTGAATGTTTCGCGTGGTGGCAGGTCGGAAGCCGGTCAGAGTCGCGTCTTGCAGGCTCCTGTGCCGGAACAGAACGTCTGATCGAGAACCTCTCATTGAGATGATGGCGAGGTACGAGTGCAGTTCTGGGCCACAATCTCACTGTGGCACGTTGGCTAGGGTTCCTGTTCGCAGCGCTTGTGCTGTTCGCGGGGTGTGCCGAAGCCCCCGACCCTGGAAACCCAATCGTGTTCTGTTCGCTACTTGAGGGCGGAAGCGGACTCACTGACACCCCGACCGAGCGCGACCTCTCTGACCTCGCCGGCGTCGCTCCGCCTGATATTCGAGACACGATCACCGCTCTTCAAGCACGGGCGCGCGACTTTGATGATTTGCGGTCAGAGCAGCCGCCCGATCTCGAAGCCCTTTTCAAGGCCCGTTTCGACCCAGCTGCCGATGTTGAACGTGCCGAGCTCGACGCCTACGCCGTGACGAGTTGCGGGCTGGCTGTCGAGCGGCCGCCAGCGACGAGATGGAACTCGTGGGTGCGCCAGCGCCATGCCAACGAACCTTGGATTGCCAGTTCTACGGTGCAGTTCGAGGTCATTGAAGACCGAATCAGCGCCGTAACGATGATCTTCGCCGAGGCGCCAGAACCGATCGAGGTCGTGGAACAGGCGTGCCAAGCGGGCGCAGACTTTTTGGTCTCTGAAAGTGCGCAAGGCGGCCGGGTTGCGGTTCTGATCGGAGCCGTCGCGGTGCTTGATCATCTGACCTCTGACCCGGAATGTCGCTTGCCATAGGCGCGGCTCGGTCCGGGCGCGCTTGCGCAGCCGCCCGTCGACCACGACGAAGCGGGTGTCGCCAACTACGATGTCCCAACGTCAAGAGAAGGGCCAGTCCATGAGTTTCAAAGTGGTCGTTGACTACGACCTTTGTGAGAGCAACGCCATCTGTATGCAGATCGCTCCAGAGGTGTTCGAAGTCCGCGACGACGATTTTCTGTATGTCTTGGCCGACGAACCCGAAGAAACACAACGCGAAAAGGTCGAAGAAGCCGTGCAACGATGCCCAAAGCAGGCCATAGCGATCGCTGAGGCCTGAGGTCGAAACGGTTCTCTGCCATGGATTCGGTCGCGGTTATCGGCGCGTCTCTTGCCGGCTTGCGTGCTATCGAGACGTTGCGAAGAGACGGCTTCGAGGGTCGGATTCACCTCGTTGGGGCCGAGCGGCATCGCCCCTATGACCGTCCGCCGTTGTCGAAACAGATTCTGGCGGGTGACTGGGAGACCGAACGCATCTGGCTGACTTCTGACGAAGCGCTGAGCGACCTTGGTTGTGAGCCCCTGTTCGGGGTGTCGGCGGTCGCTCTCGACCCAGAGACGTTGCAGGTGGATCTGAGCACAGGCGACGCGCTCGATGTCGACGGCGTGGTGATCGCGACCGGAGCCCGCACGCGAACTCTCGGCGATCCTCTCGGCGGGGTCTTCACCCTGCGCACCGTTGATGATGCCCAGTCGATCGCTGCTGCGTTTGACCAGGGACCCGATCGGGTTGTCGTCATCGGCGCCGGGTTTATCGGCGCAGAGGTTGCTTCCACCGCCCGTGAACGCGGCATTGCAGTCACGATGATCGAAGCAGCACAGACACCGTTTGAACGCTCGCTCGGTACAGAGATGGGTGCGGTAATTGTCGATATGCATCGCGACCAAGGCGTTGATGTCCGTGTCGGCGTGACATGCGAAGAACTGATCGGTGAGCAGAACGTGACTGGGGTGCGACTCAGCGACGGCTCTGTGATTGATGCGACGGTCGTCGTCGTCGGCATTGGCGTGACCCCGAATATCGAGTGGCTTGTTACGAGCGGCCTCGACATAACGAACGGAGTGCTGTGCGACGCGACGATGCTCGCTGCCCCTCGTATCGTCGCTGCAGGCGATGTTGCTCGCTGGCCGAACCGCCTGTTCGATGAAGTAATGCGCGTAGAGCACTGGGACAATGCGACGGGCCAGGCCGTGCATGCCGCCAAAAGGCTGTTGCACGGTTCATCAGTGGGCGAATATGCGCCGGTTCCGTGGTTCTGGACCGACCAGTACGACCGCAAGATCCAGTTGGCGGGTCGAACTACCGGCTTTGACGAAGTGATTGTTGTCGAAGGAGCAGTCGAGGATCGCCGATTCGCCGCGTTGTATCGCAAAGCCGATCGGCTGGTCGGCGTGCTCGGGTTCAACCGTCCACGACACGTTATGCGCTATCGCGGGCTGATCGAGAGCCGCACGTCTTGGTCAGATGCCATGGCCGCACAGTTCTGATGGGTTTGCCGTTTTGATGGGTTTAGAGCAAGGAGTGCACCGGATCGTTTTGGCTTCGCTTGTTGCGCTGCTGCTGGTCGGTTGCCTTGGGCCCGAACGGCTCGACCGGGTCGCCGTCGAACAGTCGATTCAGAGTGAGCTTCTGCCGGCGCACCCCGGCGCCATTGGTGATGTCGTGTGCCCAGAGATGGACAACCCAGCGCCGGGCATGTCGATGCAATGCGTTGCGCAGCTCGGCAGCCATCCACTGCCCGTGCTCGTCGTGGTTGGCGGCGACACGGACACACTCACGACCGAGTTGCGCGTGGCTGACCGACTCGTTGATGCTGGTGAAGTCTCATCGCTGCTCGAATCCACCTTCTCGAACGAACTTGGCATCATCACGTCTGTCGACTGTGGTCACATAGTCGTTGCGATCGGTGAGGGCGAGTCAATCGTGTGCAATGCAATTGACCCGTCAGGTATGCAACGTTCGTTTGATATCACGGTCGACGCAAACGGTGTGGTGACCGCCGAGATCCGCTGAACATGCCCCAGGGTTCTCAGCCAAGTTGGTCGCCAAACCGTTCGGCCAACCTCTGGCGCAACGCAACATGCACGTCGAGTCGTTCACGATGTTGGGCGATGCCGAGGCGAGCTTGAGGTACTGGATGCTCGTCGAGGAATGCGTGCACCCTGAGCGCGAGGTCGTCGTGGGCGAGCCATTGAACGCCGCCCAGCATGCGTCCAATTGAGTTCTCTGGCACGTGATCCACGATCGCTTGCCAGTTGGCAACAACGAAGTCCCACACTTGGGCGCCGTGCCAGCGATTTGCGAGCGTCGCGCCGAGCAGGAACCCGGCATCTTGGCTGCGAACAGTTCCATCGATCGACCGCTGGCACAGGTCGTTGATCGCGTCAGAATCATCAAACCTGGCCAGAGAAAACAGATACCTGCGCTCAAGCTGTGGCGACGATGCGTGGCGGAAGCGGTCAAATAGCGTGCCGAAATCGCTGCGATCGCCGTTTGATGCGACCACCCGCACGGCTGCAGACATCAAGCTGGCGTTGGTGGTTTCATCAGCTGATGCAACCAGTTCGCGTGCTTTGGCGACAACGACCGCAGACCGGCTTAGCGAACCGAGTGAGCCAAAGAGCTGGGCCCGAACCTCGTTGAGTAGCGGATCGGTCTCGCCGACTGGTTGTGCGACGCCGACCCGGTCGAGTTCCGGTTGCGCGATTTGTTCCCAGGCGGCCCCGACGGCCGAAGCGGAGTCGCGATCAGGAGCGAGGTGAGCGAGCGTTGCGAAGCCGCTGGAGAGCGAGGTCCAGACGCTTGGGCTCGATTCGTTACGGGCCGACCGGGCAAGCTGAACATAAGTCGCGACATCGGAGTCGCCCGAGAGCATGAGGTTGAACTGGTCATCGACGACGGCATAGCGCTGTACTGCTGTCAAGCGCTCGAATTGTTCGGCAAGTCGCCGAGCGAGCTCAGGGGAGTAGCGGCTACGGAAATAGCCAACGCTTTCGGGATCGACGATCACGGTGGCGTCGGCGGTAGTTGTGGGGATCGATGCGGTGGGGGCGAGGAGTGCGTCGTGGCGCGCTTCGCCACATGCCACGACAACCGGCACCGACCAGGGCTCGTTGGGCGATGGCGAGTCGCCCAGCAGGTGGAATGGGCGTTGGTCGAGTTCGATGGTCGCAGCGGTTCCGTCGTCGCCATCGCTCAAGGCGACGCTCACAAGTGGGAAACCGCCCTGATTGATCCAGTTGTGCATGATTTGTTCGACCGGCTCGTCGGTGGCAGTCTCGATTGCTCGCCAAAGGTCGGCTGTCACAGTGTTGCCCAACGCGTGGTCGGCCATGTATCGGCGAATGCCTTCGCGAAAGTTGTCTGGACCGACAAACTGTTCGAGCATGCGCACTACCGATGCGCCCTTTTCGTAGGTCAACACGTCGTACATGCCTTCGGCGTCAGCAGGAGAAACGACTTCGAATTCAATGGGGCGGGTGCTGTGTAGACAATCGACTTCGTAGGCGGCGGTGCGGTCGAGCGCGAAGCCTTCCCAGACTTTCCAATCGGGGCGGTAGGCATCGGTTGCCGAGGTCTCCATGAACGTAGCAAATGCTTCCTTGAGCCACAGGCCTTCCCACCACTGCATCGTGACAAGGTTGCCGAACCACATGTGGGCCAGCTCGTGAGCGATTACAGCGACAGACCGTTGCTGTTCGGGCTGAGTGGTGGTGGTTGGGTCTACGAGCAATAAGACTTCGCGAAAGGTCACGCAGCCGGTGTTTTCCATGGCTCCAAACGCGAAGTCTGGAATGGCGAGCAGGTCGATCTTCTCGCCGAAGTAGGGCACTCCGAAGTAGTCGGTCAACCAACGCAGGCAGAAGACCGCCGCGTCGTGCGCGAACCCGATCTCGTCTCCGCGACCAGGCCGGTGAATGATGCGTACCGGAATGCCGTCGACGTCGATGGCGTCTGACGCTTCGAGTGGACCCACCACGAACGCCAGCAGATAGGTCGACATTAGGGGCGTCGGCGCGAAGCTAATGCGCACATAGTCGTCGGCCACTGGCGTACGGGTGGTTTCGGATTGCGCCGATACCGCTAACAGATGGTCTGGGACTTCGAGTGATACGGCGAACGTGGCTTTGCGGTCAGGTTCGTCCCAACACGGGAAGCACCGACGGGCGTTGGTCGATTCGAATTGCGTCGTCGCGATCGTGTGTTCGGTGCCGTCATCGTCAGCGAATGTGCTGCGATAGAAACCGCGAAGCTTGTCGTTGAGGACCCCGGTAAAGGTCAGATCGATGGTTACGTGGCCTGGATCGAGCGGCGCCCCAGCTGTCAGCGTTAACCGTTCAAGGTCGTCGTCGAGAGCAATGCCGAGCGAGCTTGTTCCGTTGGCTGAGGTGACGGTTGCTGATCTCACGTCGAGCTCAATTGCATTGAGGACGATCTGCGTTGTCGGTTCGTGGACCTGCGCCACGATCGACACGGCGCCGGCAAAGACAGCAGCTTCGAGGTCGGGTCGCAACCACAGGTCATAGGAGACCGGGGCGACGGAATACGGCAAACGATGCGGGTTGATGCTTTCCACACGGCAAGGCTACGGCTAGCGTGCCGCTGTGTCAGAAACAAGATTCGATGTTGTTGGTATTGGTAATGCGATTGTCGACGTGATCGCCCGGCAACCCGATGACTTTCTTCAGGCGTTTGATCTGGTCAAAGGGTCGATGGAACTCATCGACACCGAGCGCGCCGTGCAGTTGTACGACGCTATGAGTGACGTAACGCAAGCGTCGGGCGGGTCGGCAGGCAACACAATGGCCGGCGTTGCCTCGTTTGGCGGCCGCTCCGCGTTCATCGGCAAAGTCGCGAACGATGAGCTAGGCACAGTCTTCGCCACCGAGTCAGCGAGCGTCGGTGTGCATTTCGATGTCGAGCGAGCTTCGGGTGGGGAACCCACGGGTCGATCGATGATCATTGTCACTCCCGATGCCGAACGCACGATGAGCACGTTCCTTGGGGCGGCGACAACCTTGTATCGCTCGGACATCGACGAAGAACTCGTCTCAGCCAGTGAGATCCTCTACTGCGAGGGCTACATCTGGGATGTCGACGTCACCAAAGACGCCATCAGCCACGCGGTAGCGGTTGCTAAAGCGGCAGGGCGCAAGATCTCGTTCACCCTCAGCGATTCGTTCTGCGTCGAGCGTCATTACGACGATTGGCATCGATTGCTCAATGGCGATATTGACATCTTGTTTGCAAACGAGCAGGAGCTAGCGGCACTCACCGGGCTCGGTTTCGATGATGCCATTGAGGCCGTTCGTGGACGCTGCGAGGTGCTCTGCGCCACTCGCGGGCCGCAGGGTTCGATTATTGCCACGGCGGGCAGCACCGTCGAGATTGCGCCGGTGCCGGTCGCAGAGGTTGTCGACACCACAGGAGCGGGCGATCAGTACGCCGCTGGGGTGCTGTTTGGTCTCAGCCAGAACATGGATCTTGCCCAGGCCGGCCACCTTGGTTCGGTGGCGGCTTCAGCGACGATTGCGCACATGGGCCCTCGGCCTTCGGTGGCGCTTTCGACGCTGGTCCCTTCCTGAGGTGGTCTGATTCATGGCGACAAGCGGCTCAGCGTTTGTGCTCGGTGTCGACCTCGACGGGGTGTGCGCCGACTACACCCTCGGATTTCGTAACTTCTGCGCGCAACGAATGGGCGTCGACCCCGAGACGTTTCCGCTTGAGCGCTCCTGGGACTTTCGAGAGTGGGGGTTTGATGATGCAATGTTTGAGACAATGCATCGGGCGGCAATTATCGAAGGGCGTATTCTTGCCAACCTCGAGGTCATCGAGGGTGCGGCGGAAAGTCTTTGGCGTCTGAGCGATGCAGGGGTCTGGATCAGGATTGTCACGCACCGGCTGTATGTGAACTGGAGCCACCATGCGGCGGCCAGCGACACGGTCACGTGGCTCGATCAGGCAAAAATTCCCTACCGCGACTTGTGTTTCGTCGGCGCCAAGGCTGACGTCGGTTGCGATGCCTATATCGACGACGCACCTCACAACATCATGAACCTTCGCAAGGCAGGTCGTCATGCGATTGTCTATGAACAGCCTTACAACCTCGATACGCCCGGGCCGCGGGCCTCGTCGTGGGACCAAGTCGAAGAGCTGGTGTATGAGCTGATGGTTGCTGGCGGAGGATTTGCTGAGCCCGCGCTTCCGGGATTTGATCCCGATGTTGACCGGCTGGGTCGCCGAGCCGGTTCGACAGATTGACTGGGCGGCTTCGTCAGTCTCGAAGCGAGTTGCAGGCCACGGCGCTTCTAACGCCGCTGCTGTTCAGAGGTGTTCGTTGAAGAATCGCAGCGCCGCATCAATGCAGAATTGTTGCTGAGTGGAGCCCTTTTCGTAGACGTCGTAGTGCCCGCCTGAAAACTCCGAAACGGACTCGTCAGCTACGCCCGCCTCACTGAGCCACCTGCGGCTGAGCTCGTGAGGGACCAGGGCATCTTCGCGTGCGAGCAGGAAGAGCGTGGGCTTAGACCGAACAAGCTTCGGCAGAATGGCGAGCGGGTTTGATCTGGTGATCGACAGGAGAGAATCGATCGGGATCGTATTCTTGAACCTCGTGGTCGCTTCATGCTCCGAAAGCCACTCGTAACTGTCGTGCCCTAGCGCCGAAAGTTTGCCCGGCGGAGCCGCAAGCGGGATCGACAGCACTCGCTTCGTGACGGCCTGAACGAGGCCCGCGACAGCGATGACAGCGCGAAGCGGCCATCTCCTGCGTCGCGGAAGGTCCCGGTAGAGCCCATTCGGACTGAGCGCTGGCACCTGAGCAACCACGCAACGCAGCCCACTACCTTGCTTCTGGGCGACTTCGAGAACCTGGCCACCACCGAAAGAACTACCCCACAGACCGATGCGCGTCTCGTCGAGGTCTCCGCGTGCAGAGACGAAGTCAATCGCACTGGTGATGTCCTGTTGCACAATCTCGGGACTCGCCTTTGATCGCGGCGTCCCGCCGCTTTCACCCACGAATCGGTAGTCGAATAGCAGAACGGCGAAACCGGATTGGCAGAACTGTCGAGCCGGGTATTCGATACCCATTTCCTTCACCGCTGCGAGTCCGTGCGCCATAATCACAACGGGTGGCCGCTCGATACCGGTGGGAATGAGGAGCCACCCGGCGCAGTCGTCACCGTGACTCGGGAATCGGACGTCCTCACGATTAATTGCTTCAGCCATCTCTCTGCCATCCTCGATATCTAACGCATGTTAAATTCTGGGTCAGCTTAACGTGCGTTAAACTACCCGCAATGGCCTCGAGCAAGGAATCTGCATCCGCAGCGTCGACCACCAGATTGACCAAAGACCGGATCATCGCGGCGGGTGGCGACCTGATTGAGCAGCTAGGTCCTGATCGGTTGACGATGCGAGCTCTTGCCGAAGAACTGGGGGTCACGGCAACAGCGCTCTACTACTACTTCACCGGTCGCGAGGAGCTGCTCGAAGCTGTCGTCGATGCGAATTGCGTCGTGATCGTTAACTCGCTTCCGGCCGCCGGCACCTGGGCAGAGCGCCTTCGCACACTGATGACCGCAATCGCGGAACGCGGAACATCGCACCCTGCCGTTGTAGCGTTGTCCATCACGAGATACGCGAAACTTAGTCCCGTAGTGCGTCTGCACGAAGCAATTCTGGGTGTTCTCGCTGAGGGGGGTTTCACCCCTTCTCAATCCGTTGAGATGAAGGCCCTCCTGTTTCGCTACGTCGTCGGCCACCAAACCATCGGGCGCGTCTCGAATCACCCTGACGCGTCCGAGACCCCCGATGAAGAGTTCATCAACTACCGCGCAGCAAGTTCCGCTCACGCGAACTTTGACCGGACCGCACATTTCCAACACGGACTAGACGTAATATTCGCTGGCTTCGCATCAATAGATGCCGCGCTTCCGGGATTTGATCCCGATGTTGACCGGCTGGGTCGCCGAGCCGGTTCGACAGATTGACTGGGCGGCTTCGTCAGTCTCGAAGCGAGTTGCAGGCCACGGCAATTTCTGCAGCGACGCGCGCATTGTTGGCTACGAGAGCGGTGTTGGCCGACACGCTGGCTCCACCGGTTGCTTCGGCGATTCCGGCCAGTACATGTGGAGTGCGCGACGGACCGGTGACGCCGGCCTGATCGGCCCGGGCTTCGGCCTGTGCTGTCGCATCGGCGAGCAGCTGAGGGTCGAGCGGTTCGGGTGGAGCGACACAAACGAGCACGCCGCCTTGGCCGAGGGCGCGTCGAGCCTGAAGAATCTCGGCAACCTCAGCGGCGCTGTCGACTCGGTGGGGGGCGTCGATGCCGCTGTCGATGGCGGTGAAGGCAGGAAGCCGATCGGTCTGCCACCCAACGACGACAGCGCCCAACGTTTCGAGTAGCTCAAAGGTGCGGCCGAGGTCGAGGAACGACTTCGCGCCAGCGCACACTGTGACCATTGGCAGGCTGGCGATGACCGGAAGGTCGCCACTGATATCGCCGGTGGTCGCCGCCCCGCGATGTACGCCGCCAATTCCGCCTGTCGCAAAAACCGCAAGGTCGCCAAGGTGGGCGATGGTCAATGACGCCCCAACGGTGGTCACCCCAATGGGCCATCGCTGAGCGGTGGCGATGGCAAGATCGCGTGCCGCCACCTTGGCTGTGGCATCGAAGATTGGTGTCGGGTCAGCCAGCCCAAGTGTCAGCTCGCCGTTGATTACCGCGGTCACTGCGCCGAGCGCTCCGGCTGCTTCGACCGTGGCGACGCACGTGTTGTAGACGCCAACATTGTGGGGCTGGGGAAGGCCAAGGGTGCTGTACACCGTTGATTCCATCGCCACGATGGGGGTGCCGGCTCGTTGCGCAACTCTGACGTGATCTGCGATGTTGATGCTGAGGGTCATGAGGCTTCCTTTTGGGTCGATGCCGAGGTGTTTACCGACAAGGAGTCGATCAGCGCTGGTACTTCGGTGATTGACGACAGGCGCCACCAGCGCCCGTCAGCTGCGGGATCCTTGGCCACTTCGAGCGCCCAAGTCACCTCGTACGGGATATGGATGGCTCGTGCGCCTGCGTCGAGCACGGGTCGGATATCGCTCGCGACACTGTTGCCAATCATCACAAATTCGCCCGGGTCGATTGTGTGTCGCCGCAAGAGCTTCTGATACGTGGGCGTGTCTTTTTCAGAAACGACTTCAATGTCTTCACAGATTGAGGCGAGCGTAGTGGTGCCAATTCGACGCATCTGATGATGTAAATCGCCTTTGGTGATGATCAGCACCCGGTGTGTTTCGGCGACCGACATCACTGTTTCGATGGCCCCGTCGATCAACACGGTGGGAGCTGCGAGTAGCTCGTCGGCCCAACCGATGATCGACGACACAATGTGGGTCGGCGTGTCTCCGTTTGTTAGCTCGATCGCGGCGTTGAGCATTGACAAGGCGAATGATTTTACGCCGTACCCCCACGTCGTGAGTCGCGCTCGCTCATGGGCGATGAGGGTTGCATCGATCGTGTCAGGGTCACCCCAAGGTGCAAGCAAGTCGCGAAAGCGTTGTTCTGTTTCGGCGAATTCTCGCTCGTTGTGCCAGAGAGTGTCGTCTGCGTCAAAGGCCACGGTTGTCACCGGAGGGTGGGTCATGGTTTCGGGCGGCACAGTCACGGGTGGGAGCGTAGGACCCCGTCGAACCGAAATTCTGACAGCGAAGGCGAATAACGCAGGTTATTGTCTGGCTGTGCCTGAATCTCCAGAACGCGTTGGCGACGACGCGATTCGTTTTGCTCTACTCGCTGCCGCCGCCGAGGTCTTTGCGGAATCAGGCTACGAGGGAGCGCGCGTGCAGACGATTGCGGAACGTGCCGGCCTGACGACCGGTGCGATTTACAACCGTTTCTCTGGCAAGTCTGAGCTACTTCTCGAAGCCCTCGAAGCGCAGACCACAACGGTGTTGAACGACCTTGCAAATGCTGAACTGAGTGCCACGGATCTTCTCGCCAGCCTCGGCGATGAGCTGGTCGTCGATGATGGCTCAGCCTCAGCGTTGGTGCTCGAAGCGTTTGTGGCGGCTCGGCGTGAAGAAGGCGTGGCCGAGCGTTTGCGCCCACGGATGGCCGATGAGCGAGCGCGACTCGCCAAGCTTGTCGATGCAGACAAGATCAACGGTGTCATCGATCCTCAGCTCGACACCACCGCTGTTGTCACATTTTGTCAGGCTGTTTCGCTCGGCATGGGCATGTTGAGCGCTATCGACAGCGAAATGCCAGCGCAGAGCGATTGGCGACACCTGATCGCCCGCCAGCTCGCCGCGGTGGCGCCGGATCCTGGGTGAGCGTGTTCCATTGGCGCATCAGGTGACAACTACGTCACAAAGCTGCGCATACCGAGCGCGGTGCCGTTAGCCTCACACCCATGTCGAAGCGCACTTCAAAGGGTAAGGCCCGGGCTCGCCGCAAAAAGGCGAACCACGGCCGCAAGCCCAACTACGGCCGTAACTAACCCGAAGCCGGGTGTTGCATGGGCCAGCTGATCTTCGACGGAGATTGCGCCTTTTGTAGTAGTTCGGCTCGATGGCTTACCGCTCGGTTTGCGCCGGGCGGTTCTTGCGCGCCTTGGCAGCGCATGGACTTGCGATCAGCGGGGTTGAGCGAAGCCGATGTCGCCAGTCAGGTGTGGTGGATCGATGAGGGCTCGAAGGTCGGCGGCGCCGACGCCATCGCTCGGGCTCTGCAGTCTTGTCGCGGGCCGTGGCCGGCGGTTGGACGAATGTTGGGGTCGGCGCTCGTAGTGCCATTCGCGAGGCCTCTGTACCGGTTGATCGCCAGGCATCGTCACCGGTTGCCGGGTGGAACCGCAGCATGTCGGCTCGACCTATAGCGAAATCTCGATAGCCAGTTCGCAGCTTTCGCTGTTTCGGCTCCGTAGCCTTGCCGCCGATGGAACGATTCGGATTTGTCGGGCTTCCCAACGCGGGGAAGTCATCGCTGTACAACGCACTCGCAGGCGGGGGAGCACTCGCTGCGCCCTACGCCTTTGCGACGACCGACCCCAACGTCGGCGTGGCCAAGGTGCCCGACGCACGCCTTGACAAGTTGGCGGTCATGAGTGGCTCAAAGCAAACCATGCCAGCCAGCGTGCAGTTCACCGATATTGGTGGCTTGGTCGAGGGGGCCAGCCAGGGTGAGGGGCTCGGTAATCATTTCTTACAGGGCATCCGTGAGTCAGATGCCATTGTCTTTGTGCTTCGTGCTTTTGCTGATTCGGACGTTCCCGGCCCGACCGACCCGTTGGAACATCTGGGTGTCGTCGAAGTCGAGCTCAGTCTCGCCGACCTCGACAGTGCCGAACGTCAACTCGACAAGCGCCGCCGTCAAGCCAAAGGCGACAAGTCGGCCCAACAAGACGTTGTGCTGCTCGAAGAGGCCGTAGACCACCTCGCCGAAGGAACCCCGCTGTATCGCACCGGCATGACAATCGAGCAACTGAAGGCGCTTAACCCGTTCTTCTTACTCACGAACAAACCAGTCATGGCGGTCGTCAACGTAGGCGAAGACCAACTTGACGGCATCGATGCTCTCACCGATCGGGTGTCAACGGAGCTTGATGGTGCCGAAGTTCTCGGTATGTGTATTCAGCTTGAAGCTGAGGCAGCGTTGATGCCACTCGACGAACGCACCGAGCTACTCGACGGTCTCGGGCTGGGCGAAGGGGCGCTACCTCGCTTCTCGCGGGCGGCCTATCACCTGCTTGGGCTGCGCACCTATTTCACGACGGGCGAAAAGGAATCTCGGGCGTGGACCTTTCCCGCCGGAGCGACCGCTCCGCAGTGCGCTGGTGTCATTCACACCGACTTCGAACGAGGCTTCATCAGGGCTGAAACAATCCAGTGGGATCTGCTTCTCGAGCACGGCGGTTGGGCCAAGGCTCGTGAATCTGGCGATGTGCGATCCGAGGGCAAGGACTACCACGCCGAAGACGGCGACACCATGGAGTTCCGCTTCAACGTGTGATCGCTCGCATCTTGGCGATGAGGTATGGCATTGTTGGCGTTATGGCCTGGCTCGTCGCGCAGGATCGCGTGCTCGCAACTGTCGAGATTGCGGACACATGGGCGACCAGAGCGCGTGGTGTGCTCGGTCGCGACTCGATCGACGGGGCTCTTGTGCTTCAGCCCGCCCGATCGGTGCACACCATTGGAGTGCGATTTGATCTCGACGTCGCGTATTGCGACGCTGACCTCAATGTGCTCGAAGTCGTGACGATGAAACCGAACCGCGTTGGCGTGCCGCGTCGGCGTGCTCGAGTCATCATCGAAGCCAATGCTCGAAGCTTTGAACGGTGGAACATCTCGGCTGGCGACCGGCTTGAGCTGCGCCTGTGACCGCCGCGCAGCTATTGGTGGTCGGCACACCAATCGGCAACCTGGGTGACTTGTCGCCGCGGGCCCAACAGGTGTTGGGCGAGGTTGGGCTGATTGCATGCGAAGACACGCGCCGAACCGGGTCGTTGCTCGCAAAGATGGGTATCGACAACCCGGGCATGGTCGTCGTTAATGAGCACACCGAAACTCGGGCGGTCGAGGCGGTTATCGCGGCGCTGATGGTGGGCAAGTCGGTAGCGCTTGTGTCTGACGCAGGCATGCCAGCAATTAGTGACCCAGGTGCTCGGATCGTGGCTGCGGCTGCGTCAGCGGGCCACGAGGTTGTGGCCGTACCGGGGCCAACGGCGGTGTCGTCGGCGATTGCCTTGTCGGGCTTCACAGCCACCCGGTGGGGTTTCGAGGGGTTTCTGCCTCGCAAAGGAAGCGACCGAAGCCGCCATCTCGCCTTGCTCGCAGAAGAAACCCGCATGCTTGTGTTTTACGAAGCGCCACACCGCATCGAACGCACTCTCGAGGACCTGGCTGGGGTTCTGGGCCGGTCGCGCCGTTGCATTGTTGCGCGGGAGCTGACCAAGATGCACGAGTCGGTTTGGCGTGGTCTACTCGGCGACGCGGCGGTGGCGGCCAGCGAGCCTCGTGGCGAATACGTGATCGTGGTTGACCAAGGGGAGCCGCCGCCGCCGGCGACCGACGACGACTTGGCAAAAGCGGTCGCGAGCGCTCAGGCTCGCGGTTTGTCCACGCGCGACGCTGCCAGCGAAGTTGCAACTGCGTTTGGGGTCGGCCGTCGCCGGGTCTATGAACTCGCAAATTCGAGTGATCGGTGAGCCGCCGCCGTCTCGACGCGGAGCTGGTGCGCCGCGAGTTGGCGGTGAGCCGTACCGAAGCCCAACGTCTCGTTGATGCGCGTCGGGTCACGGTCAACGGTGCCGTAGCGCTCAAACAGGCATCGATGATTGCCCCGGCCGATGCCGTCGAAGTTCTTGGACCTCCGGCCCGGTTTGTTGGCCGCGGTGGCGACAAGCTCGCGGGCGCGCTGGAGCGGTTCTCGCTCGACGTTGCTCACAAGCGCTGTATCGACGTGGGATCGTCGACCGGCGGCTTCACCGATTGCCTGCTGCAGGCCGGAGCAGCCTCGGTAGTAGCGCTCGATGTCGGCCGTGCCCAACTGCACGAGCGGCTGCGGGCTGACCGCAGGGTTCTGGTACGTGAGCAGACCGACGTGCGCTCGGTCGATATGGCCGATATTCAGGCGCCGTTCGATCTCGTGGTGGTCGATGTCAGCTTCATCGGACTCGAACGCATTATCACGCAGTTGACCGCTCTTGTCGGGGGCCACGGCCAGATGGTGGCTCTGGTTAAGCCGCAGTTCGAAGCAGGTAAGCAGGCGGTCGACAAGGGCCGCGGTGTGATTACCGATCCCGATATCTGGCGCGAGGTGCTGATCGACACGATTGGGGTGGCACAGGTACATGCACTCGTGTTGCGAGATCTGATGGTTTCGCCGCTCAAGGGTGGGGCAGGAAATGTCGAATTTTTGGCGCTCTTGGAACCGGTTACGGGTGACCATGCCGAGCGTGCAGGCAGGCCCGACCACCTATGCGACGAAGATCTGTCTCGCATAGACACTGTTGTGCGCGCTGCATCCGAACTACCGTGACGGGTTGATGGCCACCATTGCTCTGATCGTGCACGAACAGCGCGACGATGCCGAGCATGCGGCAAGAGAACTGGCGGCATGGCTGACGGCCCAAGGCCACGACCTGGTGCTGCTGCAAGACAATGCAGAGCAGATGTCGGTTGTGGGGGAGCGGCGCAGTCCTGAGCAGTTCGCGACCGGCGTCTCGCTCGTCATCTCGTTGGGCGGCGACGGATCCATGCTGCGAGCCGCTGAGTTGGCATCGCCACACGGCGTCGCTGTGCTCGGGGTCGACTTCGGCCAGCTCGGCTATCTGACCGAGGTCAAACCTGAGGGTATGACCGAGGCCGTGCGCCGTGTGCTCGACGGTGCCTGCGTTATCGAAGAGCGCTTGCGTGTCGTCGCTTCTGTGCATCGTGCCAATGGTGAAGTCATCGAAGCCGGTCATGCGCTCAACGAAGCGCTTGTCGAACGTGACGAGAGCGGCCGAACGGTCCGCTTGGGGCTGTCGATCGATCAATCGTTCTTCACGACATACAACGCAGATGGCGTGATCGTCGCGTCGCCCACAGGCTCGACTGCATATTCGCTGTCGGCGCGCGGCCCCATTGTCGCACCCCTGCACCAAGCTCTCATCGTGACTCCCGTTTCGCCGCACCAGCTCTTTGATCGCTCGCTGGTACTTGCGCCCACGAGCGAGGTCGAGATCGAGGTGCTTCCCGACCGGGCGGCTTCGCTTTCGATCGATGGCCGTTCGATCGTGCGACTCCAGCCCGGTGACCGGGTGGTCTGCACCCAAAGTCCGCTGCCAGCGCGAATCGTGTCGTTGCCAAATACCGACTTCCTCAATGTGCTGAAGACCAAATTCGGACTGAACGACCGCTGACATGCTGCATGAACTCGTTGTACGAAACCTGGGTGTTATCGAACACGCGGAGATCGTGTTGGGGCCGGGCCTGACCGCTCTCACCGGTGAGACCGGCGCGGGAAAGACCTTGATCACCGAAGCCATCAGCTTGCTTATGGGCGGTCGCGCCGATCCTGCCTTGGTGCGAACTGGCGCTGACGAAGCCGTGGTCGAGGGCCGATTCGTTGACTCCGACGGCGAAGAAATCACCGTTCGCAGGGTGATTCCGGCCAACGGTCGAAGCCGGGCGTACCTGAACGGCTCGATGGCGACAGCTACGGGCGTGGCCGAAGCAGCGGGCGAACGCGTCGAGATTCACGGCCAACATGGTCAGCAGGCGCTGCTACGCAGCGAAGCACGACGTCGAGCGCTCGACGAATACGGCGCACACGACACCCTCACGTTGCAGCAGATCCGGGCTGACATCAGGGTGTTGGTTCACGAGTTGGAGTCGCTCGGCGGCGACGAGTTTGAGCGGGCGCGCGAGATCGAGTTGCTCGAATTTCAAGTCTCTGAAATTGCGGCTGTCGGCATTGTCGATGCGGGTGAAGACGAGCGGCTCGCTGCTCAGGAACTGCTACTGGGCGACGCAACCGCCCACGGCGAAGCCGCCGAACGGGCCATCGAATTGTTGTCCGCCGACGGCAAGGTCGGGTCTGCGGTCGCCGAAGCCCTTCTGGCATTGCGCGACCGTGCCCCCTTCGCTGCTGAATCTGAACGCCTCTATGCCGTGCAGGCTGAGTTGGTCGATGTGGTTGACTCGCTCCGTAGCGTCGACGAAGCCCTTGCCGATGACCCCGAGTCTCTCGCCGAGTTACAGCGACGCCGCGAGCAGCTGACGGGATTGCGGCGCAAATACGGACCCGACCTGGCAGCGGTGCTCGCCTTTTGTTCAACGGCGCAAGACAAGCTTGAAACGTTGCAAAATCATGCCGAGCGGGCTGCTGCCGTTGCAGCAGAACTCGCAGACCTCCGCGATGCCGAAGCAGCCGCAGCGGCTGAACTGGCAGCAGCACGCCGGTCGACAGCTCCCAAGTTGTCCAAGGCAATCGTCAAGGAACTTCGCCGTTTGGCGCTGCCAAAAGCTGACCTCGAACTGCAAATCGGCGAAGTTGACCCAGGTGACGATGTCGAACTCTGCGTAGCGATGAACCCCGGCGCTCCAATGCTCCCGCTTGCCAAGGCCGCTTCGGGCGGTGAGCTGTCGAGAGTCATGTTGGCGTTGCAGCTCGTAGTTGGCTCGACCGCTGCGACGGTGATTTATGACGAAGTTGACGCCGGCGTCGGTGGCGAAGCGGCAACCGAAATCGGCAAGGCGCTCGCCGGCGTAGGTAAGAAACATCAGGTGCTCGTCGTGACCCACTTGCCTCAAGTTGCAGCGTGCGCCGATCGACAGGTCAACATCGTCAAGACGATCAAGGGTTCGACGACGCGCACAGAGCTGATCGAACTCGACGATGATGGGCGCGTCGTTGAACTTGCCCGCATGCTTTCCGGTTCGCCTGACAGCGACAACGCTCGTGCCCATGCTGCTGAGCTGCTCGGGTCTCAGGGTTCTTGATGTCTGTCCCTGTGCGCCCCGGCCAACGCGGGTAGGGTGCGATTCCGTGACGAAGCACATCTTCGTAACTGGCGGTGTCGCCAGTTCGCTCGGTAAAGGCTTGACGGCTTCCTCCCTCGGTAGGTTGCTCAAAAATCGGGGCCTTCGGGTCACGATGCAAAAGCTGGACCCGTACATCAACGTGGACCCGGGCACGATGAACCCGTTCGAGCACGGCGAGGTCTTCGTAACCGAAGACGGCGGCGAGACTGACCTTGACCTTGGTCATTACGAAAGGTTCATTGACGAGAACTTGTCGCGTGATTCCAACGCGACCACCGGCTCGATCTACTCGGCGGTGCTGGCCGCCGAACGCCGAGGCGACTATCTCGGTAAGACCGTGCAGGTCATTCCGCATGTCACCAACGAGATCAAGCATCGCATCACCCGCCTGGCGCACGAAGACGTTGACGTTGTCATCACCGAGATAGGTGGCACGGTCGGCGATATCGAGATTTTGCCGTTCCTCGAGGCGATACGACAGATGCGCCTCGATAGTGGGCGCGACAACGTCTGCTACGTGCATGTCACGTTGGTGCCCTATATCGGCCCAAGCTCGGAACAAAAGACCAAACCAACCCAGCATTCGGTGACTGAACTGCGCAGCCGCGGTATCCAACCCGATGCGATTGTTTGCCGCAGCGAAGCGCCGATCAACAACTCGCTCAAAGAGAAGATCTCCCGTCTGTGCGATGTTCCGGTCGACGCGGTGGTCAATGCTGCCGACGCGGCGAGCATTTACGAAATCCCGCTCGTCATGCACGACGAAGGGCTCGATCGTGCCGTGTGCGACTTGCTCCATATCGAGGGCGAACCGCATCTTGACGACTGGCGAGGGCTCGTCGAGCGTGTCCAGGGTTCTACCCGCAGCGTCCGAATTGGTCTCGTTGGCAAATATGTCAGCCTGCCCGACGCCTACCTGTCGGTTGTCGAGTCGTTGAATCACGCCGGCTTCGAGCAGGGCATCAAAATCGACCTCGACTGGATCCAGGCCGAAGAGGTCGAAGGGCTTCTTGCCGCGGGTCGCCTCGGTGAGCTCGACGGAATCGTGATTCCTGGTGGCTTCGGTGAGCGCGGCATCGAGGGCAAGGTTGCGGCCGCCACCTATTCGCGTGAGAACAACATTCCGTGTCTCGGTATCTGCCTTGGTCTTCAGGTCATGGTTATCGAATTCGCTCGAAATGTTTTGGGTCTTCCACTCGCGAGCTCTTCTGAGTTCGATGTGGGAGCGAAACCAACGCCCGATCCCGTGATTCATCTGATGGATGAACAGCGCAACGTCACCGACATGGGCGGCACTATGCGCCTTGGTGCCTACGTGGCCGAGCTCACCGAAGGGTCTCAGGTCGCCAACCTTTATGGCAAGACTGTCGTTTCCGAACGTCACCGCCACCGTTACGAGGTCAATCCGGCCTATCGCAGCCGTTTCGAGACGTCGGGGCTTCGCTGCTCTGGTCAGTCGCCCGATGGCAAACTCGTCGAGTTCATAGAGCTGCCTGGTCACCCGTACTGGGTCGGAACTCAGGCGCACCCTGAGTTCAAGAGTCGCCCGAACCGGCCAGCTCCTTTGTTTCGAGGTCTGATCTCGGCAGCTGCGCATCGCCACGATGGCCGCAACCCCGCGTTGTTGTCGTTTGACGACTCCACTGGCAACGAGCAAACCAGCTCATCTTGAGTGTCGACGATCAGACTGCCGGCTCGGGTTTTTCGATAGCTGGCGCTGAGCCGCTGCTCTCGGGAGCCGTGATACACGTCGAGACTGTAAAAATGCGCACGCCAGGCGGCGACATCGTCGATCGCCAGGTGGCGAGACATCCCGGGGCTGTGGCTGTTGTCGCGATCCACGAGGGCCATGTGGTGCTGGTCCGCCAGTATCGGGTCGCTATCGACGCTGAGACCATTGAGATACCGGCGGGCAAGCGAGATATCGCCGGTGAGCTTCCCGAAGTGGCAGCCGCCCGTGAGCTCGTCGAAGAGGTCGGCCTTGAACCGCAGAACCTCGAGTTACTTGGGTCGTTCCTGACCGCGGTCGGGTTCTGTGACGAAGAGATCCTGATTTATGCAACGAGTTCATGCATCGCGGTCGAACGCGCCGTCGACGGTATTGAAGAGGCCCATTCGACGATCATGCGGATACCTGTGGCCGACATCGACGCATGGCTGTTTGACGGTCGGTTGACCGATGCCAAAACGCTCATCGGGTTGTTTTGGGCCCGCGAGCGGTCGTTGTTGTCACCAGATGGCTGAGCGCGCGTATCGAGCCGGCGACATTCCGCATCTGGCGAGGCGCACATTGTGGTCGGTGAAGAAACCCAAACCCAATCCGGTCGACGAGGCTTGGCTTGTTGGGCTCCTCGAACCGGGGGAGCAGCTTCTGTACCGGTCTATGCCCGCCTGCGACCGCGCTCACGCTCTGGCGTGCGCCCGCCATGTTGAAGATCTCGGCGATGATGCAGCGGTGGCGTCAGCGCTTCATGACGTTGGCAAGACGCGTGCAGGTCTCGACACCTTCGGGCGAGTGCTGGCGACCGTTGTGGGGCTAACAGGACGTGATGTAGCGCACTGGGGGCGCAGAGGCGGCATACGTCAGCAAATCGCCATCTATCTCGACCACGCTCATCGGGGCGGCGCGGAACTTGTTGCTGCTCGCGCCCGTCCACTCGCTGTCACTTGGGCGCGTGAGCATCACTTACCAGTAGATCAATGCACCTTGACGCCGCAGCTGGCGCAGCGCCTTCGTGCCGCCGATGACGAAGCCGACGCCGGTTGAGTCCGACGTCGGATTGTCGCAACAGTTAGGGCTGCAAGAAACCAATGTTGGTGCGGGCTCGTTCGTAGACGACGGTGGCGACTTCGCGTGCCTTTTCTGCGCCGAGCCGCAAGAGGCGACTGGTTTCTGCTGGGTCAGCCTGCAGTTCGGCGAAGCGTTGTTGAATCGGCCCGAGCTTGGCAATGACGGCTTCGGCGGTGTCGACCTTGAGCGCTCCGTACTGGGTGTACTGCTCAGCCAGGTTTTTCGGGTCCTGATCGGTGACGGCGCCAAGAATCGACAGCAGGTTTGAGACGCCGGCTTTGTTCTCGGGGTCCCAGCGCACTTCGCCATCACTGTCGGTTACTGCTCGCTTGAATTTCTTCTCGATGCTCTTGAGATCTTCGAGCATCATCACGAGACCGTTTTCGGCGGCCGCGGACTTCGACATCTTGTCGTCGGGCCGCTGCAGATCCATGACCCGTGCAGCAACAGGCGGGATTACATGTTCGGGCACCACAAAGGTCTCGCCGTAGCGGCTGTTGAACCGTTGAGCTGCGTCGCGTGACAGCTCAAGGTGTTGACGTTGGTCGTCGCCGACGGGCACGAAGTTGGTGTCGTACAACAAGATGTCGGCTGCTTGCAGCGCGGGGTACGTGAACAGCCCGGCCGACACGAATTCTGACCGGTCGCCCTTTTCTTTGAATTGTGTCATGCGGCTGAGTTCGCCGAAGCTGACGGTGCCTTCCATCAACCAACCGAGTTGTGCATGTTCGGGAACATGGCTTTGCACGAACAAGGTGCAGCGCTCAGGGTCGAGGCCCGACGCCATGAGTAGCTGGGCCAGGCGCAGAGTGTTCGCCCGAAGCTCTTCAGGATCTTTAGGCACGGTGATTGCGTGCAAGTCGACAATGCAATAGACGGCGTCGTGGCCGTCTTGCATGCGTACATAGTTCTGGATTGCTCCAAGAAAGTTGCCGATGTGCGGATCACCCGTTGGCTGGATGCCGCTGAAGACCCGTGACGTCGTCATGCGCCCGCAGGCTAGTGGCCTACGTGATGGGTGCGCAGGACGATTTTGAACCAGTCAGTGCTTGGCGAAGTTTCAGAGCCGATACACGCGTCGGGCGGTGTCTTCGAACATGGCTGCTTGTTCGGTTTCGTCATAGCGCGATGCGATCTTTTTGAGCGCGTTCCACAGGGTGCGGTAACTAAGTGACAGCCGGTCGACCGGAAAATTGCTTTCGAACATGCAGCGGTTGGGGCCAAAGCACTCGATCGCGTGGTGGTACCAACGTTCGTGTGCGTCGACGATTTCGTCGGAGTTCGCCGGAAGCTCACGGGCGTGCCAGCCATAGCCGTTGTCAGGCATGGCTAGGCCGCCGAGCTTTGCAATCGTGTTGGGCAGCGCAGCGATCGCCGCAATGTCGAGCTTCCATTGTTCGAAAATCGTGTCGAGGGTGCCCTCGTAGCGGCCAACACCGAGAGGGGTGCCGAAGTGGTCGAGCACCACGGTGGTCTCAGGAGCTTGCGCGGCAACGGCACAAAATGCGGCGTTTTGGTGGTGGTAGTGCCATGACTCATAGGTCAGGTTGTGTGCCGCGAGGCGTTGCACGCCGCGCAAGAACCCCTCATGCTCGGCGAGTCCTTCGGGCCCGTTGCCACGAATCACCAGTGCCGGGTCGTCGTCGCGGGCGAGCGCGTGTCGAATACCTCGTAGGCGACCGTCACCGGCCTGTTCGTGTTGGGCGAGCTGGTCATCGAGGTTGTCGAGGCGCAGGTCAGCGGTCGCAACGATGCCGAGAATTTCTGGGCCAGCAAGCGCCGCACTCTTCGCGGCCTCGCC
>CALKPY010000089.1 GCA_937991435.1 uncultured Acidimicrobiales bacterium
ACGTGGTGAACGCACCGTGGTAGCAATAGGGTTGTAAGGCACATCGGTGCGCTCACGCGACTTTCAGCGAGCGGCGAGCGTCCGGTTTTCCGCACAGTTCAACGCGCAACGCAAGGGTTTTGACTCGATGACATACGACGACGACAGTTTTGCTGGCGGAGACGATCGCGACAAGCTGCTCCCTGAATGGGGCCGATCTTCCGACGAGCAGATTATTTGGTTCGCACTGGCGGTGTTGGCTGTTCTTGCCGCACTGTTCTTTGGAGCCAGCCGATGTGGAGCGATCAGCGACATCGCCGACGATGCCCTCGGGGGCGGCGGCGGAGACTTCACCGATCTGACCATTGACGAGTACCTCAGCGACGATGGAGATCTCGGGCTATCCGACGATCTATTCGAGCTGACTGATCTCAACAGTGACCTCGGTCGTGAAAGCCGCGGTCCGTACACGGTGTTTGCCCCGACTGACGACGCCTTTGGTGATGTAGCCGATGCTGGCGGTTTTGCCGATACTGACGAGTTCTTCGACGGGCTCAGCGACTCGCAGACTGACGAAACGGTCAACTACCACGTGGTTGACGGTGAGTACACACTCAGCCAGCTGCTCGACAAGGGCAGCGTCACAACCCTCAGCGGCGATGTGCTCACGTTTGACGACGACGAGATGATCAACGGTTTGATCGAAATCGAAGATGCCAACATCGAACTCTCGAACGGCATCGTGCACAAGATCAACGGTGTGCTGCCTGGTAAGGCCGAGCCTGAGGCAACTCCTGAGCCTGAAGCAACAGCGGTGCCTACTGCTGTGCCCACAGCAGAACCTGAGCCGACGCCAGAGCCCGAACCGACGCCTGAACCTGCCCCGACGGCAATTCCGGCTGCGGCCCCGGCTGCAGCAGCAGTAACTCTCGCGACGGTGGCTGGAGAACAAGCAGACCTATCCACCATCAATGGCGTTCTTGGTCAACTCGGACTCGACGAGCCGCTTGGCGATGCCGACGCTGGACCGTTCACCGTGTTCGCTCCAAACGACGCAGCAGTTGGAGCTGCCGCAGGCACCCTTGCCAACTTCTCCGAAGACGACCTTCGCCGCACCGTGGAATATCACGTGGTGCCTGGCATCGTGCCGGCTTCTGAAGTCGTTCCTGGCGCTCGCTTCGAGACGCTCAGTGGTCGCACCTTGGTTATCCGAGGCGACGGATCACTACCGGGTGGCGTTGGCGTAGTCACAACCGACCTCGAAGCCGATAACGGTCTGTTGCACATCATCGACGGTGTCCTCATACCTGCAGATCTGCAACTGCGTTCACTAAACGAACTCGTTGCGCTTGAGCCAATCCAGTTCGACGTGAACAGCGCGACGATTCGTCCTGAGTCGATTCCGATTCTTGACAACGCGGCTGCTGTCCTCGGGGCATTGCCTGCAGGCACGCAGGTTGAGGTAGCTGGACACACTGACTCTGACGGCGATGACGTCAGCAATCAGGCGCTCAGTGAGGCCCGAGCCAATTCGGTTCGTGAATACCTGATCGGCCAAGGCGTCGATGCTGACACGCTGACAGCCGCCGGTTATGGCGAAGACAACCTCAAGGTTGACCCCGAAGCAACCGATGCTGACAAGCAAGTCAATCGTCGCATCGAGTTCACCGAGGCTGGTTAACAAACAGACCAACGGTCAAAGGCCGGCTTCTGACTTCTGGTCGGGGCCGGCCTTTGCCGCGTCTGGGGTCGCGTTCAGACTCCGCGGTTAGCCGCGAGCGATGATCTCGGATCGCAGTATGCCGATGCCGTCGATCTCGACTTCGACACTGTCGCCGGCGGTGAGATAGGTGGGCGGGTTCATCCGGTCGCCAACTCCTGATGGCGTGCCGGTGGCAATCACGTCGCCTGGTTGTAACGACGTGCACGCGGTGACGAACTCGATGGTCTCGTCGATACGGAAGAGCATCATGTCGGTGTTGCCGTCTTGGCGAGTTTGCCCATTCACCCGGGTCGTGATGCGGCGACCGTACGGATCGCCTAGTTCGTCGGCAGTAACGACGACGGGGCCGATCGGCGCCGATCGATCAGCGTTTTTCCCCAGCGCCCATTGCGGTGTGCGGCGCTGGTAACCCCGTGCGCTGATGTCATTGAAGCCGGTGTAGCCCAGCACCCCCGACATCGCGTCCGCGGCCGACACGTCGGTCATCGTGGTCCCAATGATGACTGCGAGTTCGCACTCCCAATCGAATCGAGTGTCGCCGGTCGGCACAGGAATGTGATCACCATGGCTCGATAGCGATGCATACCAGCGGGCGAAAATGTTCGGCGCATCGGGCCGTGCACGCCCGGTCTCATCGATGTGGGCGGCGTAGTTCAGCCCGAGACAGAGCACCTTGGCCGTGGTGGGAACCGGCGGCGTCAAAGTGACGGCGTCGAGTGCCAATACGTCGCCGGAAGGTGGAGTATGACGCCACCGATCGACGTCGTCGTAAAAGTCTTCGATCGAGCAGAGCGGTTGAATTGTGTCGTCGGAGACAACACCAATCATCGCTCTGCCCTCTGCCTGGAAGCCGAGATATCTCATGGCTGAAGTCAAGCAGAACTATTCGTGGGTGTGGCGTGACCTGCTCCGCGTTGTCAGAGGGGAACGTTACGTCAGAAGTTCTGGCCTAGACGCTGCAAGCAGTTGGTAGTCGAGTATCGAGGGCAGCTTCTGCGTGAACGCCGCTCCGTCGACGCGAAGTGTTTCACCGCTGATGTAACCCGCTTCATCACTTGCTAGGAACAACGCAGCGTTGGCGATGTCGTCAACGTGGCCCATGCGGCCGAGAGGTGTCTGGTTTGTGACTGCAGCGATACCGAGTTTGTTCTCGAAGTGCTTCTTCGTCATCGGGGTCTCGATCAGATGGGCGGCGATGCAATTGAAGCGAACATTGTCAACACCGTATTCGACCGCGGCGATCTGGGTGGCGTACTCGAGCCCTGCCTTACTCGACGCATACGCGGCCAGGCCTCGTGCGGGGTTCTGCGCCGTGAGTGAAGAAGTGGAGATCACGCTTCCGCCGCCAGTCGCGCGCATGGAGTTGCCCATGGCCCGCAGGAACCAGATGGCGCCGATGAGCTGAACCTGCACCATTGGTTCCAATGTGTCGGGCGTGAGTTCGCTTATTGGCAGGCTCTGCTCGAACCCGGCGTAGTTCACACCGATGTCGATGCGCCCATGCGACTTGGTCACCTGATCGACGACTGCGTTGAGTTCGTCGAAGTCGGTGATGTCGCAGGCGACTGCTGACCCGCCAAGTTGGTCGGCGACCTCTGCCGCGAGGCCTTGTCGCCGTTGAGCGATCACTACATGCGCGCCTTCGGCGGCGAAACGCTGCGAGGTTGCCAGCCCGAAACCGCTGGCTCCACCAACGATAAAGGCGACCTTGTTTTCAAGACGTGGTGACATGTCGCCACAGTACGCTCGGCGAGTGGTTCTGCCGAAGCTCGCCGTGTTCGATGTCGACGGAACCGTGCTTGACTGGGGTGGCACCTGCTCGCCTCGAACGATCGCAGCAGCGCAGCGACTGCGCGAAGCGGGAGTTGTTGTGGCCTTGGCGACGGGTCGGCCGAAGTCGTTGATTCCGTCGACGATCGAGTCAACCTTTGAGGTTGACTGGGCAGTGTCTGGTAACGGGGGCACGACGGTCAACATGACGACGTTGCAGGTGCTTCGAGACGTGCTTCTACCGGCTGACGTCGTGCGCGACGTGGTGCAATCGGCGCGGCAACGTCTTCCTGGCATCGGTTTTGCGCTCGAGCTCAAACATCAATTCTTCGAAGAACCAGGTTTTGCTGATCGTGTGCCTCCGGCGCCTCACCAGACGGCGGTAACCGACGTCTTAGCCCGGCTGTCGAGCGAGTCAGGAGATCCTCGCAAGCTCATTGCATTTCATCCCGATTTCGACGCCGACCTCGATGGCCTAGCCGCGATTGTCGGGTTAGGTCTCGACGATCGATTCGAGGTTCAGTACAGCGGTCTTCCGATTGTCGAAATCGCTCCTTGCGGTGACGATAAGAGCGTTGCGTTGCAACAACTGATCGACCATTTGGGCATCGAAAAAGAGTCGGTGATTGCATTCGGTGACGGACGCAACGACATCGGCATGCTGAGCTGGGCGGGCGTCGGCGTGGCGATGGGTAATGCCCACCCACACACGGTGGCTGCGGCTGACGTGCAGACCGCAGCGGTCGATGCGGGCGGAGTAGCGGTGTATATCGATCAACTGTTCATCAACCACGAGAGTGAGACGATCTGATGAGTGACCATGAGTTTGGTTTCCGCACGCGTTCGCTGCATGCCGGCGGGCAGCCTGATTCAGCGACTGGCGCACGAGCGGTGCCGATCTATCAGTCGACGAGCTTCGTGTTCGAAGACACTGCTGACGCGGCAGATCTCTTTGCGCTACAGAAGTACGGCACCATCTATAGCCGCATGTCGAACCCGACCACGTCGGCCTTCGAGGAGCGCATGGCGAGCCTTGAGGGCGGTATCGGCGCCGTTGCGACTGCGAGCGGGCAAGCCGCCTGTTTCTCAACCCTGACCACACTCGCTGGAGCCGGCGACCACCTGGTGGCTGCTTCGAGCATTTATGGGGGCAGTCACACGCTGCTCTCTACGACGATGAAGCGCCTCGGCATCGACACGACCTTTGTCGCGAATACAGAGCCCGATGCTTTCGCCGCCGCAATTCGCCCTGAAACCAAGGTGCTGTACACCGAAGTGATTGGCAACCCGTCGGGTGCAGTTGCAGACCTGCAGGCGCTTGCCGATGTGGCGCACGCGCACGGGCTTCCTCTCATGGTCGATTCGACGTTCGCCTCACCGTGGCTGTGTCGACCGATCGAATGGGGTGCTGACATTGTCATGCACTCTGCAACCAAATTCATCGGTGGGCACGGGACCACGATCGGCGGGGTGACGGTCGAAGCGGGAACGTTCGACTGGTCCTCAGGTCGATTCCCTCGTATGACTGAACCGGTCTCGACCTACAACGGTCTCGAGTGGCATGGCAACTTTGGCGAGTATGCGTTTTGTACCGCTATGCGATCGGAACAGCTCCGTGATATTGGTGCGTCGTTGTCACCGTTCAACGCGTTTTTGTTACTGCAAGGTCTCGAAACGTTGCCACTTCGTATGGACGCACATGTTGCCAATGCTCAAGCTGTAGCGAAGTGGCTCGACGCTGACACCCGAGTTGGTTGGGTGGCTCATGCGGATCTACCCGACTCGCCGTATCGAGACCTTGCGGCGAAGTATCTACCGCGAGGAGCTGGCGCGATTTTCACCTTCGGTGTTAAGGGTGGGCGAGAGGCGGGCCAACGATTTATCGAGAGCCTGACTCTTGTGAGCCACCTGGCAAATGTTGGCGATGCCCGCACGCTGGTCATTCACCCGGCGTCGACGACTCATCAGCAGATGAATGACGAAGAACTCGCGGCCGCCGGAGTTGGCGCCGACACTGTGCGATTGTCGGTAGGTCTCGAAGATGTCGAGGACATCATCTGGGATCTTGATCAGGCGCTGGCGGCCGCCATCGATTGAACCTCCGACGGGTTCCTGCGATCGAACGGGCGTTAGGAATCTGCGAACGCGGTGCGGCAGTCCGGTACGGCCTGTTCAGTGCGAGCTGCGCACGTCTTGCCTAGTTCTTGCCACACAGACCCAGAGTCAGAGCGGAAGTACAGAAAATCGCAAGCGGTCATATCGCCGTCTTCGCACTGCTCGCCGACTTGTTCCACCTCGAGGAGATAGTCGCTGAACGGAATCGACCCGACAGTCACGCCCTGCACGCCACCGGTGCAAAATTGCCGAATTGCTCTCTTGCGCCCGCCGCACTGTTTTGCGAATTGTTCGAGATTCTCGGCGTCGCCCGCGCGGGCACGAAGCACATCGCATGCCATGTCGATTTCGTCGCGGCAGTCTTCGATCAGGCCCAGAATCGGCAGATCATCGCGGAACATTTCGATGAGAGGAAGTGACAGGTCTGGTGTCGGCGTCGGCACTGGTGTCGGCGAAGGTTCAGGAGTAGCGGTTGGCACTGGGGTCGAGGTTGGCGTGGGAGCCGCAGTGGCTGTGGGCGTGACAGTGGGTGGTATTGCCACAAGGGTGTCGTCGCCATCGCTAGGGCGAGAAGCACGCTCGGCGACACCCTCGTCGCTGTTGACCGCACACGATGCGAACAAGATCAGTGCGCCGATGGCAAAAAACCCTCTGAGTCGACGGGCGCGCATAGTCGCAGTGTGGCCGATCCTTGTGGTTCTGAGGTGTCGCGGGCCACACTCTTGGTATGACGAGCCACGCACCAACAGCGACTGAGCGCAAAGCGATCCTCGATGCCACGCATACGATCGCGATTGTCGGCGCCTCGGCGAACCCGTCGCGCGCTAGCAACTTCGTCATGACCTACCTGGCGTCGTCGGTGTGTGACTACGACCTTTACCCCGTCAACCCTCGCGAAACCGAGATCAACGGCGTCAAGTGCTACGCATCGCTTGCGGAGCTGCCGGTCGTTCCGGACATGGTTGATGTGTTTCGCAAGCCGGCAGATTGTCCTGGCGTTGCGACCGAGGCTGTAGCGATCGGCGCGAAGTCACTGTGGCTCCAACTCGGCATCGTGAGCGACGAAGCCGCCGAAATTGCGCGAGCTGGCGGACTCGAGGTGGTTATGGATCGGTGCACCAAGATCGAACATGCCCGGTTCGCTGGCGGCTTGCATCTGGCTGGCTTTGACACCGGCGTAATCTCAAGCCGCCGTCGCAGCTGACGTTTACGAGGTGCGGTAGTCACCGAACTGCCCGTCGCGTTCGCTGAGCTTGTCGGTGAGATCCTGATCACCGAATCCGGCCCTGTATTCAAGCGACGACGGCTGGTGAAAGGCCAGTGCCTGCAGGTCAGCGGTTGCCCGAATGCCGTTGCGTATCCCCATGGCTTCCATCGCACGGTGTGCGGCTCTCTTGTTCATGGCCAAAAGGTCGGTCGGAATCTTGGCGATCCGTGTCGCAACGGCCAAGACCTCGGCGTCGAGTTGCTCGACCGGCCAGCTGCGATTCGCGAATCCGTTCTCGGCGGCCTCGGCACCTAACATGGCGTCGCCCGTAAGAAGGGCTTCCATGCCCTTGCGCAAACCCATCATCCAGGTCTGCCATTGCATATCGGGAGGCGACATGAGTCGAACTGGTGGATAGCCGATTTGGGCATCGACGGCCACATACACGAGGTCGCAGGCGGTAGCGAGTTCGCTTCCACCGGCCAGGCACCAGCCGTGAACCTGGCCGATGATCGGCGTCGACATGTCCCACATCTCGAACCAGTTGTTGACGACATGACGAGCCCACCATCCGTCGGTTCGCGCGATGGGTCGTTCGACATTGTTGTTTGGCTTGCCCAGGTCATAGCCCGCCGAAAAGCAGCTTCCGGCACCTCGAATGATCATGACCGACACGTCACGATCTCGGTCGCCGGCTCGAAGCGCGTCGAACAGCGACCTGCGTAGATCATCGTCGAGCGCGTTTCGCTTGTCGGGTCGGTTGAGTGTGATTCGACGAATCCGGGGAGCGGGGTTGTCAATCAGCAGCACATCATCAGCCATGGGAGCAGCTTTGGCTTCGCGAGGCACGATCTGCAAATTTCGGCTAGTCGACCGAGCGGCCTCGCAGCCGACCGAAGACCTCGCCCCACCCGATTCTCGACCCGGTTCGCAATAGAGCGAATTCATAGACGCGACCGGCGAGCCGTAACAGAACGACAATCGACACCACAAGCAAGCCCAGCGACACAACGATCTCCCAGGGTGCAATCGCGTCTTGGGCAACGCGAACCGGAAGCATCATCGGCGCTGTCAAGGGGAAGAAAGTGAATACCTTGTGTATGAGCGAATCGGAGTTGCCGAGGATCGACGTCTGCGCAACCACGTAGCCGCCGACCAGTGGAATCATCACCGGCATCATCACTTGCGAGGCGTCTTCCATGCGTGAGATGAGCGAACCGACGAGCGCAAACAACGTGTTGTAGATGCCGAGCGCTCCAATGACGGAAATCAACAGGATCGGAACGAAGCGCCAAACCGAAGGCGGAACGTCGATGGCTTGAACGACGATTAGCGAGATGAGAAGCCCGGCTGCCAACAACACGAGTTGGGCTATTGCGAGCAGGCTGACACCGAGGACCTTGCCTGCGAGCAATGTGCGCGGACGGATATGGCTGAGTAGCACCTCGATCACTCGAGTCGACTTCTCTTCGACGACGCTCATGAGCGTGAGTTGGCCAAACACTTGGGGTACGAGAAACGCGAGGAACAGCCCTGCGAATGAAACACCGTCGCGCACGCTTTCGGTGGTGTCACTTTCGTCTACGAACCGCTCGGTGACCTCGGGAGCAGTCAACAATCGAGCCAACTCGCGCGGGTCGATTCCTTGCGCCTGAGCGGTCTTGGCGACGTGGTCTTGTTGAATGGCGCCTCGAAGAATTGCATCGAGCTCGATGTCGTTGCGTTGGTTCCACAGCAACGTCGACTCGTCGAGGAGGGCGACGTCGGCGCCGCCGTCGGCGACGAGATCCTCGGCGGTATCCAAACTGTCAGCGACGATGACTTCAGCATTGAGGCGATCGCCAGATAGTGATTCGATTGCGCTGTCGAGGTCGTCGATGGCGCTGCCTTCGACGACGGCAATTGTGACGTCGCGCCCTGTGCCAGAGTCGCTTGACGGCCACAGGGCGGCAACGACGGGGCCAGCGACCGCTGCGAGCACGATGAAAAGTGTGACGGCGCGAAACGCTTTGGTTCGGGCCCGGGTTGAAACTTCACGCCGGGCAACTTCATACAAATGCCCGCTCATGAGCTGACCAATTCAAGAAAGACGTCTTCGAGCCCGGGCGGTTGATAGCTGACTGACGCAATCGCACCAGCCTGAGCGGCCTCGGCGATGATCGACCCTGGGTCGCTCGACGCGAGCAACTGCCAACGGCGCGTGCCGTGAACAGTTGGAAGCTCGGTGGCGCCGATGGGGGAGAAGTCGGGAGCAGGACCAGACCAGACGATGTCGAGTAACCGGTAGGGCGATTGTGCTCGTAGCTCAGTTACGCGACCGCTGGCCTGGGTTTTGCCGTCTGCGATGATCGTGACGTTTTCGGCGAGGTCTTGTACGAGCTCGAGCTGGTGGCTTGAGAACACGACGCTGACGCCCTTTTGTACCTGTTCAGTCATCACGTCTGACAACATCGCGACCGCAACGGGATCGAGCCCAGCAAAGGGCTCGTCGAGCACGAGAAGCTTCGGTTCGTGCACGAGGGCCACGGCAAGCTGTACACGCTGCTGATTGCCGGTCGAGAGTTCCTGGATGGCATCGTTGGATCTGCCGTCAAGCCCGACGCGTTCTGCCCACTCGTTGGCCCGTCGTTTGGCAACCGCGTTGTCAAGCCCAGCCAGCCGTCCGATATAGGCGATGTGTTCGTGCACGCGCATACCCGGATAGAGGCCACGTTCCTGCGGCATATAGCCGATTTGTGCGCGGTCGTCGACCGAAATTGGTCGACCGTTCCAGCTGATCGTTCCAGCATCGAGTGACGTCAAACCGAGAATTGCTCGCATGGTCGTCGTCTTGCCGGCGCCGTTGGGACCAAGGAAGCCAATGAGTTGCCCCTCATCCACGTGCAGGTCGACCCCGCTCAGTGCGCGTACATCACCAAAGCGCTTGTGGAGTCCGCTGATGGCCAAGCCGCTATTCACGAGGCCTAGCTTGGCACGCCGAGTCGAACTGGAAGGCCACTGTCACCTGGCTAGGTAGACCAATACGGCGCCCGCAACGTGCGCTTGTTGATCTTGCCCATCGTGTTGCGACCGACGGTTTCGACGATGTCTACCGAGCGAGGGCACTTGTACGCCGTGAGACGTTCTCGGCAAAACGCGATCACATCAGCTTCGGTCGGAGGATTGCCCGCGTCTACAGGTATCACGAGTGCCTTGAGCGCTTCGCCCATATCCGGGTGGGGCACGCCAATGCACGCCACGTCGGCGATCGCTGGGTGCTCGATAAGTACGAGTTCGGCTTCGGCGGGATAAATGTTCGTGCCCCCAGACACCACCATGTCGCTGAACCTGTCTGTCAGGTATACATAGCCGTCAGTATCGACATAGCCGATCTCGCCCAGCGTGAACACGCCCGGCGCGATGTGGGCTTCGGCAGTCTTTGCCGGGTCGTTGGGGTAAATGATGCCGCGTCCGGTTGCATCGCGGAAGAAGAGTCGCCCCTCGGTATTCGGTGGCACTTCATGGCCGTCGTCATCGAGCACGAGTGCGGTGAACGGTTCCTGAGCCAGCCCTACCGAACCAGGGTGTTCCAACCACTCTTGGCTGGTGATCGAACACGTTGTGCCAACCTCGCTGGCGCCGTAGGAGTCTCGGAACACGGGTCCAAACCAGTCGATCATCTGGCGCTTGACCTCGATGGGGCACTTTGCTCCCGTGTGCGCGATGAGCTGCATAGAGGACACGTCGTACTTGGCGCGTACGTCGTTCGGCAGTGCCAGTAGCCGCACGAAGTGCGTGGGCACCATCACGGTGCTTCCGGTTTTGTAGCGCTCGATGGCAGCGAGGGTGTCTTCGGCGTCGAAGCGCCCTCGGATCACAGAGGGGGTGCCAGCCACAAGTAGTCGCATGCCACTGAGGGGGCCGGTGTGATACATCGGCCCAACCACGAGATGGGTGCCGAGAGGAGCCAACCGATTCTCGGCCAACGCATCGAGGTGGGTGCTCATATCGCCGCCGCCGGCGAACATCGTGGGCGGCAGTTCGGTGCCCTTCGGCAACCCGGTCGTGCCCGACGTGTACAGCAAGTTGGGAAGCGGCTTGGTGTCGAGAGGCGGGTGCCTGTCGTCGCCCGCCGCGAGCCAAGTCTCAAATGGTGTCGTGCCGGTCGGGGCTTGCCCACCCCACATGACAACCTCGTCGATGCCCGCTGCTCGCGCCGCGTGTAGCGCCCGATCGACGGTCGATAGGTCGCAGAAGATGATCTGCGATTCGCTGTCTTGCACGATGTATGCGGCTTCGTCCGCCGTCAGGTGGAAGTTCACCGGCACGGTCGAACACCCAGCGAGCAGCCCACCGAGATGGGCCAGGGCGGTTTCGCTGGCATTTTCAGCAAAGACGCTCAGTCGTCGCTTGGGGCCAAAGTCGAACGACAGAAGCCGGTCGGCGCATCGGTTGAGTACTTCGCCGACCTCGGCCCAGATCATGTCGCGGTTCGGGTCGGCCAGTGCAACGGCGTGCGGGTGGGCCGCGGCCAGAACCGCAGCGAATTCAGGCACCGGCGACTCCGCGGGCAGCGATCGCGACGGTCACGTTGCCGCGACGATGACATTCAAGAAGTCGGAACTCAAGTCGGGAGGACCCGAATAGTGAGGAACCAATTGACGATCGGCGAACTTCCATTCGCCGTTCTCGAGCACATAACTGTCGTCGTAGTGAGCGAGCAACATGCCACGGGTGCCGTCGGTGCGTTGATATGACTCTTGAATGTGCCAGCGCCCGGTGCCGGTACCAGCTGCTACATCGAGGTCACAAATCCCGTTGAGCGCGGTCTGTACGACCGCCGTGAAGCCGGACATGGCCTTGTGCCAGAACTCGACGATTGCGTCGCGGCCCTCGATCTGTCGGCCGGGGCCGAGACTCCACTGCGCGTCTGCGGCCCAAGTGCTGCCCCACTGATCGCCGTCGTATCGCACAACAGCGTCGGCATAGCGGTGCACCAAATCTGCGATGTCTTGTCGGCTCATGAGCCCTCCCCAAGAGTGGTTCGGTTTTGAGCTTAGGAAACTTGCCGATGTTGGTGTCAGTCCGAGCGCTGCGAGCTCGCGACCGAGATGTGAGATGCCGTGTCGGACCACGTGGTTCCGCCACGTTCTGCACTGTGCGCGCCGCGACAGTGACGTGACCGCTACGTTGGTAGCCGTCCGAGCGTGGGCCGCTCGCCACCGGAAGACGAGGGACGTGGCACCGAACAAGCCGGCTTTGTGGGCCGAGCAGTATTTCGATGAGATGAACGACCTTGTCCTCGTCGCGGAGTTTTCAACAGGCGTGATCCTTCGCGCGAACGAGCGTGGTTGCCGCACGCGCGGCATGACGCCTGAGGAACTCGTGGGGCGCACCGCCTCGGAGTTCATCCACCCAGAGGACTTCGGCGACATCGTCAACATCATGGCTGGCATCGCGGATGGTGGCCACCGTTATGTGCAGCGCTGGAAGGTGCTCGGCGAGTGGGTGCCATTTGAAATCTGGTCTGTGATTATCGGTGATGATCGAGCCCTCGTGTGCGCACGAGACATTTCGGTGCTCACCGAGTCGCTTGACAGAAATGACGAGTTGCTAAAGTTGGTCACTCTCGCAGACGACATATTGCAGGTGGCTGACGACACGGGTCGGGTGCTCTACGCGAACCCGGCTGCGGCCCGTCTGCATGGTGCGACAGTCTTCAACAACGAGTCGATCTATGACTTTGTCTACGACGACGCCAGTCGAGCCCGCGTCGATCAGCTGGTAGAAGAAGCCATTCGCGACGGGCGAGCAACCGGCAATATCACCGCACGTCGTGCCGACGGACATCCGGTTGAGCTCGACGTGCGCACCGTCTGGGATGCCGATGCCCGCCGCTTCTATACGGTCGAACGCGACGTGACAGAGAGCCGTCTTGCCGCTCTCGAACTTGAGCGTCTCAATAGTGAACTCAGCCATGCCGCAACCCACGATGCCTTGACGGGCCTCGCCAATCGAGTTGCAATCGAGGAGGCCTTGACCAAGATGCTTTCGTCTGACGACGTGTGTGCTCTTCTGCTTCTTGACATTGATGATTTCAAAACGATCAACGAGACGCTCGGACACGAAAGCGGCGACACCCTGCTCCAGATGGTCGCCGCACGATTGACCTCATTGTTGGCACCTGGCGACGTGGTCGCACGTCTCGGCGGCGACGAGTTCGCAATCCTGGTTCGACATCGACGCGAGACTGGTGCCGGCCAGAGCGGCGCTGAGATTGCTATGGCGGCCGCTGTTCAGGCTCAGTTCCGCGAGCCCTTCGTCGTCGATGGCCGACGCGTGCATACCTCGTGCTCGGTCGGGGTTGCTATTGCCGACGCGGATACCCACTCAGCGATAGACCTGCTCCGAGAAGCTGATACGGCTACGTACAAGGCCAAAGCATCAGGCCGAACCGGCGTTGAAGTCTTTGATGAGAAACTTCGCCAAGAGGTCGCACGCCGTTTCGAACTTGAGGCCGCATTGCGCGAGTCACTCGCGAAAGGTGCTCTCGACATCGCCCTCCAGGGGATCTATGACCCGAAGCTGCGCGAGGTGCGGGGTTATGAAGCCCTCGCTCGATGGACCGATCCCAAGCTCGGTCAGGTGAACCCTGACGAATTCATCGATGTTGCCGAGCGTTGCGGTCTGCTCGACGACCTTTCAGAGCTCGTCGTGCAAGGAAGCTTGGAACGTCTGGCACCGCAACTTCGCGAGGGTCTTTATCTGTCGGTGAACTTCTCACCGCGCCAACTACGTCGGCCAGACTTTGCAGAATGGATCTCGGGACTGCTGCAAGCGCACGCGGTTCCCCAGAGCAGCATCGTGATCGAGATCACTGAGGTTGGGCTCACCGGCGATGTCTATCGAGCTTTGCCGACGTTGGGCAGCCTGCAGGGCGCGGGCTTCCAAATTGCGATTGACGACTTTGGCAAGGGGGCGACCTCGCTCGGCTATCTACGCGACATACCGCTCACGGGTCTCAAACTCGACGGCTCGTTTGTGCACCAGTTGGAATCAGACGCAACGGCGCACCTGATCATGTCGTCGACCGTCAAATTGGCATCTGATCTTGGGCTGACTGTGACCGCGGAATGTGTCGAAACCGAGGCTCAAATGGCACTCGTGACCGAGATGGGTTGTGACCGGGTGCAGGGATACCTGCTGCATCATCCGGCCATGGTTCATGACCTTGAGACCTAAGAACCCGACGGGCGAATTAGCTGAGCGCCGGTCGCCATGAAGTTCTTTCGGCGATCAAAGCCAGAGCCGCAGCGGGCGCCCGAGCTACCTGATCTATCGCTTGACGAAGCCCTCGATATTGCCTGCGATCTGGCGGTCGCATTTGGTGGCACCGATGCCGGCGTAGCGGTGCGACGCCGGGGGGTTGACCCCGCTGAGCGCGCTGGCTTCGGCGATTCTTCCAACCCGATCGCGTTTACGGTCGCTGAACTGTTCGTCGACGAACTCATCAGGCGCGACGCTCTTGGTGAGTGCGACTGGAAAGAAGGCGCCGAACATGTGGAATGGGTTTTCTCGCGAATCCTCGCCGCTCATGGCCTGCTACCTCTCGATCGTGATGAGAAGCACGAGATCTTGACGGTCGTCGACCCCACGATGGGTTGCTTCCCCGATGTGCAGCCGCTGCTCGAACGCCTGGCTGCCAAACGACAGAAGACACTTCTGTTGCTCAACGATGGCGGCGACAACTACAAGTTTGCAGTTTGTGCCCCTGCCGACGCCGATCGATGGCTTGGGGTACGCATACAAAAATGGCTGGTCGTTGAAGCACCTT
>CALKPY010000090.1 GCA_937991435.1 uncultured Acidimicrobiales bacterium
TCTTGGGCCTCCAGGTGAATGACATAGTCGCCGCCTTCGCAGCGGGCGACGTCGGGGGTGGTGACACATTCGATGCCGCCAGGACCGAGGCCGACGTTGCGGAGCACACGGCGCCCGGAGTCTTCGCTGTCGCCGCAGTAGGCGTAGACGACAAGGTCGACACCGGTGCAGGAGATGTCAGAGCATGGCGGCCGGAACGCCCGTGCCAGCAGCTCCTCAGCGAACCGTGCGGCCCTTGATGTGCCGACGACCGAAGATAGGCGGAGTGTGATGTCGCGGACGCCGACGCATTCGGTGGCCCGCAGCAGCTTCGACCCACCCTCGGCATCCCAAGCGCCGGAGATGTCGACGCCTGCAGCGTCCTGGTCGGTGACGGTAAACCCGAAGAATTCGGTGGAAGCGGGTGACCCGTCGCACCATCCGGCAGGGCACACCGGGTCGGCGGGATGCGGGTATGTGGTGATCCACTCGACGGTCGGCGTGACACAGACGCCGCACAGTTCGAGAGTTCCGTAGCCGTTCACCTGGTCGGCTGGGATCTTGGCGCACACTTCGCCGCCGGTGAACACCCAGCGATGGGCACCTGGGTCGTGGACACCGAGCAGAGCGCCAACCGTCGCGGTCCCGGTGTGGCCGTCGATATCGACTGTCTCGCCGTCTACGTTCCATGCGCCGACGTCGAACGTTGTCGCCCCAGCGGTGGCCGCAGTGGTTGGGTAGCAGACTTTGGCGTACTTGCCTCGGGCGTCGTATTCACCGCAGCAGCATTCGAGGCAGTCGTTGAATGACGTGTCCAACCACGCCGACGCTGGCATCGGAAGCTCGCAGGTGCGGTTGGCGATCCAGTCGCCTGTGGCGCACGGGTTGAGCAGTTCGAGTTCGGTGCCGTCGCAGTAGCGGATGGCAACATATGGCGACCAGGAACCCATGTCAGTTGACTCCTGCGTGTACGAGCGCACGACCGAGGGGGAATGCCCGCGGTGCACCCTGCGTTTGGCGTGTAGTGGCCCGCGTGATCCGGTCGCCCATCGACGTCATCTGGCGTTCCAGACGGGTGAAACCGTTCATCATCTCGGTGTGGCGACGGTTCTCACGTTTGATGTCTTGACGGGTAGGCCCAGACCATCCACCTGACACCGACACATGGGGCGCTGCGGCGGCTTGTGACGGTGCGTGCGCCATGATCTGTGCGAACTCTGTGGCCGACAGATGCGGCGCCATCGCCTGAACCATCCCGGCCTGGCGGATGATGTTCATCATGTGCTCCGGGCCTTCAGCCATCGGGACGACAGCTTCAGGACCGCGACCTTCACCGATCGCATAGATCCCGGGGCTGGTGACGACGTCGCCGTAGCGGAGCGCACCAGAGAGTTCGATACCTGGGATGGCGAGAACGTCGAGCGCTTGCTGCGTGAGTTTGGCGAGGACAGTGACGGTGAGCGTCTTCGATTCGAGGCTGTCGACCGTCCGCTTGATGTTGGTCAATGCATCGAGACCCAACGACGCGACCTCAACCTGCACAGACTTGTTGTTCAAAGCATCGAGCGACGATTGAGCGTCAGACAGATCACCTTGCCCACGGGTCAAAATCTCCGCTATCGCCGTCTTGTCTTTCAGGTCCTCCCCGTTCAACGCCTTCACATCCGCCAACGCCGCTTCAAGGTTTTTCTGCGCCTTGTCGGTGTTGATCTTCAGGATGGTTTCCTGGTCGAACGCCTCGGTCGTCAGCAACGCCTGGGCACGGGCCTCTTCGACTTTGTCAATCGACGCTTGGTCGATGACCAGTTCACCGTTGGCGCCTTCGACGACAGCGCCCATAGCGACCAGGCTCTCGACGATCCCTTCGATTCGGGCTTCGACAAGTTGTGTGTCGCCCGTTTCAAGCGCTTCAACGAGAAGATCGTCTGGGATGGCGTTGCGGAACGCCGACGTGTATTCGACGCCAGCCGCTTCGGCCAACCGCCGGGCCAGTTCTTCGGTTTCGCCTTCGTTTATCTGTGCGTCAACCCTCCCGAGTGAAATGTCGAGCTTGCGTTCCTCGGATGCGATCCGTTCGAACCCCTGATTGACGAGGTCCTGAAGAAGTTCGGGTGCATCTTTGAAATTCTCTGCGAGATCGTCGGCGCCCAGCGAACGCAGCAGGTTCAGGTTGTCGATGCGGTTCGCTTCCGCTGCGAGACGCTGGTTCAGGTCGGCGAGGGCGGCGTCCAACGACTGGTCATCCAACTCGGTGTTGATACCGAACGACTGGTCTTGGAACAGGTCATCGATCCCTTTGACGATCTCGTCGAACTCACCTTCCTGAAACTCGAAATCGAGTTGGATCTTTGAGTCTGCGTCGACCAGGTCGGCGACGTTCGATGTTGTCGTCACCAGAGCGGCGTTGATCTCGTCGAGATCCTCTTTCTGTTGTTCCGCTTGGGCACGGGTAGCGTCGCCATACGCTGCCCAACGCGATTCGAGACGTTCCGCCTCTTCCCCCGCCTCACGGGTCTTCCCGCCCAGCTCTGCGGCCGCTTCGGTGACAGCCGAGATGCTGACACCGGGGATCTTCCAGGCGTTCGAGATGTCGGTTGCCAAATCGCGGACATTGCCGATGGTGTCCGCGACGAGGGCCCAGGCATCGGTCGATCGTTCCGCCCCGAAAACCAGCGCTTTGAACGCTACCTCGATGACCGGCGTGAGATCTTGGATGATCCCGGCGACCGACTGCAGCTGCTTACCCAACTCCGGGGCGTATTCGGTGGCGAAGTCGGCGATCAACGGTGTCAGTTCGCGGATCACTGGGACCAGGTCGGCTTCGGCAACCTTGGCCAACTCCAGGAATGCGGGGGTTACCGCTTCGCCGAGTTCTAGGCGGACCCGTTCGAACGACGCCTGAGCCCGTGCCATCTGCCCGGCGGTGGTTTCGAGGTACTCGTCGGCCGCTAGCTGAGCGGCGCCGGTCACATCGGTGAAATTTTCGACTTCGGCGAGCTGTGCGGCAGCCTGACCGGCCTCCTGCGAACCGAACATGTCGCCGATCGACACGCCAGCGGTGCGTGCGCCACCTTCGAGACGTTTGAATGCATCCTCCAGAGTCCCGCCGGAGGCTATGAACTCGCGGAACGTCTCGCCCGTTAGCTCTTTGAAGACGTCGGACGCGACGGTCCCGGTCTTCGCTAGCTCCCCGATAGCCGCACGGATCTGCGTGGTCGCCTGCGCCGTCGGCGTACCTGTGAGTGTAAGGTCTGCGATCGCTTCGAGGACGTCTTGCAGCGCCACACCGGCGTCGGACGCGATCGGTGCGACGTTGGAGATGTTCGCCGACAGCTCTGGGATGGTCGTCTTACCCGCCTTCACCGTGGTGAACAGCAGGTCACTTACGTCCGAAGCGTTCGTCGCTTCCTGCCCGTAAGCGTTGAGTGACGATGTGAGAAGGTCGACGGATTCTTCAAGCGTCGACACGCCTGCTTTGGCGAGAATGTCGGCGTCAGCGAGGAACGTCAGGGCGTTGTCTTCGGGGACGCCCGCCGACAGTGCAGAGTAGAGCGCCGGGACCGTGTCGGAACTGAGGCGTCCGATAGACACGCCCAGTTCGAGAACGTCGTCCTGCATCTGCCCGAAACCCTCATCGGACAGCTCAGGTAGGAGTGTGCGGACTTCGGTGATCGACTTTTCGAACTCGGCGAACTCCGAGTTCAACTTCACCGCTGCGGTGATAGCGAGAGCCGCACCGCCCGCTACCGCCGTCAGGCCTGCGGCGAGAGCCTTGCCCGCTGCGGCACCACCTTTCATCAACTTGTCTTGTTTGCCCAGGGAATCGTTCAGATCGTTGTTCGACTTGACGAAACGGCCGTTCACATCGCGAGCTTTGGCGCGGGTGCTGCCTGCGTCTTTGAACGCATCGTCGAGCCCGTCGATCGAACGTTCAGTCTTCTTCGCGGCGGTGGTGATGTCGTCGAGATCGGCGGCGGCATCCTTGCCGATGGCTCCCTTGTCGAGCTTGATCTCGTTGTCGATCAGCGCACCGAGTTTGCGGACTTCACGTGAAGAACCGTCGAGGTCGAGGTCAAGGCCGCCGGCGGCAGTCTTCAGGTTCTTCTCGATCAGGTCGCCGAGTTTGCGGATGTCGCGTTCGGCGTCTTCGGTGTCCAGCTCTAGGCGTTCTTTAACGGTCATGCCTGGCCGCCGTCGATGAACGTGTGGGTCGGGGTGGCTGGCTTTAGATTCGGCGGCGGGGCGTCGATGTCTTCAGGTAGTTGGCGGGGTGGTGCGGGGGCGGGCAGCTCAGACCGCACCTCCCCGCCGGCCTTGTCGGCGCTGGGGCCGGTGCCCCATGCAACCGAAACCTGCTGACCGGTCTGGGACTCCGGCGCTTTCCCGGTGATCACTTTGTCGCCAACGATGCGAGGCCCGTCGGCGCCGTCGACGTCCGCGGGGCGTGCCCCGGATGCGAGGAACCGGTCGAGTTCAGGGCGGGTGTGGAGGGTGAGTGCGTCGACAGCGGACTGGTAGCGGACAACGCTACGGCCGTAGTCGTCGTCGGGCGGTGCCTGCTGCGGGACCGGCGGAAGGATGTCGGTGGTGAGCACGACCGGCCACGGGAGCCGGTCGAGTAGATGCTGGTAGGAGAGTGCGAGCAGCGTCGCAGGGTTCTCGTCGCGTGGTGAGATGACGCCGTGCATCCGCCACACCGCTAGATGCTCTGTCAGACCCGCCGAGATCAGTCCGACGAGTCCACGGATTTTCCCACCGTCTCCTCCGGGGTTTCCGGGTCGTCGCCCGCGAGGAGCGCGGGATAGTGGTGGCGCAGGACGGCGGCGACCGCAGCATAAAGCCGGGCCTGCGACATCGGCAGAACCTCTGTCGGGGCGCCTTCCGGCTGGGTCTTGTTGGCTGCCTTGCGCCGCTTCGCCCACTCTTTCTTCGAGTCGGGCGTCATGTACGTGAGCAGCACCGCCTCCAGTTCGTAGATGGTGGAGAACTCGAGCACCGGGAACGACCCGGCCGGTATCTCCGCTACGAACTCGATTTCGGTGCCGTCCTCGTAGGGGACGGTCGGGGTCGGCAGATCGTCGAGCGATCCGAGTGTCAACGCGAGCTTCGAGGGCATCGTCGAGGTTCCTTTCAAGGACGGCCGAAGTCGTCATCGGACTTCGACTGTGAGAGTGAGATGGTTGTGGGTCTGGCGTATGTCGTTGGTGACGTTGGCGACGTACATCTGACCTTTCGGACAGCAGCCTTCGTCGAGGCATTCGGCGACCGTCTTGCACCAGGCAGCGTTGAGGCCGTCGAACATCGCCGCTTCGTCGCGGGCCATCATCCGTGCGCAACTGGTGGCGGTGCCCGGTGCGTTCGCAGCGAGAGACCCGACAGGCCATGCACCGTTTTCGTCGAGCTTCGCCCGGCACCGTGCGATCTTGATGACATAGCGTTCGGTGTGGCTGGTGAAACAGCCTTTCTCGGCGGTCTCGCGGCGATCAGCAGCGACTGATGCGATGCCTACGACGATCGCATCCTTGAGTGGTGGCGTGGCGGGGTTGTCGCCCCAGTCGACGTGAACAAAGTCGATCGGCTGGCAGGCGCATTCGAGGATCGCGGCGGTCACCTTCGCCAACGTCGCAGCGATGATGTACCGGCGGTCGAGCCCGCCGCAGCTGTCGTCGAACGCGATGTCGACGTCGGGGCAGCAGACATCTACCGGGTCGGTGCAGGCGGCGGTCACCGGAAGCTCCGGTCGAGCGCTTCGGCCCACCAGTCGGCGACGTTGTCGGAGAACCATCCGCGATGCTTCTCCGACACCTTCACTTCGCGGGCGTAAATGACCTGCCCGGTGCGTGAACGGAATTTGAGGCGGGCCTTGGGGTCGCCTGACCGTGGCTTGATGGTCGCGCCGCCGTCGGTGCCACGTGGGTCGTCGAGGTAGTCGGCGTGTTCGGCGTCGAAGCCGAGCGTCATCGTCCACATCTTCGGGCCGCGTTCGTTGACGTCAATGTCGGCGGAGCGTTTCAGTTCGCCGGTGTCTTCCGGTGCGTTGGCACGTGCGATCTCGTAGACGGCGTCTTCGGCGTCGTCGAACCGGTCGTCAACGTGGCGCTCGAAAGCTTTCAGCAGCTGGTCGGTGACGGTCATCGGACGGTCCCAACCCAGCCCAAGCCGTAGTCGGGGTAGCCACCCGGTACCGTTTCTACGATCCATTCGTGACCGTCGGGCTGTGGGAAGAAAATCCCGGCGTGCTGGTTGTCACACGGATACAGCTCTGCGGCACGATCCCAAGCTTCGATCCCGGTGCGACCGTCGCCGGCCGCCTCGGCAGTCGTTTCCAGCTCGTAGGTGACGCCCTCATGGGAGATTCGTGAAGCGTTGTCCGGGGCCTTGCATTTGTCGCTCGGCAGACACCGCTGCAAGAAATACATGGCCATGTCGGCGACGGCGTCTTTCACCATCACCGGAACCGGGTCGATCACCCTGCCGTCGGGAGTTTCGAGTGGGCAGTCCGACGGGTGACCGGAGCACACCTCTAGCTGCCAGGTGCACGGTGCGCCGATCGGGAGCGTCAGATCTTGCGCCGGGAACCGGTAGTTGCATTCCGCTTCGCCGACACGTTGCAACGCTAAACAGTTGTCATTGTCGACACGGAACTCTTTGCCGGTCTTCCAGACGTGGCGTGCCCCGCAAGCGTCGAACCAGACGAGGGCAGCCTCGAAGATCGGCCCACACAGCGGCAGGTCATCCAGGCGCAACGGCCCAGCGCAGCCGCACACCGACACGCATTCACATGGCAGACAGCGCCGCAGATTCAGGCACGTGATGCCGCCGTTGTACGGGGAGCATTGTGTCGCCGCCCACAGCTCGGTGGCGCGGACGATCGCCCGCTCAGCGGCAAGAATCCACCGCATCTCACCGGCTGTGTAGTTGACCGGCGACTCTTGCGGCTTCGCGTAATGAAGCGCACCGCCGTCGTGGGGTGGCGACGCCAACTCCGGTCGGCACGCCGACTCTGGCAGCGGGCACGATTCAACGCATTCGATGAGATCGGGGACCGTGATGAGGTTCCCCGCTACACGACAGCACGGGTCGAGCGGTGCGGCCCTGCGGACTCTGGCACGTCTCATCTGCTCAACCCTTCGTGGCGCGCACCGACAGCCCCATTGCTGGGGTGTCGATGCTGGATGTGGAGGCTGCCCGCCCTTGACAAGATGCCGCCCTAGTTCTTGGCTGCGACGGTCAGGTCAGGCTCATCCGATGACTTCTTCGAGGACTTGAGCCCGGCAGGTGCG
>CALKPY010000091.1 GCA_937991435.1 uncultured Acidimicrobiales bacterium
GCCGTGCAATGAAAATGATGCGATGGTCGAGTCATTCGCCGGAAGCGGCGAGTGGACCTACGTCTATGGCTCCTTTGGCGGAATCTGCTCGCAAGTCGTAGCTGTTGTGTCTCTGAGCTGGGATATCGGCGACTTCGTCGCCGGCACGCACACCATCACGGTCAACCACGGCCCAGACGTGGACACGTACGAATTCACCATTTGAGGCCCCTCAGCATCTGAGACTCTTCACCCTCTGAGGCTCAGCCCGGCCGGTACCGTTCCAGCTATCGGAATCGGCCGGGCTGAGCCCTTTTGTGAGAATCACTGGCCTGGTGCGCATTGAACACTTGGGCACCAACGAGTCCTCGTCAGAGCCTGAATTCGATCAACCGTTCCCGGCGCCGATGCCTCGTTCTGGGTGGAGACACCTTTCTACGTACTCAAGGCGTCAACAGTGAACTACGGGCGTCCACGAGGCTGCGATTACAGCGATTTCCATGAGCCATTCGGGGCTCGCTCCTCGACACCGTGATCGGCCGTCAGATGGGGACGGGAGTGATGTGGGCCCCGGCACCCAACGTCGGCATTGAAACACATGCACCGGTCGAATCGAAGCACGATCGGTGGTACTCGCATCGGAGCTAGCCGTCGATGACCTAAGCGGCTTTGAGCGGCGCGAGCCGGTGCCGGCAGGTGCCGGAAGCACACTTTCGCCGACCGGCTGCGGGGGTGCGGGGTGTGCTTCGGTAGGGATCGACTCGGTGATTCCACCTCTGCGGCGCGTAACAGCCCGCCCCGGTATGGGGGCGGGCTGCGGCTCGGTGTCACCCAGATTGTGTGGAGCGTTTCGCTCAGTTGTTGCGACGGCGACCAGCGATAACCGCTGCGCCGCCGACACCCACGAGAGCAATACCTGCTGCTGCGAGAACGGGGTCGCTACCGGTGTAAGCGAGTGTCGTTGTCGGGGCTGGCTGGCTTGCGGCCGGCGCTGGCGCAGCAGCTGGTGCTGGTGCGCCGGCATCGGTGAGTGAATTGGTGATGTTCGGGTACGACAGCGCCTGTGACTGCTGCACGGTCTCGACATAGCGAGCAGGTGCCTGAACTTCGGCCTCGGTCACTTCGGCGACAGTTACTTCAGCAACCTTTACCTCGTTGGTGACGACCTTGGTCTCTTGGCACTCGGTGCTGGTCTTTGACATCACTGCTTCGTCTGCCTGACGCTCAACGGCAACCTTTTCCTGAACGGCGGCGTCGGTCGCCTTGTACTCAGCGTCAGTAGACGTGACTGACTTTTCCTGCACGAGTTCGGCTTCGACGGCCACAACTTCGCGTTCTTGGACGACAGCGGTCACTGCCTTGTCTTGGACTTCGGCTTCGACGGCGAGAACAACTTCGCGATCGTCGATGACGGTGTGCTTGACCTGCTGCACGGCCTCTTCGGCTTCGACAGCGGTTACGTCGCGTACTTCGGTGACTTCTTTGACTTGCTGTACTTCGGCTTCGACGACGGCGACGTCGCGTACTTCGGTGACTTCTTTGACTTGCTTGACGTCTTTCACTTCGTTGATCTGTTCGGTTTCGGCGACGACGGTGCGTACTTCTTTGACCTGCTTGATCTGCTCGAAGTCTGATTGCACGGCTGCTTCGACTGGCGCGTTACAGGCGGCGAAGGCGTCGGGGACTGCCAGGCCGAACGTGGCGCTGATGGCCAGTGCTGCGCCGGTTGCGATGGTTGCGGTCTTGAGCGCTTGAGGCTTTGACGTGAGGTCTGCATGATGGTTCCTTTGGGCGAGTGGCCCGGTTGAGGGGTATGCATTTAGTGTGCGGGCGCGACACACCTCACGAGAATGGGTGGAACTTCCCTCGGGCCTGAGCAGGTCTGCCCAGGACCTAACCGGGATGGTCCTGCGGTTCCCCCACACGGGGCATAAAGATCGAAGTCGGGGCGTCGATACACCTGAAAAATGGCCTGAACGACAGCGGCCAGCGTCGTGGGTCAGTCGACGACCGATGCGTCGCCGACATGGCGATCCACGAGGAAGCCAAACGCCCCTTCGAGCGAACGCATGCGAGCGAGATCATCGCGAGCGATCACCGCCGCCGCATCACTGATGGGCTCGGCGAGGGGAGCCTTCATCAATACCTCGGTGACTCGTTCGAGGGTCACAAAGGCCGCGATTGTCTGAGCCACGCTCGTGCCGGTCGACAACAGGCCGTGGCTTCGCAACAACAGCACCATGCGATCGCCTAATGCTTCGGCGATGCGCTCGCCGCCATGGCGATTCAGGATCTGGACTTCTTCGTCATCGAAAAACGCCCACCGGTCCTGAAACGTGCAGGCTTCTTGGGTCAACGGGCGGATCGGTCGACCGGTTGCACAAAACGGGGTTCCCCACGGGGTGTGGGTGTGCGCCACCCCCACCACATCAGCACGAGCTTCGTGTACCGGATGGTGAATGTTGTAGGCAGTCATATTGATACGAGTGCCGTCAGCGGTTGTGCCGTCGGGGTGCACCAACACGAGGTCATGCACCGTGGCCCGCTCAAACCCCACGGGATATCGCAGTAACCACATGGAATCGGTGTGTTCCGGATCGCGGGCGGTGATGTGCCCATCGCCGAGGTCACCCCATCGCAAACTCGCAAAGATGCGATAGCCAAGCGCCACTTCTCGTTTGCGCTTGGTCCGTTCGGCCGCAATTTCGTGGCCAGACAACTCAGTCACGACGGGATCTCAGAGCGCCGCAGCGAGAGCAGTGGTAAGCACGGCGCGTGTTGCGGCGATCTCATCAGGATTACCGCCCATAGGAACAGTGGTGAAGTCGGTCGCTCCGCTGGCTGCAATTGCGCCGAGCCCGGCGGTGACTTCGTCAGCAGAACCGACCAGTGACAAGTCGCCAAGCCCTTGCAAACCTTCGATATCGAGCATCGCCCGGTAACTGGGAAGTTCGGCGTACACCGACAAGATCTGCGCAAGGAACTCACGGGCTGGCTTGGGATCATCGGTAACCCAGACCGGAATGGAACAGACGATCGAGGGGCGTTCTCGCCCAGCCTTTTCTGCCGCATCGTTGAGCTTTGGAGCGATGTGGTCGGCGATCGTCTTTGGCCCTACACACCACAGGATCGTGCCGTCGGTGCGCGAACCCGCAACCTTGAGCATCTGCTCGCCAAGCGCCGCGATCATGACTTTGGGTGGGGTTTCACTTACCCGAGGCATCTCACCTTCATAGCTCCAGAAGTGGCCGGTGTGATTGACCGCGCCTTCATGCATCAGCGGCATCAAGACATCGAGGTAGTCGAGCATCTGGCGAACAGGACGTTCCCAGGTCATCTTCCAGCGCTGGGTGACCGACGGCTCGTGG
>CALKPY010000092.1 GCA_937991435.1 uncultured Acidimicrobiales bacterium
AGGGTCAATCTCGTTGAGTTCGATCGACCAAGCAATCGCCAACGGACTTACTTCGGTTGCCACTTGTTCTTCGGCAGCGTCGAGCACGTGTTCAATAAATGTTGATTTCGCCTGTGGTTCGCGCCCGGGCCCGATGCGCACCGCGATGGCCACAAACGCGTTGTTCGGATCAGCGTCGGCGACAACAAAGGTCTCGCGCTTGGCAGCGCGCGTGCGCAACGCGTCGGGGGCTGCGAGCCCATGGGCCAGTGCTGCCTCGTGAATCGCCTCGATGAGCGCTGCGATGTCGTGATGGTCCTCGACGTTGGCCGAGAACTCAACGGTGATGTGGGGCACGAGTTTGACCTCTGATGAATGGGGCGGTGGCTGATCGCTGGTCTGGCAATCGCAACTCCACTTGTTTAACATGTGTACCACTTGCCATGCAATGCTGCGGTCAGAGGTCTTCACATGCGCTTTGTTTCTTTCACATCACTCATCACCGGCAAGTGCGGCTACGGGCTAATCACAACCGACGGATCTGGCATTGTCGAACTCGGGAGTCGCATTGTTGGAGCAACCGACCTTGGCCAGCTCGTAGGCCAGATGCGTCTCGAAGAAGCACGACAATTCGCCAAGGAACCAGCGGACCACTTGCTGGCCGACGTGCGCTACGAGCGTCTGCTTCCATGGCCCCAGAAGATCTTCTGTATTGGCGTCAATTACGGCGGCCGCAGCGATGAATACGCCGACACCTCTGACGCCGCCTATCCGTCGGTATTTGTGCGGTTCCCCGATTCGTTCACCGGTCATGACCAGCCGCTCATTCGACCTCCCGAAAGCCTGCAACTCGACTACGAAGGCGAGATCGTCGCCGTCATTGGCAAACCCGGCCGGCGAATCCCGCTGAGTGCCGCCCGAAGCCACATCGCTGGCCTCTCGCTCGGCAACGAGGGCACGATTCGAGACTGGGTTCGTCACGCAAAGTTCAATGTCACTCAGGGCAAAAACTGGGACTCAACCGGAGCGATGGGCCCATCGCTGGTGACGCTCGACGAGATCGGTCCGTTCAACGATCTCCAAATCAGTACCCACATCAATGGTGAGCTCCGACAGCAAGACTCACCAGCCACTATGAAGTACTCGATCGAATATCAAGTGCACTACCTTTCGACCTTCACCCAGTTGCGACCCGGCGATGTGATCTTCACCGGCACACCCACCGGCGCCGGTGCCCGCTTCGATCCACCGATCTGGTTGGCACAAGGAGACGAGATCGAGGTGTCGGTTCCGGAACTCGGCACGCTGCGCAACACGGTCATCGACGAGATCAATGACGGCGACGTCTATGTCAGCCCTGAGCCGCAATGATCACGCCGTGACCGAACTGCGCTCGTTCGACGACTCGCTTCCGATGGCTCTTCTCAAAGCACGCGAAGCAACAATGCGCCGATTTCGCCCCATGCTTGGCGCTCATGACTTGACTGAGCAACAGTGGAGAGTCATACGAGCTCTCGCATCAATGTCGGCCGAACCGTCAGTAGGTGAGCTGGCTGAGGCCACATTCCTACTCGGTCCAAGCTTGTCCCGCATTCTGGTCAACCTCGAAGGTCGTCACCTCATCGAGCGCACCGCGAGCGCCGCTGACAACCGCAGCGTCACGATTACGTTGACCGATCGCGGACGCAAGTTGTTTGCAACAGTCGCCCCCGAAAGCGAGACGATCTACCGATCGATCGAAGGTTCGTTCTCGCCACAGCGGCTTGGCCACTTGCTGACAGAACTCGAGGCCCTCGCTGACTCCACGACAAACGACAGCTCCACCGAGGAAGCGCCGTGAGGTTCACCGTCGATCAAGCGCGAGCCGAAGCACACTTGCTCGACACAGCTGAACGCACCGCTGTGCAAATGCGCCAAACGACTGAAGAACATCCAGATCTCGCCCTCGCTGACGCGTACGCGATTCAACAGGCCTGGTTCGATCTCAAGATCGCACGCGGCGAACAGCTCGTCGGCCACAAAATTGGACTGACAAGCCGCGCCATGCAACAAGTCATGAAAATCGACACACCTGACTCAGGCTTTTTGACCGACGCGATGGTGTTCGCTCCTGATTCCACGCTTGACGCTTCGTCATTTTGCGACCCCAAGGTCGAGGTTGAGCTCGCATTTGTGCTGGCAGCGGACCTGGCCGGCGCAGATCTGTCCGTCGACGACGTGCTCGACGCGACTGCGTATGTGACCCCCGCCGTCGAACTCATTGCTGCTCGGTCACACCGTCGAGACCCAAGTTCGGGGCGCACCCGAACCGTGTGCGACACCATTGCCGACAATGCTGCAAACGCTGGAATCATTTGTGGCGGGCACCAGCTCGCTCCGCGTGACACCGACCTGCGTTGGGTTGGCGCTCTTGCCAGCCGGAACAGCGTTATCGAAGAAAGCGGCCTTGCGGGCGCCGTGCTGGGACACCCAGCAAACGGCATCGTGTGGCTGGCTCGGCGTTACCACGAGCAAGGACTCTCGCTCCGGGCCGGACAAACCATTCTCGCTGGGTCCTTCACTCGACCGATCGACGTTCGCTCCGGCGACCACTTCGACTTCGACTTCGGCACAGCCGGCCAATTTTCCCTGGAGTTCACCTGATGCTGGTACCAACAAACCAATTCAAAGCTCGGTTGTCTGACCCACGGGTGCAATACGGCATCTGGGTGGGTCTCGCCGATCCGTACGCAGCCGAGATCAGCGCGGGGGCCGGTTTCGACTGGATGGTCATCGACGGCGAACACTCGCCAAACGACCTGCGCACAACGCTGCTACAGCTTCAGGCCGCAGCCAGCTATCCGGTCTCGCCGATCGTCCGACCGCCTATAGGCGACCCTGTTCTCATCAAGCAGTACCTCGATATTGGGATACAGACCGTGCTGATTCCGATGGTTGAGACCGCCGAGCAAGCGACCGACATGGTTCGCGCTACCCGCTATCCCCCACACGGCATTCGGGGTGTCGCAAGCGCACGAGCGAGTCGCTGGGGCAGGGTCGAAAATTATTGGGGAGATGTACATGACCAGATGTGTGTGATTGTGCAGGTCGAAACCTTGGCAGGAGTAGAGAACCTCGACGCGATTGCCGCAGTCGATGGCGTCGACGGAGTCTTTATAGGACCGTCAGACCTCGGAGCAGCGCTCGGCCATCTTGGTCAACCCGACCATGCCGAGGTTCGCCATGCAGTAAGCGACTCAATCCGAGGTGTCCGCGCCGCGGGCAAAGCTGCTGGAGTGCTCAGCACCAATCCGGCCGTCGTGCGCGAATACATCGCAGCCGGTGCGACGTTTGCAGCCATTGCGGTTGATACGAATCTGCTCGCCAACGCCACGTCTGCCATCGTTGCCGACTTCCGCACCGATGAGGGCGGGCAACCCGCATCAGGCAGGTAGCCATCTCTGACCTCTCGCAGGACAAGGGCCTGCACGAGTCAGCCGTCTGTTAACGGCTCGCTTGGCAGTTGGACATCGGCCGGCTCAAATCCGCTCGCTGGTGAAGGTGGGGCAATTGGGGAGTCGCCCCAACCGGTGGCTGGTGGGGCATTGACCGAGGCGTCGGGCATGACCAGTGGAACCTCGGGGTCAGCTGGCGCTATCTCGAGCCCCGCTGGATCCGACGTACTAGGCAGACCAGCATCGGTCTGCTGGGGCAACGATTCAGACAGCTCCAGACCGCCGCGAATTTCGCAGCCGCCGGTGGCTCCGTCGTTGATTCCGGCTTCGCCGAAGCATCGGTCAGACGGTCCGTCACCGCCGTTGAGACGATCGGCTCCGCCGCCACCCTGCAATAGGTCGTTTTGAGCGTTTCCGAAGAGGTAATCGTTGCCATCGCCACCGCCGAGAGTGTCATTGCCGGGGCCGCCCCACAAGACGTCTGGGCCCCAAAGGCCAAAGAGTTTGTCGGCACCCAGTTCGCCGGCCAGCTCGTCACGGCCGCCGCCGCCGTACAAGATGTCATCACCCTCGTTGCCCCACAGCTGATCAGCTCCATCGCCACCAAACAGCTTGTCTGCACCGGCAAAGCATCGTGGGCTGGCGCCGACGCACGTGCCCCAATCGCCAATCAACTCATCGTCGCCGAGGTTTCCTTCGAGGCGATCATTGCCTGGCCCTCCGAACATGCGGTCGTCGCCGGGCAAGCCGAGCATTACGTCGTTACCGCGATCACCCGCAAGTAGATCGTTGCCGGGACCGCCAACAACAAAGTCATCGCCGGGCTGAAGACATGCCCAAAGGCCACCTTGATCGCAATCGACCTGACCGCGAGCTTCGCCGAACAGAACGTCAGCTCCCGCGCCACCGAACAGACGATCGTTACCGGCACCGCCGTGAATGACGTCGTCGCCGTCGCCGCCATACAACTTGTCTGCGCCGCCTTCGCCAGCGAGAAAGTCATTTCCGGGGCCACCGTGCAACTCGTCGGGGGCAGAAAAACAAGCATTGCCAGTCTGAGCTGAGCGCGGATTGGCATCGGAACAGCCTGCTTCGCCGCCGTACATACGGTCATTTCCGAACCCGCCGTAGATCCGATCGGCGTTCGCACCACCGAGGATGAGGTCATCGCCGTAGTCGCCGTAGATCTTGTCGGCCCCGCCGCGGCCGACAATGATGTCGTCGTCTGCACCGCCATGTAACCGGTCAGCGCCTGCCCAACCATCGAGTGTGTCGTTGCCCGGTCCGCCACACACCACGTCGTTACCGCCACCGGCAAAGATGTAGTCATCGCCACCGAGACCAACGATGTAGTCGTTGCCGTTCGTGCCGACAAGCTGGTCAGCGCCGTTAGAGCCGGTAATCACGTTGAACCCAGCTGGCGCGGGCGGGCACGCCGACTGAGCCGAAGCGCTCGATGGCGCCGCCACGACGACCGATGCCGCCACCATTATCAACGCAAGTATTCGCCCCGCCACGGCAGGGACCCTATCTCGGCAAGTTGAGCACAACATGGCACCTGTGATGGTTTGAACCTCACCCGATGCGTTATCGTGCCCCGGTGCGGTGGAAGCGGTGGACTCCGGTAATGGCCCTTACGGCAGTGTTGGCGGTCCTCGCGACTCTGGCGCCAAATGTCGGTGCGCAGTCGCCTCACCCGTGGGTCAGACCTCCGAACCATCCCGGCGCTCCTGCGACCTATCAGGGCGACTTTGCTGACCCGAGCGTGATTCGTGTCGGCAACACCTATTACGCCTATGCCACCATCGCTGGCGGTTCACACCTGCCCGTGTTGCGATCAACAAACCTGAGCACCTGGAAGCCCATGCTCAGCTACAACCGCACGACTGCTGCGACCCAGAACCAAGACAGCAGCGAATTCATTAGTGGCCGACCCGTTCGCATTGCCCAGCGACCTGACACGAACTTTGACCCGTGGATCAATGACGGCCTGCTTGACTATCACGCTGGGGCATTTCTTAGCGTGTCAGGTCACAACCATCTGCGCACCGGCTATTGGGCACCGGGTGTCGCAAAAATCGGCAACCAATACGTTGCCTACTCCGCGGTACCGCAAAACAACGCCGTGCATCGATGCATCCGGGCGTCAGTGTCTTCGACCCCCGATGGACCGTTCACCCCGATCGGCGGCACGCAGCCGCTGCAGTGCGACGACGAATCGACCGGCGACGCGTTTAGCCCCAACGGTTCAGTCGACCCGGAACCATTCGTCGACGCGAACGGCACGCCGTATCTGCTGTGGACCAGCACGGGAAATCCCCAGCCACCCTATGCGCCGACAATTTTGTGGGCGCGACGCCTCAAGGCAAACGGAACAGGCTTCGCTCCTGGATCGAGCAAAGTCGAATTGCTTCGCACGGCCCCGGCTAGCTGGGAAGGCTCCGTTATCGAAAATCCTTCGATGGTGCGATTTGGCGGCAAGTACTACCTGTTCTACTCGGGCAACGACTGGAAGAGCGGCAACTACGCGACCGGATACGCGGTCTGCAGCGGGCCACTCGGGCCCTGCCAACGTCAAGCGTCGACACCCCTGATGAAAAGCACCGGACAGTTCGTCGCACCCGGCGGCGCCGACGCCTTTGTCGCTGCAAACGGCACGCTCCAGTTGGCATTTCACCACTGGGTCGACGGCACCCGTCTCACCCAACCAGCGATTGCCTACCGAGCCCTGGCCGTTCGCCAAGTCACCGTCGGCGCAAACGGCTCGTTGTCTGTTCAGGGATTTGCTACGCCGCAGCCACCTGTGGCCGTGCCGGCGCTACCTGCGTTGCCATCGCCGCCGCCGCCCATGCCGCCAAACGTGCGCGTGCCGCCGGTTCAATTCCCGCCATCACTCTGGGCACCAGGCTCTCCACGACAGCAGTAGTTCGCCGGTTCTCAACTCGGGTCCCTATTCGTGCTACACCGACCTGAGGCATATGGCTGACAACTATCACCAGGAACGGCTCGACGTACCGGCACCACCAGCGGGCTGCCCCGTGCACCACACGTGGAGTCCGCTCAACGACGACTATCTCGCTGAGCCGTACGCCATTGCGCGGCAGCTGCACGACGACTACGACGTGTTCTACGCGGACAAGCTCGGCTATCTCGTCGTCACGTCAATGAGCGACATCGAGCGCATCTTCACCGATCATGAGACCTTCGCCTCGGTCAATGTGCAGGACCCGGTGTTCCCGCTCGCACAACAAGCTCAAAACGTGCTCGCCGTTGACGACTTCAATCCTGTCGCGGTGATGTCGAACCGTCCTGAGCCTGATCACGGAACGATTCGCACCTACACCCGCCAAGGCTTTTCCAACAGTCGTATCAGAACTCTCGAACCGTTCATCAGGCGACGCGGCCACCAGCTCATCGATGCCATGTTGTCCAGCGGGTCTCCGACAGAATTCGTCGAGGCTTTGGCGTTTCCATTACCCGGCGAGACAGTTTTTCGCTTCATTGGCTTCCCCGAGGAAGACGACGAAATGCTCAAGAACTGGTGTGGCGACCGTAAGACGTTTTCTTGGGGCCAACCAACCGGAACACAGCAGACCGAGATCGCCGAACAGATGGTTGCGTACTGGCGCTACTGCCGCGATTTTGTCGCCCACAAACGCGACCATCGTGGCGATGATTTCACCAGCGAACTCATCGACGCACACGAAGCCAATCCCGACGACCTCACCTATCGAGAGGTCGAATCGGTTGTCTATGGTTTGTCCTTTGCTGGTCACGAGGCCGTCACGTCGCTGATCTGCAACACGCTCGTATGTCTGCTGAGCCGTCGCGACGTGTGGGCCGAGGTTTGCGCGAACATATCGCTGATCCCCAATGCAATTGAAGAGGTCCTGCGTTACGAGTCAAGCCAGATCAGTTGGCGACGGCTGACGACCGTCGACACCACAATCGGCGGTTATGACGTACCTGCGGGCACTGCGATCTTCATGAACTTTGCGTCGGCCAACCGCCAAGCCGACCTTTTCGACAATCCTGACGAGTTCGACATACATCGGCCTAATGCTGCACGCCACATCTCGTTCGGCAAAGGCGTTCACTACTGCCTCGGTGCCAAGTTCGCGAAGTTCGAGACCCAAGTCGTGACCGAAATGCTCGCGGAACGTTTGCCCACGCTCAAACTCGTCGAGGATCAGCTACTCGACTACTCGGCGAATATCACCTTTCGTGGACCGACCCGCCTACAGGTCACCTGGGACTGAACAGTCAGTCAACAGGTGCGAGGGCGCCGGCAACGAGCAACGCTGCTGGGCGGGCTCGAAATGTGATCGGCGTTGACCCAAATCGCTCTCCGTCAGCGTGAACTTCAGTTACGCCCCTCGTCACTGTCACCTCGGCACCTCGAACCACCTGCACATAGCGAGTGTTGACATGCCTGCCGTTGAAAACCGTCGGAAGCAGCGCAGCAAACATCGGTCGCGACATCGGCCCGATTATCACCACGTCAAGTTGGCCGTCGGTCGGGTCGGCATCGGGGGCTACTCGCATGCCCCCACCGAAGTAAGCGGTATTGGCCACTGCGACGAGATGCGCATCGACCTCGTACACGCTTCCGTCGACGGTGATGGACAGCTCATGGTTCGGAAGACGCCGCATCTCGGCAAGCGAAGCCGCGGTATATCGAGCGCCGCCCTTTGGCCAACGCATCTTTTCTGCCCGCACGTTGACAGCGACGCTGAACCCGAACGTGGCGATCGTGATGGCGAGCAGTCCGTCACCCTCAATCAGGTCGACGACCACCGGCGGCGCTAACGCAGCATTGCAGGCCTCGGCAATGTCCGTCGGCAACCGCAGCCCAGAAACCGCATCGTTGCCGGTGCCCGCTGAGACGATTCCGAGCACGGTCTCGGTTGCGGCCAAGGCATTGACCGCGAGGTGCACCATGCCATCACCACCCACGACCACAACACGCTCACTCGTGCCCCCGAGCTGCGCCAATATGGCCATCGAGTCGATTCGGCTGGTCGGTACGTGCACGATCACATCAGCTCCGCGCGAGCGCAACTCGGACGCTGCTTGGGTAGCCCTAGCTCCGGATCCGCCACGCGCCGCCGCCGGGTTGACGACGAGATCTACACGCACTGCCAGCTCGAATGGCGCACACAACAACCTGGCAGAGCACCCGTCATGTCGCCGCTGTCTTCGATGAACTGCCCGGCAGACACCGTCGGTACGTACCCAGTGGCTCGCTGCCGTTGCGGCCTACGAGGTCATGTTTCACCATGTGCCGATGCTAGGTGACAAGTACCATCTACTGCAGAGCGACGAACCGGGCGCCATCGACCGGAACCGAAACACCGGTGATGTAGTTCGCCTGTTGCGAGCACAAAAAGGCTGTCACTTGACCAAAGTCATCGGCGTCGCCAGCTCGACCCATCGGCAGATCGTTGCCGACATCGTCGAGGTTCCCGGCGTAGAGGTCAGATACTCGCGGGGTCAGGTGCAGACCCGGTTGCACTGTGTTGACGGTGATGCCTTCTGATGCGACTTCGAGTGCCAAAGTCTTGAGTAGCGACGTGAGCCCAGTACGGGCAGTGTTTGACAGGATCAAATTCGGCATGGGTTGGCGCACCGACGTCGAGGTTATGGCCACGATGCGGCCCCACTGTTGAGCCTGCATTGCCGGGACAACCTTTTTACACATGGCAGCCATGGCGACAAGATTCATTTCGATCGCCGCGGCATAGTCGGCAATGTCTGTTGAGGCAAAGTTGCCAGGCGGCGGTCCACCCGCGTTTGGAATCAAGATGTCGACGCCGCCCAACGCCGCTACAGCCTCGTCGATGAAGAGTTCGGCACCGGCGACCGTCGACACATCTGCCTGAATTGGAATCGACCCGTCGATCGATTTCGCCGCCGAAGCCAGACGCTGCTGGTCGCGGCTCGACACCACAACCCGGCACCCTGCTTCGGCCAGCGCCCGTGCCGTTGCTAGTCCAAGTCCTGAGGTAGATGCCGCGACGATTGCCCGCTTGCCAGAAATTCCAAGATCCATAGGGCAACGGTACGCCATAGTTCGAGCGCGAGCCCGGCCGGCGGACACGCGCCATTGTTGTCTCACCCAGCCATCAACCGGCCCGGAAGCTCGCTCACCGTCGCGCAGCCCGTCTGTGACATGACGTTTCGCAGGCCATCGACGAGCACCTCGTAGGCGTGGCTTGCTCCGTCGTCACCAAGCGCACCGAGGCCGAACATAAATGCCCGGCCGCAGAACACAAACGATGCGCCGAGTGCTAAGGCACGGGCTACGTCGAGTCCTGACCTGACCCCGCTGTCAAACAACACGGGCACCTGGGAGCCGATTCGCTGCACGATTGGCTCAAGATACGTGATCGCTCCGGCTGAGCCGTCCATCTGGCGACCGCCATGATTAGAGACCTGCACTGCGTCGGCACCGTGATCGACGCATCGTTGCGCGTCGTCAGGGTCAACAATGCCTTTGACAACAAGCGGGCCGCTCCAGAGTGCCCGAAGCTGCGACAAGTAGTCGAACGACAAGGTCCCACCAAGGTTCGCGCCGACGAATCCAGCCGTGTTGCGCATGGTGGCGAGGTCGACGTATTTTTCGAGGCCACGGAACCGGGGCATGCCGTGCTTGAGGACCGAAGCAGACCACGCCGGCCGCACAATCGACTGGGCGACGAGTCGGGGGCCGATGACAGGCGGCACACGGATCTGGGCCTTGCGTTGTCGTTCACGCCTACTTGGAGCCGGAACATCGGCGGTCACCACAAGCGTGGTCAGTCCCGCTGTCGCTGCTCGCTTGAGCATGTCTGCGCGCATGTCGTGGTCCCGAGGCGGGTAGAGCTGGAACCATCCCATGCCACGGGCCGCTGGCCCCGCTGTTTCCGGTGCAGCTGTCGCGACCGTGCTCAAGACGTACGGAATTTGGTTCGCTACGGCGGTCGCTGCGAGCGCTGCATCCGCGCCGGGCCAGATCAACCCCGTTAGGCCGATCGGAGCTATGCCTATAGGCGCCGCATAGCTCACACCGAACAAATCGACCGCTGTCGTCGGTTCAAAGACGCCCTTCAGTAACTGCGATTGCAGAGTGACCTCGCTCAATGCTTTGAGATTTCGCTCGAGCGCGTGCTCTGCGCCGGTACCGCTCGCCAGGTACTCCCATGCGAAGCGTGGAATTCGGCGACACGCTCGCGCTTCGAGGTCAGTGATCGAAGGAAATCGATCCATGTGCGAGCCACCCATGGGTCAGGTGTAGCAGTCGCCTACCAGTTGGCCGCGATGTACTGCGTTTCGCAGAACTCGTAAATGCCTTCGCTGGCACCCTCACGACCAAGACCGGACTGCTTCATGCCGCCGAACGGCGCCGCTGGATCCGACATGGCACCGCGATTCAATCCGACCATGCCGCTATGCAAGCGCTCGCTCACCTGCAGACCTCGACGCAAGTCTTCGGTGTAGACGTATGCGGCCAGTCCCATCTCGGTGTCGTTGGCCTGGTCGATCATGAGATCGGTGTCGGTAAACGGAATCACCGGGGCGATCGGCCCGAATACTTCCGCTGCCGCAATTGGCGACTGGTGGTTGACGTTGGCCAGAACTGTCGGCTCGTAAAAGAAGCCAGGACCAGCGACTGGGTTGCCGCCAAGCCTGGTTACCGCACCACCACCGACTGCGGCGGTGACAAGTTCGTGCATGGCATCAACCGCGCCTGCGTTGATCATTGGTCCGCATGTCACGCTCTCGTCAAATCCGCTACCGACACGAATTGCACCCATGGCCTGGGCAAGTTTCTCGGTGAACTCGTCAGCGACCTTGGCCTCGGCATAGAACCGGTTGGCCGCCGTGCACGTCTCCGCGCTGTGGCGCATCTTTGCCGTCATGGCGCCGTCGACCGCCGCATCGATATCAGCATCGGCGAACACAATGAAGGGAGCATTTCCGCCGAGTTCCATCACCGTCTTGAGTACTCGATCGGCACATCGGCGAAGCAGGACTCGCCCTACCGCGGTCGAACCGGTAAATGACACCATGCGGGTTGCCTTGTGGTCGACCGCCGCGTCGAACCACGCGCTTGAGGTCATCGTCGGAACGACATTGATAACGCCAGCTGGCACTCCGGCCTGCTCGCACAATTCAGCCACGCGGAGGGCCGTGAGCGGTGTCTCGCGTGGCGGCTTTATGACGACCGCATTGCCCGCAGCAAGCGCCGGTGCGAGTTTGCGCGTGATCATCGCTGCCGGGAAGTTCCATGGCGTGACCATCACCACGACGCCAACAGGCGGGTGGTGCACGATGATTCGCTTGTCGCCGCCGGGAGCCATACTGAGCGACCCGTGAATGCGCACGGCTTCTTCGGCATTCCATCGAAAGAACTCAGCCGCATACGCGATTTCTCCGATCGCATCGGATCGCGGCTTGCCATGCTCGGTGACGATGAGATCGGCGAGTTCATCTTGATGCTCAACCAGAGTCTGCCAACAGTTCCTCAGAACTTCGGCTCGCACACGCGGTGCCGTTGCGGCCCACAGCGGTTGGGCCTCGGAAGCTGCTTGAACCGCCGCTGTCGCATCTGCCGCGGTTCCAGCCGCGACATCGATAATGACGTCGCCGTTTGCAGGATTGATCACGTCGAAACGCTCGCCATCGGTGCCGCTGCGCCAGCTTCCGCCGATGAGTAGGTCGGTCTGCATGTGAGGGTCCTTTGCCAGAAACGAACCGGTCCATTGTGGCGAAACGGTTGCCAACTTCCGCAGCCGGCCGGCACGCGAGCCCACCCCTTGCCAAAGCAGCAACCAACGGCTTGACTTGCGAGCCATGGACCATACGTTCTACGCCGAACTCGCGAACGATTCGCTGCGCGGACTCGAACCTGCCGACGCGCTCTGTCTGCAGCTCCTCACCGACCCGGAGATTGAGCTGCTGCCGCTACTCAACGCTGCATTTACGGTTCGCAAAGCCCATTGGGGCAAGTCGGTGCAGGTGCACGTGCTGAACAACGCGGCCAATGGCAAATGCCCAGAGGACTGCTGCTACTGCACACAGGCGAAGACGAGCGATGTCGATATCGAGGAGTACCCGATGAAGAGCAGCGAGGAGATCCTCGCTGAAGCCGGCCGGGCGTATGCGAGCGGCGCGTTTCGCTACTGCATGGTCTTTTCCGGACGCGGGCCGTCAGCAAGTCGCGCCGCGCAACTGGCGGAACTCGTAGTCAAGATCAAGAGCACGTATCCACTTGAGGTATGCGTTTCCGCTGGCCTAGTTGACGACGAAAAGGCCAAAATTCTCGCTGATGCCGGACTTGATCGGCTGAATCACAACCTCAATACTTCTGAAGAGAACTACGCCGATATTTGCACCACCCACGCCTATAGCGATCGCATTGAGACGCTCCGTGCCGCTAAGCGAAACGGACTCGAAACCTGCTCTGGCCTGATCGCAGGCATGGGCGAGCCGCCATCGAGTCTCGTCGAGATCGCAAAGACGCTTCGAGAGCTCGGAGCTGAATCGATCCCGGTCAACTTTCTGCTGCCGTTCGAGGGCAATGTGTTGGTGACGCCAACCGGTCTGACACCTGAATACTGCCTGCGGGTCTTGTGCATGTACCGCTTCGTGAACCCAACCGCGGAGATCCGTTGCGCCGCTGGAAGAGAGTTCCACCTCCGCTCACTTGAAGTGATGTCGCTGTATGCCGCCAACTCGTTGTTCTTGCATGGCTATCTCAATGCCAAAGGCTCCGCGGCGAACCGCACCTATCAGATGATTGTTGATGCTGGATTCGAGATCGAGAGCGACTTCTCCGTCGATGGCCTGATCGCACCGCGGTCATCGGCGCCGCACGAAGACCAGCCGATCATCGTCGGCGAAACATCAGCGATCAAGACCCTCGAAGATCTGCGCCCCACGCGCTAAACCGCTGTCGGCGGGTTACTCACCCGACCGCTGTCTCTGCGTGATTTGCGACCTCGTCGGCGATTGTTGACCAGTATTCAGCAGGCAGGTCATGGCCCATGCCATCGAGCTCGATGTAGCTGGCGTTGGGCATAACCGCCGCGGTGCGCTGACCACCACTGAAATGAATCAAGGTGTCTTTGTTTCCGTGCAGGACGAGCGTGGGAACAGTGACCTCAGCCAACGCGCCTTCTCGCTCCGGTGAGTTCATGATGGCGTTGTACTGGTGGACGGTGCTGCGCGGTTGCACCCCGTAATCGAACATGAGCTCGCCTTTGGCTCGACTCTTTTCAGAAGTCCATTCAGATGGCGACGCCCAGATCTGTTCAGTAGCGATTCGATGCGCGAGCCAAGCCTCTCGCTCGGTCGGGCTCGGGGTGACGAGCCCTTTGCGGGCCTCGCTGCTCGACGTTCCGAATTCGGGGTTACCGGTCGTCGACATCAGCGACGTGATCGACAACAGGCGATCGGCATGGTCGATACCGAGTTGTTGCACGATCATGCCCCCCATGCTCATTCCAAAGACGTGAGCCCGCTCATAGCCCACCGCATCAAGCACGGCGATTGCATCGTTAGCCATGTCGGCAAGCACATATCCGCCCGATGTCGCGGTGGCTCGACCAGCATCGCGGTTGTCGAACAACACGACCTCAAAGCCACGCGCGACAAGCGCCTCAACAAAGCCGTCTTCGTATGACACACGAGGACTACCCAAACCGTTGATCATTACCAAAGGCATTGCCCCGGGATTCGACCTGCGGATCCACGGAAGCTCAACTGTGCCTGCAGAGGTGCAGGTGGCGATTCCTTCATTTGTTGTCATACAAGCACGCTAGATCAGGTGGCGTAGTGCAACGGAAGCGCTGTCGTTTGTTTCATCTTTTCCATCACGAAACTTGCGCGTACGTCATAGAGCTCAACAGCTTCGATCAAGCGCTTGTAGAGCAGGTCCCATGCCACGATTGACGGCATGACCACGCGCAGCACATAGTCGATCTCACCACTCGTTCGATAGGCCTCGACGACTTCAGGGAAGCCGTCAATTGCCGTCTGGAACTTGGCGAGCCATGCCGCCGAATGATCGTTCGTTCGAATCTGCACAATCGCTGTCACGCTTAGATTCACTGATTCGGGGTCGACCAGCGCCACGCGGCCGGTTATTACTCCTGCAGCTTCAAGGTTCTGCACCCGGCGCCAGCATGGAGTCGGCGTCAGCCCGACGTGCTCGGCAAGCTCACGAGCGGTCAGCCCAGCATCGGCTTGCAGCAATTGCACTATTTCCCGATCAACTTCGTCCACAATCGAAGAATATCGCATGAACTAGCCTTGGAGCGCACCAATATTGCACAAACTTGCCAAATTCAGCCAAAAGAAGAAGAGATATTGTTTGGCGATTCCTCTATGTTTTTCCTATGGCTCACACCAACACCTCGTCGCTGTTCGCACGCACGTTCACCGACCACCCGGCGACCGAAGGTGAGACCTGGTTCGGCCACTTCCGCGTGGCTATGGGATTCAGCCGACAGCTGATCGGAGCCGGACTCGCCGCGGGTGTTCACGCCGTGTTGCCGAACTTCCACAAATCGACTGCAAGTCAGCGAATTCACGCGCTGCACCACTGCCTTGAGAGCGGTGACCGGGCTGGAGTCAACCGGCTACACGTCGCGTCGCCATGTAGCGACACTCAGCAACTCGCCAGCTGAAACACACACCGACTGCACTTGTTCAGCTCAACCCGGTTCGGCTGAACTCGTTCACCCAAATGATGCTGCGAGGTCGGCAACCGCTGTGTCGGCGCCGATTTCGATCGGTTCTCCGTGCCCCATGAGCAACGTGTTGAAACTCAACCCAGCGAGTTGCCTGATGCTCTCGCGAGACTGTTCAACATCGGCAAAGAATCGCTCGGGACCTTCGGCCACGCCGCCGCCTTCACCAAAGATGGCGTCACCAGCGACCAGCAAGCCAGCATCGTGGTCAATCACAACCATGTGTCCAGCGGTGTGTCCCGGCGTCGCGACCGCTTCGAATCCGAAGATGTCTTCGCCCCCAACGAGTCCGGTCACCGGCGATGTTTCGATCTCGCTCAGGTCGGCTTCGCCGGCGTACACCGTGGCGTTAATCGCCTCGGCAACTACTTCGTCTATCGAACCAATGTGATCCGGGTGCTTGTGCGTCAAGATCACATGTTCGACGTCTGACCAGTTCAGGCCCAGTCCGGTCAGAGATTCACCAATCGCCGCCGCGCTACCAGTAGTCCCGGTATCGACGATCGCTGCGGTGTTTCCACGAGCAAGCACATAGGCAGAAACAAACCCGAGGTCGGTTCGCGCCCACCGAAGGTCGGCGTCTGATTCGTTGCCCGCAGTGGCCTGCGACGCGCGCCTGGTAGGAATTTCTGAGCCGCCTGTAGGCGAGACAGCGGCAGCGGCGAGACCTACGTCGCTGTCTGCTTCAGAACCGCATGCGGCGAGCAAGGTAGGAGTGAACAAGGCCACCGCAACGGTGCCCGCGCCAAAATCACCAAGAAACGCCCGTCGCGTACGTTGCCGCGGTCGAGGCAGAAACACCCGAGCCGGGGCACCTGCGGTGCCAACGTCGTCGTGGTCGTCGTGGTGGTCGTGGCCAATGGACTCACCTGCCGCTGTATGAATACCGCACATGCATGCGACCGTAGTTCGGAGATCGGGGCACCATCTGACAGGATCGACGTCATGACTGAGATCAACCAGCGGGTCACGCTCGCCCGCCGCCCCGAAGGCCCCACCACGCCGGACTGCTTCTCGCTCGAAGAGGGGCCTGTCGCCCCCCTCGAGTTGGGCGAGATCCGAGTCGCCGTTGAGTGGCTGTCGATCGACGCGTTCATCCGCACGACACTTCGCGCCGAGGGATTCCATCGAAGCGTGCCGATCGGCGGAACGGTCGGCGCCCTCGGAGCGGGGCGTGTCACCGAGTCCACCGTCGACACGATGCCGGTCGGCACCGCGGTACGCGGAAGCCTCGGCGCTCAGACGTTGGCGACGATGTCGGCCAACGCGGTTGAACCCATTGACGAATCGCTTGCGCCGCTCCCAGCGCACCTCGGTGCACTTGGGCTCACCACCGGTATGACCGCGTGGGTTGGCATGCGCCGTATCGGCATGCCAAAACCTGGCGACACGGTCGCGATCTCGGCCGCGGCCGGCGCCGTCGGATCAATCGCAGGTCAGATCGCTCGCTTCGATGGCGCACGCGTGATCGGCATCGCTGGCGGGCCGACCAAGGTGGCACATCTTGTCGACACGCTCGGATTCGATGCTGCGATCGACTACAAGAACGAAGATGTAAACGATCGTCTCAGCGAGCTCGCGCCCGATGGCGTAGACGTGTTCTTCGACAACGTCGGCGGAGACATCCTCGACGCGGCCCTCGACAACCTGGCGATGCAAGCCCGAGTCATAATCTGTGGCGCTATCTCACAGTACGACAATATGGAGAACGTCACCGGACCGTCTTTGTACCTGCGACTCGCCGAACGTCAGTCCCGCATGGAGGGGTTCGCCGTCTACCACTTCCGCGACAGCTACGAGCAAGCGACAAGCGAACTCGCCGCGTGGCTTGCTGATGGTTCGCTGGTAATGCCTGAACATATCGTGCATGGGCTGGACCATTTCGCAGACGCGCTGCAGGTCATGTTCACCGGCGCGAACCTAGGCAAGACGCTCGTCAGGGTCGAATGACGACAGCCGGTTCAGACGTTGACCGAAATGAGGCGATGGTCGGTGGTAGTGCAGCGAATCGCTCGGTCGTCGATCACGACGACGATGTCTTCGAGTCGCATACCCCACTGGCCATCAATGTAGATGCCCGGTTCAATGCTAAAAGCGTGCCCTGCCACCACGATGTCATCGTTGCCTGGCTTGACGTAGGGCTGCTCATGAACCTCGGTGCCGATGCCGTGACCGGTCCGATGAATGAACCGTTGCCCAAAGCCGGCATCGGCAATGACTTCGCGGGCTGCTTCATCGACGTCGCTCAGGGTCACGCCGGGGCGGGCGGCGTCAACAGCCGCCTGTTGCGCCTTTTGCAAGACGTCCCACGTCGCGGCGACATCGTCGGGAATTGGTCCGGTCCACACGCACCGGGTGATGTCTGAGCAATATCCGTTGTGACGGCCCCCGAAGTCGCACAACACCATCTCGCCCTGCTGCACCACGCGCTCTCCCGGGTGATGATGAGGGCTTGCCGAATTCGGACCTGATGCCACGATGCAAAACTCGACGGTGTCGTGACCAACGGCGAGCAGGCGCTCCGTGATGTCGTCGGCGATCGCGCGTTCTGTGCGTCCAACGAGTGGAATCTCACCGGCTTGAAGCTGAGCCGCCACTTGATTTGCCAAGCCACCAACCGTTTGCAACCGCGCCATTTCGTCGTCGTTCTTGACCGACCGGAGCCCGCCAACGCTGTCGCTCAATGAAACAAAACCAGCGTCAGGGAGCGCTGCCTGCAGACCGAGCAGATGTTGCGCCCACAACTCATCGCTGACGATGACCCGATTGGCCGAACCTATTTCGGATGCGATCATCGCCACTGGGTCATCGTCGTCGGTCCATCCGACGACCTGATACAAATCCGGCGCAACCGGCACGAGCGGAACTTCTATTTGTGGCGCGAAGATCACGGGCCGCTCGCTTGAGCCCGGCCGGGCGACAAACGCAGTGATCCGTTCCATTGACGATGCGTGGTAACCCGTGAGATAGAAGAGGTCAGACCCTCCACGCACGACGAGCGCGTCAGCGTCGGCTTGTGCCAAGCGGGTGCTCGCCGCGGCCCAGCGCGAAGCAAAGAGTTCAGTGTCCATAGACGTGACGGTAGTAGCCGAACATCAGGCGCGGATGCCCAGATTGCGAGCTTGAACCCACCACACTTGTCCCATGGAACAGGTTGACCTCGCCGATGCGTGCGCGCAACTAACAACGGGCTTCCCCGTGGTCAACGATCACCCCGATGTTGCAGGAGTGCTACGCGACCCCGAGTTGTTGGCTTTGCTTGGCCCCGCACTCGCTCAGCCCTACGCCGATGCCGGCGTCACGGCGATCATGGCGCCCGAGGCCCGGGGGCCGATCCTCGGTGCTCTGGTTGCGCAGGCACTTGGCGTGGGTCTGGTTATCGCCCGCAAACATGACCGCAACCACCCTGGCGCCGACCTGCACATCGACTCGACAGCCACATGGCGCGGAACGCAGGAACGATTCCAGGCTCGATCGTTCGACCTTGCGCACAGCGATCGCGTGCTCCTCGTCGATGACTGGATCACCACGGGAAGCTCACTTCGAGCAATGCGATCACTGTGCGTGTCCGCAGGAGCCACGGTCGTTGGCACTTCGGTACTCGTAAACAAGGCCGATGACTCAACCCTGCAGGAACTCAACACATGGGCTCTTGTTGACTTCGCAGCGATTGGCACTGCGCGTCGCGCGTAGTGCATCTAATGGCCCACGCGCCCCAAGTATTTCACCTCTGTAGTTTGGGCCACATATAGGGTAACGGCCATGTTGGAAACGCCGTGTTTACAGGACAATAGAATAGGCGGTTCTCCTATTTGGGCCATGTCCAAATTCACGAGGAAACCCATTCTCGGCGCTCTATTGATCGCCTTGAGCCTGCTCGCCGCAATCGTTCCCTCAGCACCACTCGTCGACGCCCAAGAAAAAAGCGACCTAGCAGTCGTCACAGGGCGGCTCGTTGAAGAAATCACCGACGACTTCGACTTTGGCCCAGACCCTCAACCGACGAGATCTTCCTCGACGTGGTCAGTCGTCGATGCAGCTGGCAACGCGACACCAGTTACCACCGCCGCCGGGTTCGACGCCTTTGAGCTGGCGTCGCTTTCGGGGCAATCCGTCAGCGTTGACACTGCGCGCATGTCCATCGAGGCCACAGGATCTCTAGATCAACACGCTCGAGCTGGCGCGCCTGAACACGACATGGCTGTCATCTTGATCGACGCCGTGGGCTCCGGTTCGCGACCATTTAGCCGAGCCCAAGTCGCCGACCGAGTCTTCAACCCCAACCAAACGCTGAATCGATACTTCGACGAGACATCAAACGGGCAGGTTCAATTCACCGGCTCCGTCGCTGACGTGTACGGCTGGTTCGAACCAGCCGACCTCGATTTCGTCGCCAGCACCTGCTCGGGGCAGCTGTACACCCCATGGGTAACCGAGCTTGTTGAAGAAGCGAACATCTCGGTGGGCAAGTACGAACACGTGCTGTTGCTGCTGAACTGCGACGCCGGGCGTGGCGGCGTCTCGACCATTGGGCCCCGCTCCACGCCTGTCGGTGGAGAAATTTGCTACTGCAGCTCGGCATATGTGGCCGCCCCATCGGCGTGGTGGGACATCTTGCACCCGAGCATGGATCCTGCGGTACAGGCCGCCGGTACCAGCAAGATGACCCTGTTCGAGGCGGTGGTTGGCCATGAGCTTGGGCATTCACTCGGCGGGCCGCACGATGCGTTGCACACCTGTGGCGACAAGAGCTGGGATGTCGTCGCTAACTGCGACTCCGGTCACTTCACACACGGCAACTACGACAATTACTTCAGCATCCTCGGAATAGGACGCGGGCTCTCGTGGACGATGTCAGCCGCGATGCGCCATCACATCGGGTGGATCGACGAGACGCAGTTGCTGGTCGTCGAAGAGTCTGGAACGTATCAGGTGGGTCCGGCGAGCCCGGGCCCAACTGCCCGACAAGCTGCCGCTGTGACTGATCCAGCAACTGGCGAAATCGAATACTTCATCGAAGTCAGGACCGAGACCGGTTTTGGCAGCGATCTCGCGTTGGCTCCGCCTGGAAACGAAGTCCAGATCACGACACGACGAGAGCGCGCTGGGCTCAACCCACGGCGACCCCAGCTTCTCGACGGTCAGCCCGACCAACCAGGCACACAGCTCGACCCGAGCGTTGGCATCATCGACCCCTGGGACGACAATGGCGTGCACGCTGCGTCGCTCGTCGGGTTCCTGCCAGGTACTGGCTTCACCGATGAGTTTGGCATTTCGATCACCATCAATTCGTTCAATCCGAACACCCAAGTTGCGACGTTTACGGTTCAGATGCCCGGCGACGAGACGACCGTGCCTGGCGACGTCAATTGTGATGGTCAGGTCAGTGTCGTCGACGCCGCGATAACGCTGCAGGCCACCGTCGGGTTACGCATCGAGGCCGACAGCTGCCCCCTCGCCGACCCGGCAAGTGAGCTCAACACCAGCGCAGCCGATCTGGACAACGACGACGTGGTGACCATCGTCGATGCTGCGGCTCTGATGCAGTGCGTTGTCGGCGCACCGAGCGCTGTGTGCTGACACGTCAGCGCAAGGCTGCGACTGCCCACAACCCCAATTTTGCGACAGCGCACACCCAGTAGGCTGCCGGCCGTGAATAATGCTTTCAGAGTTCTGGTTCGACGCCCGCAGCGACTTCGATCGAGGATCGCTTTTGGAAATCTCACCAACGCACTGATCGTCATCGCTCTCGGATCTGCAGCGTTGGCGAGCCCCGCCGAAGCTCAAGAGCGCAGCCCGGTGGACATTTCCTCCGGACGTCTTGTCGAAGAAATCACCGAAGATCTGACCACCAACGAAGAACCGGTCACGACCTGGTCTGTGGTCGACGAACGAGGCCACGCGCTCGCACTCGATGGTATGGGCTTTGATCCGCTCGAGCTCGCCAACCTGTCGGGGCACGAAGTCGCAGTCGATACCGCCGCTCGGTCGATTACATCCATACGGGAAGCTCCAGCTCTGCGAACCGCGAACGGACAACACGATCTCGCGGTCATCCTGATCGACGCGACCGCGAACGGACCTCGCCCGTTCGACCGCGCCGAAATCGCCAACCGCATGTTCAACAACAACGAAACCTTGAACCGGTATTTCCTCGAAACGTCGTATGGACAGGTGTCGTTCACGGGCGATATCGATGATGTGTATGGGTGGCTCGTTCCTGACGATGTCTCCTATGTTGCCGAGAACTGTTTCGGTCAGCTTTACTACGACTGGGTCACCGACATGGTCGAGGCTGAAGGTATTTCAGTCGCCGATTACGAACATGTGCTGTTGCTCTTCAATTGCGACGTTGGCGGCGGAGGCGCTTCGACGATTGGGCCCCGCAATACGACGGTCGGCGGCGAACTGTGCGCTTGCAGCACCGCCTATGTGGCAGGAGACCCCGCGTTGTGGGGCGAGCAGGTTTTCAACGGCATTGCGATCCCCATTGCGGCGAGCGGCTCCGTGCTCCTCAACCGCTTCGAAGCCGTGGTCGGCCACGAGCTTGGACATTCGCTTGGCGGCCCGCACGACGGACTTGTGAGCTGTGGTCCGAAAAGTTGGGACGTCGCCGAGAACTGCCTCGCGGACTCGAACTATTGGGTCGGTAACTATGGCAATTTTTTCAGCATCTTGGGTCGCGGCCGCGGCAACTCGTGGGGTTTCTCCGCTGCAATGCGTCACTTTCTTGGATGGCTCGACGATTCCCGGCTGCTGATGATTGACGAAGGTGGCACCTACTCGGTTGGCCCGCTCGCGATCGACGACGCAAGCCAGCCGCAAGCTGCAGCAATCATCGACCCGGGTACCGGTGAGATCGAATACTTCGTCGAACTTCGGATCCCATTCGGTTTCGACGCGGACCACGCACACGCCCAACCCGGCAACGACGCCATGATCAGCACCCTTCGAGAACGCCCGGGCCTCAACCCGAGGCGCCCGCAGCTCATCGACGGCCAACCCAACCAGCCAGGCACAAACCTCGATCCAGATGCTGGAACTCTCGATGCAATTGACGACAACGGATTCCACAATGGAGACATTGTCGGGTTTCTCCCAGGAACCGGCTTCACCGACGAGTTCGGTCTCTCGATCACGATCGACGAGGTCGATGCCACCAACCAACTCGTGACCTTCACGGTAAGCATGCCTGGGGACCCCGGCACCGCCGGCAGCGCACGCGGCGACGTCAATTGTGACGGCATCGTCACAGTTGCTGACGCGGCTGCCGCTCTGCAAGCCGCCGTTGGTCTACGAGACCTTGCGCAGGGCTGCCCACTCGCGAATCCGGCCACCGAGATCGACGCCCAAGCCGCAGATCTCGATGACAATGGGTTTATCACGGTCCTTGACGCCACCGGAATCATGCAGTGCGCAGTCACCGCAGGGGCGATCCCTTGCTGAACGACGCGCCTCACGGCACGAGTGATCCCAGCCTTCAAGGCCGTGTCGGCTCGACAGCGCGCGCCCTGATAGCCGCGCTCGCACTGCTCTTGGTGATCCCAGCTTCGTCTCTGGTCGCACAAGCCCAACAGCAACCCAAAGAGCCACGTTCAGACACCGAGTCAGCAGGCAGACTCATCAAGGAAATCAGCGAAGACTTCAGCTCAGACCCAACCACGAGTTGGTCTGTCGTCGACGACCAAGGCCGGTCAATCGCACTCGAAGGTCTCGGGTTGGACCAAAGCCGGCTCGAATCACTGGCCGGCCAGCATGTCACCCTTGACGCTGCAGCTCGAACAATCTCGCCGAGCGGCACAGCCGACCACCGCCGGGTTGCAAACGGCGAACATGACCTCGCCGTGATCCTCATCGACGCCACCGCTGACGGAAGCATCCCGTTTGACCGCGCCGAAGTCGCAAGCCGCATGTTCAACAACAGCGAAACGATCAACCGCTACTTCGCAGAGACTTCATATGGAAAGGTCAGTTTCACCGGCGATGTAGATGACGTGTACGGGTGGTTCGCTGTTGACATCGAGTCAGTTGCTGACCGTTGCATAGGGGCTACAACCTCCCCATGGGTCGTCGACCTGATGGAATCGGCGAACATCTCAGTGAGTAAATACGAACACATTCTTCTGCTCTTCAACTGCGACGTCGCCGCGGGAGCGTCGTCTAGCGTTGGTCCCAGGATCGTCACGATCGGCGGCGAAGTCTGCGACTGCAGCACTTCGCAGGTGTCGTCGACGCCAACCCGATGGGACACCGTCAACTACAGCATTGCTCCGACAATCAGAGACAACGGCTCGGTTCTTCTCACATACTTCGAAAGCCTCATCGGTCACGAACTGGGACATGCCCTCGGCGGCGACCACGATCGGCTGCTGCATTGTGGGCACATCAGCTGGGCACCTATCGACACCTGCTTCAACGACGCCATTCCCAACTCGGGCTACCGGAACCACTTCAGCATGCTCGGAGAACTGCGCGGCTACTCATGGGGGTTGTCTGCGGCAATGCGCCACAGCATTGGTTGGCTTGATGATTCTCGTCTGTTGAGAATTGAAACGAGTGGCGTCTACTCAATTGGACCTTTGGCAACCAATGACCCTGGGCAACCGCAAGCCGCAGCCATTGTCGACCCACATACCGGCGAGATCGAATACTTCGTTGAACTTCGAATCCCCTATGGGTTCGATTCCGATCTCGCTCACGCTCTTGCGGGCAACAACGCGCAGATCAGCACCCGGCGGGCGGACTCGAACGGGCGTCGGCAACTACAACTACTTGACGGGCAACCCGACCAGCCGGGAACACAACTCAACCCAACATTGGGGCCTCTCGATTACATCGATGACAACGGGAACCACTACGCAGCGCTCGTTGGATTTCTGCCTGGCACCGGCTTCACCGACGACGTCGGCATCTCAATCACAATCGACAGCATCGACCTGGTGAACAACCAGATCACCTTTGCGGTCGACATCCCGGCCAATGTCCCAACGCCGACACCGACTCCAACCATCACGGCGACTCCCTTGCCGGCGCCGAGCATCACGCCACGACCAACGTTCGGCCCCGCAAACTCGACTCCAACGTCCACGCCGACGACGGGCTCTGCGACCCCAACCGCTGTCGTGACTCCAGACGGTTCAGCCGAAACATCAAGTGGCGATGCAAATTGTGACGGACTGGTGACCGTTACCGACGCGGCCTTTACTCTCGAAGCCATCGTCGGCTTGCGGGCTCCGATACAGAGCTGCCCACTCGATAATCCAGCAACGGAGCTCAATGGAGCAGCCGCCGATATCGATAGTGACTCGCGGATCACAGTCACCGACGTGGCAGCAATCGTTCAGTGCGCCGTGGGTAGCTCGCCCTGTCAATAGTGTTCGAGTGTTCGGTGTTCCGGTGAACACTCGCTCCATTTCGGTGTAGACTTCTGCGACGAAAATCAACGCGTTCAATCAGTGTGTCGTGTCTTCGGCGCGACCGCCCGTGATCGAATCGCAGGAGAGCATCACCATGTCAAATATGCCCTATTCCAAAGCTATCGCTGGCTTTTTGTTGCTGGCGCTGGCTGCGTCAGTGACACTGGTGTCGCTGGCACTCCGCCCCCCCTCGGCCGAAGCTGTCGAGGTCGATGGTTTCTGCGACGGCGCGGCCTACGCCCTAAACGACGCTGAATGGAATACCCAAAATCTGTCGGTCAACCTCGGCGGCATGGTGTTCCTCTATCCCCTTGCTGGCGCGCCTATTGACCCGGCGACACTCACAAACGCTGACTATGTGGCAGCGATCGAAGCTGCGTTCGCTGAATGGGGCGTAGATCTGTACTACGAAATTGTCGGTCCGACTCCCATCGACGCCTTTGGCTCGTTCACTATTGACACTGTGGTCGAAGGGGCATCCCCTCTTTTGGTCGATATTGACGGAAATGTCGATATCGACCACCAAGCAGACGCTTGCCTCGTCGATGTTCCGGAAAACACTTCTGAAGTAGCGGTGATTAAAACGTTGACCGACGGGTCCGTAGTACCCGACCAAGATTTTGAGTTTGAGATCACCACGCCAACGGCTGAGTGCGTCGGGCTCGAACCAGGCAACGTGTTCATCACGGGAGCTGGCGAGATCGCTATTCCGGTGACCTACGAAGCCGATGGGGTGCAATGCGATTGGGTTGTAACCGAGGTCAACCTTCCCCCCGGCTGCGGTCTCGTGAACACCGCGCTCCAGTCGTCGACGATCGTCACCGGCCCGGGCGCCGGTCAAGGTGGGACTGACATCGTGGCCGTTACGTATCAGCTTACGGTCCGCAACGACTGCCCGGCTCCAATTGACATGACGATCTCGAAGCAGCTGGCTGACGGATCTGCAGATCCTGGCGTTGATTTCGAATTCGAGATTGTTTCACTGGTCGACCCCGACCGTTGTTCGGTCGACCCTGCCAGTGTGTCTGTCGCTGCAGGCGCAAGCCAATTAGTTTCGGTAGCGGGCGATTCATCTATCTTTATTCTGGCGGACTGTGAATTTCAGATCACCGAAGTCAATTTGCTAGCTGGTTGCTTCGTGGTTGGCGATAACCCAGTCGTCGTGGTTGGGCCAGCTGAAGCCTTTGATGTTGAATTCGTAAACTTCTGCGCCGCTCCCGGGTTGACGATCGAGAAGTCAACAAATGACATCGACGCAGATATCCCAGCCGAGGGCCCAACGGTCTCGGTTGGCGACGCAGTCACCTGGACCTACACAGTCACCAACACCGGCAACACGCACCTGACCAACGTGACAGTCACCGATGACATCATCGCCGATGCCGACATCAGCTGCGACGGCGGCACCAACACCGTCGCCGGCCCGATCGCCCCAGGCGCAATCATTACCTGCACCGCCACCGGCAACGCCATCGAAGGCGACTACGCCAACATCGGTACAGCCACAGGCACACCAAGCGACGACGCTGGAGTGGCTCTCGAAGGCATCGACTCACCACTCGTCACCGACCCATCGCACTACACCGGCGTTGTTGCTCCGACCCCTGGTTTGACGATTGAGAAGTCAACAAATGACATCGACGCAGACACCCAAGCCGAAGGCCCAATGGTCACCGTCGGCGACCAAGTCACCTGGACCTACACAGTCACCAACACGGGCAACACACACCTGACCAACGTGACAGTGACCGATGACATCATCGCCGATGCCGACATCAGTTGTGAGGGCGGCACCAACACCGTCGCCGGCCCCATCGCCCCAGGCGCTGTCATCGTGTGCATCGCCACCGGAACTGCCGCTGTTGGCGATTACGCCAACGTCGGTACAGCCACAGGCACACCAAGCGACGACGCTGGCGTAACCCTCGAAGGCATCGACCCACCACTCATCACCGACCCATCGCACTACACCGGCACAACCGACCCGGTAGCAGGCGTCACCATCGCGAAGACGACCAATGGCGTTGACGCTGACACCCAAGCTGAAGGCCCAACGATCTCGGTTGGCGACGCAGTCACGTGGACCTACACAGTCACCAACACGGGCAACACCCACCTGACCAACGTGACAGTGACCGATGACATCGTGGCCGACGCCGACATCAGCTGCGACGGCGGCACCAACACCGTCGCTGGCCCCATCGCCCCAGGCGCTGTCATCGTGTGCACCGCCACCGGAACTGCCACTGTTGGCGATTACGCCAACGTCGGTACAGCCACAGGCACACCAAGCGACGACGCGGGCGTCACGCTGGTTGACGTAGCGGCACCGACGGGCGTTGATCCGTCGCACTACACCGGCACAACCGACCCGGTAGCAGGCGTCACCATCGCGAAGGCGACCAATGGCGTTGACGCTGACACCCAGGCTGAAGGTCCAACGATCTCGGTTGGCGGCGCAGTCACGTGGACCTACACAGTCACCAACACCGGGGATACCTATCTTGCAGATGTGACTGTGACTGACAATGCTGTTATGCCCGCGGATATTGACTGCGGTGGCGGTTCCAACGTTATTGCCGGTCCAATTGCTCCTAACGCGATTGTCGTGTGCACTGCGACCGGAACCGCTATTGACGGCGATTACGCGAACATTGGTTCAGCCACAGGTACACCAAGCGACGACGCTGGTGTCACGCTGGTTGACGTAGCGGCACCCACCGGCGTTGACCCGTCGCATTACACCGGCACCGATACGCCGACGTCCGGCGTGACGATTGCGAAAACGACCAACGGAGCCGACGCCGACACGCAGGCTGACGGTCCAATGATCGCGGTTGGTGACACGGTGACATGGATGTACACGGTCACCAACACTGGTAACACCTACTTGGCTGACGTGACAGTTACTGATGACAAAGTTGACTCAGCCGATATTGACTGCGGCAACGGTTCCAATACCGTTGCTGGCCCTCTTGCGCCAAGCGCCATAGTTACCTGCACCGCTACTGGTTCAGCTGTTGAAGGCAACTACGCCAACGTTGGTACCGCTACAGGTAGCCCGTCGACTGAGACTGGTGAACCGCTAACCGACGTGCCAGATCCTACGGGCACTGACCCGTCCCATTACACCGGAACTGTCGACCCCATGCCGTCACTGTCGATTGTCAAATTGACCAACGGCGTCGATGTGGCCACTCAGGCTGACGGTCCGGTTCTCATGGTTGGCGACACGGTGACGTGGACGTACACAGTCACGAACACTGGCGACACGTACCTCACCGCAGTTACCGTCACCGACAACCAGGTCGACCCCGCCGACATTGATTGCGGCAATGGTTCAAATGTTGTTGCTGGCCCTGTTGCGCCAGGCGACGCAGTTACCTGCACAGCAACCGGCACAGCTATCGACGGCGACTATGCCAATGTTGGTTCAGCGACTGGTAGCCCATCGACTGAGACCGGTGACCCGCTGACCGACGTGTCGGATCCAACGGGTACCGATACCTCGTATTACACCGGCACAAATGATCCAATGCCTCGGGTCCAGATGGTCAAGACTACGAACAACCTCAATGTTGACTCGCTGGCCTCAAGCCCAGTTGTCACGGTTGGATCAGCAGTGACGTGGACCTACACGGTCACCAACACTGGTAACACCCACCTCACAAATGTAACGGTGACCGATAATCAGGTCGCTGCATCAGATATTGATTGTGGCGACGGAACCAATGTTGTCGCTGGGCCGATCGCACCGGGCGCAGTCGTGACGTGTTCAGCGTCGGGCGTTGCCGTCAGTGGCAACTACTCCAACGTGGGAACCGCCTCAGCAACACCTACTGACAGTGCAGGTACACCGAACGGACAACAGCCAGCGACAGGCTCTGATACGTCGTACTACCGAGGCACGACAACAACAGTTGTCACGACCGCCGTTGCGTACCCGTACCCGAGCATCAGCCAGGCTGCACCAGTTGCCCAGCCTGCGGCACGCCCGGTAGCCCGACCAAGTGCCCCCCTAGCGGTTACTGGTACCGAAGCAGCGGCGCTGGTCGCTGTCGGTATGACAGCAATCGCAGCAGGCGGATACATCGCCGTGGCCACTCGCCGCCGCGAGAATGACTAACCCAAGGTGATTGATCGGGGCGAGGCGCACCACAGCGCCTCGCCCTGCCACCAACGAGCACCGCTGGTTCCGCGCCGCAACGGTGGGCTGGCGGCGCCCCAGCTCATATCGTCGCACTATGGCTGATTTCGGACTGCTTGCCGGTAGCGGTTGGGCGGCTGGTCTCAATTTGTGGTCTGTCGGGCTCGTTCTCGGTATCGCCGGTCGTTTCGACCTTGCGCAGACCCCTGACGTTTTGCAACGCGGTTGGGTGCTGCTCATTCTCGCTCTGCTCTATGTGCTCGAGTTCTTCGTCGACAAGATTCCCCTGCTCGACAGTGCTTGGGATGTCATAAGTACGATCATCCGCCCGGTGGGCGCTGCCCTTTTAGGACTAGCGATCGCCAGCGACGGCGACACCTCGATGATTGCGGGGGCCGCTACCGCGGGAGGGTTGGCGCTGACAAGTCATGCGGCCAAGGCGACGATGCGCGCCGCGATCAACATGTCGCCGGAGCCGTTTACCAATTGGATCGCAAGTGTCACCGAAGATGCAACCGCTATTGGTTTGTCGTCAGTGGCGCTGGCCAGTCCAGCGCTCGCTGGCGGCCTGGCGCTTGTGTTGGCCGTGATTGCTGTGCTGATCGCCGTCACCATGTGGCGCTTTGTGCAACGCGTGCGACAGCTTGTCGTCGGCCGGGTCAGTCGGCGCTCAACCGGTGCGTCTTAACGCTGCCGGTCATACCGTCGCTGTTCGTTCATCATCAAGCACGCCGCCTCGTACGTCAGCGTTGTACCCGATCGTCAGGCGGTGCAGTAACCGGTCGTGTCCGTCATATCCGCCGGTCGCCCTGTGCAAAAGGCAGCGGTTGTCCCACATCACCAACATTTTGGGCTGCCACACGTGCCGATACTGAAACTCATCTCGGGTCTGCCACGTCATCAGTTCGCGGAGCAAGTTGAATGCCTCGTCGTCGTTGACACCAACAATGCCGATGATGTACCCGAGTGCCGAATACAACGTTTCGGCGTTGGTCTCGGGATGGATTCGTACCAGCGGATGCGTTTGTATCGCGTATGCCTCGACACTCGGGCGAATCTGCATCGACCGGTCGTCAGCATCGTCGTCGCCATAGGAGCCGTCAGGCGCGTATCCACCGCGAGCCGAATGGATCGCAACCAGGTTTTCAATACGAGCACGCAGATCAACGGGCATCGCCGCCAGCGCCGCTTGCTGATCGGCGAAGAGGGTGTCACCTCCGGCTGGCGGAATGACTTTGCCATACAGACACGTCCCGTCAGGGGGAAACTCCTGAAAGCTCCAGTCGGTGTGCCAGTTCTCCGCGAATAAGGCCGACGTCTCGTGTGCGGTTCGGCTGATAGCGGCAATATTCGGGTGTCCATCGATGCCCGCAAAGTATGGATCCACACCAAAGGGCCCAAAGCGTCGGGTGAAAAATTCAAGATCGTTATCGGTGAGTTCTTGGTTGGGAAAAGAAAGCACCTTGTGATCAAGCCACGCCTGACGAATTTCCGAGACCACTTCGTCTGTCATCGACCGCAGATCGACGCCAGTAATCGTCACTCCACAGGCTTGGCCGCTCGGTGTGACGTTAAGGGGCATCGTCGAACTCCAATCAGCAACGACCGTCACGAGGCCACACCCCCGGCACCGGTCAAGCGCGACAATAGCCGGTGGTTCCGGTCGACATCATGAGCGAACTGTGGCTACATGAGCGGTTACCAACGCGGCACCTAGCAGAACTGCCCCGACGACAAGCGGGCTTCCGACACCGCTTCTTGCCACCACAAGTTCGCTACCAAGCACCGGAAAGATCGCGACGTAGAACACCGCGGCTGCCGACGCCAAGACAAGAACCCAGTCGGACCCACTTGCCTTCGAACGCAACCCAATCACAGCGGCGAAGGTCACCGCATGCCAGGTCATGTGGTGCGGCCATGTTGTTGACTTTCCCAAGTCAATCAACACAAAGCTCAATGGCAGAACGAAAAACGCGACTTCGTCAAAGGACCAGCGGCGGCCCTTGTAACGCTGGAACACCAGCACAGCGAACGGAAGCGCAACAAAAACCGCCAAACAGATCTCGGCAAAGGGCAAGCCGTCGAGCCATTCAACACGTTCCGAGCTGAACCTTGTGCCAAAGGCGGCACCAGATTGGTTCCACCTGGTCGTCCTAATCGAGCCGTTGAATGCGGGGAGCACATCAAACCAGTACTCGGTGAAGTAGCTCCATCCCACGATGGTGTGAGTAGCCACTTGAATTCCGGCCATCGTCGCAAGAGCCCACCATCCAATCGGCGGAGCCACAACCGCAGCCAACGGCACAACGAGCAACGGACTCACCTTGAGTGCAGCAATGGCTCCCAACGCGATTCCGGCCGATCGATAGTTGCCACGCGAAGCGCAATAGACAAGCGCAGCCGCGCCGGTGAACGTGAACGCCCCAAGCTGGCCGACAGCAAAGTTGTGGGTCACCGGAAAGCTGCTGACGACTAAAGCCACAAACACAACCGCGTTGATTCCGGTCAATTCGAATGTGGACAGCATCAACCGAAGACCGAGGCAGAAAACCACGACATTCACTACGAAAAACACGACGGCAAACAGTTCCCACGTCGCAAGATCCGCGAATGGCTTGAGTACCAACGAATAGGTCAACGGCAACGTGGTCTCGAGATCTCGAAAAACGAGATCACTGCTCACTGCATACACATCGGGTTCGTCGAAAAGTGCGCGGGCTTGTAGGTAGTACGGGTGTAGATCGAACGCGAATCGATCGCGGCGCATCTCATCGGCCATGACCAGAACGAACCGGGTCGCGGCGATCAGAGAAATGACCGCACCAACGATCTTGGTGCCGTGTTTCATCGCAACAATTTGTCGCCGGGTCGCATGTGCGTCGCGCCGTTCATCACCCTTGAGACCACGCCGTGTGCAATGCGCGCCACACGCACCGCTCAATACCTTAAATGGGTTACATCTTGG
>CALKPY010000093.1 GCA_937991435.1 uncultured Acidimicrobiales bacterium
GACACGCACCTTCGCCAGCTGATCGCTCACGATGCCATGTTGGAAATGGGAAACCTGGCACCGCATGGTCGCTTTGTGGAGTTCTACGACGAGGGCCTGCCGCCCCAGCTACGCCACCTGCAAGAACGCCCTGAAGGCGGCTTCATGGAGGCCTACACCGGTATCGCCAAAGACCAATGGTTCGCGAGCCCTGCAGGTGGAAACGATGCGAATCCACCGCAGGAGACGTGGTTCGGAGCTGACCCGGCGAATCTCGCAGCTTTTGAACAACGTGTCGACACTCAGCAGCTGATCGACTTCCTTCTCAATCAGTGGCTCGCCAATGTCAAGGACTATTATCCGACCTGGAACTGGCGCACGGCAGGCCCGCTGCTCGCAAACGCCGGTGATGGCGACCAGTACCGCTTCCAGTTCTTCAACTGGGATCTCGACTACGGCTACGTTCACTGGCCAAACGGCGAGACCGGTTGGTTGGCGGCTGGGTACAGTCAAAGTGCCTGGGGCAGCCCAGGATTTATCTGGAATGAGCTGCAAAACCACGTCGAGATGCAGCTATTGATGGGCGATCGTGTGCAGTGTCACATGATTGATGCTGGTGGTGCACTGACCGCGGGTGAGTTTCTGCCCCGTGTCGAGTATCGACGCTCGCAATATGAGACTGGTGGCGGTGACCCGGCCACGGCCTGGAAAGCCGAAATGGATGCCTACATCCCAGCGCGACTTGATTGGTTGACTGGGGCGATCGCTGGTGAAGGTTGGTACCCGGCTGGGTTGGATGCGGTTTCGTTGTCGGTTGTGGGTGGTTTGTTGACGATCACGAATCCCAACGCGGCGCATGGTGATGTGTATTTCATGTTGGATGGTTCTGATCCTCGTATGGCTGACGGAAGCTTGAATCCTGCTGCTGAGTTGTATGGCGGTCCGGTTGTGTTGCCTGCGGGGCGCACCGAGGTGATTGCGCGTTCGTTTGATTCTGGTGCTGGTGTGTTTGGTCCGGCGTGTAATGAGCCGAAGACGTTTGATGTTGCTGCTGGTGCGGGGCAACCAGCGTTGGTGATTAATGAGATTCATTACAACCCGGCTGTCCCGGGTGATGGTTCTGATGGTCAACTCCAAGAATTTGTTGAGATTTACAACCCGTCAACGACTGCGGCGTACAGCCTTTCGGGCATGTCGTTCGGTGCCGGGGTCAATTACACGTTCCCATCTGGTGTTTCGTTGGGTCCGGATTCGTATTGGGTGATTGCTGATGACGCTGCAGCGTTTAGCGCTGAGTACGGGTTCGCTCCTGATGGTGTGTTTGGTGACAACTTGAGTAACGGCGGCGAGACCCTCACCTTGCTTGCGGGCAATGGCTCTGTTGTTGATCAGGTGACGTTTAGTGATCTGGCGCCGTGGCCAACTGCTCCCGACGGGTCTGGCCCGTCGTTGTCGTTGATTGATGCGGGGTTTGATAACGCGTTGGCTTCGTCGTGGCAACAATCATCGACACCTGGCGGTACTCCTGGTGGGGAGAACGTGGTGGTTGCGTTTGGTGATGTTGATTGTGATGGTTTGATCACGGTGAATGATGCGTCGTTTGCGTTGCAGCTTGTGGTGTTGTTGCGTGACGGTGTTGGCAGTTGTCCGCTTCCCGCACCGGGTTCTGATGCGAACGAGGTCGCAGCAGATATGTCAGGCGACGGTTTTGTTGACGTGTTCGATGTGTCGGTGATCATGCAATGCGCTGTAGGCATCGCCAACCCACTCTGCCCCTAAAACCCAGTGCCGATAAGACCGGTGCCCCTAAACCCAGTGCCCCTAAGCGATGCACGGGCGCGTACGCTGCGGGCGTGGGACCTGAACTGCTTCGTCGTCAAGTAGGCGGAACGGTACGTCGTTTGGTCGCTGGTAGCGATGCACAAGCGTCAATGCCGATACCAGATCCTGGCGATCCTGGCCTGATTCCACTCGACAGCCCGGTGAGAATCGTGCACGCCGATTCGGCCATGTTTGTCGGTGGGGTTCGCGCGTTGCTGTTCCAAACGCTGCACCCCGTTGCTATGTACGCAGTCGCCAACCACAGTGACTTTGAGCACGACCCGTTGGGCAGGCTTCAGCGAACAGCAGGCTTCCTCGGAGCAACAACCTTTGGCGGCGGTACCGCCGGGACCCAGGTGATCAATATCGTTCGCGCCATCCACGAACGTGTCGCTGGCACCATGGCTGATGGCACTCCATACGCGGCTGATGACCCACACCTTCTCAACTGGGTTCACGCCACCGAGATAGACAGCTTCCTCACGGGGAATCAGCGATACGGCCGTCAACGGCTCACCGACCCCGAGGCGGATCGCTACATCGCAGATATGGCGGTAATTGCCGAAGCTCTCGGAGCTCGCAACGTGCCGACGTCGCAGGCTGAGCTGGCGGAAACCATCGAAGCGTTTCGGCCGGAACTCGCACCGTCAACCGAGTGTCGAGACGCCACGCGCTTCTTGTTTGCCCCGCCGCTACCACGAACAGTTCTGCCGTTCTACGGCCTGATTTTCACGTCGGCGGTAGCCAGCTTGCCGCAATGGGCGCGATCGATGTTGTTGCTTCCGGTTGCTCCCGGAGTTGATTCGCTGCTACTGCGACCGGCGACCAAGGTTCTCACCTCTACGCTGCGATGGGCCATGACGCCGACTGAATGAGATACCAGCACACTGAGGCCGCCCTAGGGGGGATCGGTGACGTATCGACTGGCCGCTTCGGTGAGTGATAGGTCGAGTTGATTAGCAAGCGACGACAGCCAAGCAAGCACGTCGCCAAGTTCATGAAGTTGCTGCTCGCGCGTGCCTTTGCGAACTGCCTGCGCGAGTTCGCCGACTTCTTCGGCCAGCCACGCAACCGTGCTCGGCATGCCCCGCTCGCGGTCTTGTTGGCCGTACAGGGTCTCCATGAGCTGCTGGAACTCGCCGATCTGCACCAGCGGTCAGCGCTTGGCGAGGGCTTCGGAAATCTGAACAGTGTTCAGGGCCGCTCCCTTGCGTAAATTGTCGCTCGACAAGAAAAGCACGAGAGCGTTTGGCGCTGAGGGATCACGGCGAATTCGCCCAACCAAGGTCATGTCAACTCCGGCGGCCTTGAGGGGCGTGGGGATCGCTTCGACCGACACGCCCTCGGCATCGCCGAGAATTTCGAGGGCCTGCTCAGGGCTAAGCTCACGGTCGAACTCAGCATTGACAACAAGCGAATGACCCGTGAAAACCGGCACTCGAACACACGTGGCACTGACTCGCAACTCAGGAAGCTCAAGAATCTTGCGGCTCTCATTTCGCAGCTTCTGCTCTTCGTCGGTTTCAAGGCTTCCGTCGTCGACGATTGCGCCGCATAGTGGCACGACATTACAGGCCAGCGTTTCAGCAAATTTCTCGGGAGCGGGAAAGGTGCCCGACTGCCCGTCGTAGGTCAGCTGCCTGGAATGATCGCCGGTCGTCTCGAGCTGTGCAGCGAGTTCGTCGACACCGCTGAGCCCTGACCCAGATGCCGCCTGATAGCTGCTCACGACAATGCGTACGAGACCAGCCTGGGTGTCGAGTGGTTTCAGCACGGGCATCGCTGCCATGGTGGTGCAATTCGGGTTAGCAACAATTCCTTTGGGGATGTTGTCAAGTGCATGCGCGTTGACCTCAGGAACCACGAGTGGCACGTCGGGGTCCATACGCCAGCCCGAGGAATTGTCGATAACGATTGCGCCGTCAGCGGCCACCTTTGGAGCGAGGGCCATCGACGTGGTTTTTCCCGCTGAGAACAACACGTGATCAAGACCGGTGTAGTCCGCTGTCGACGCATCTTCGATAGTGATCGTGCGACCTTGCCACTCGATCGTGTTTCCAGCTGAGCGAGCTGACGCAAACAATCGCAGCTCATCGACCGGCGCATTTCGCTCAGCGAGAATCTGCAGCATGACGCCGCCAACTTGCCCGGTTGCGCCCACAATTCCGAAGTTCATACCAGCGAGGATACAGCCGGTGCCACCAGCGGTCGCCCCAATTTAGTTGCCGCTCAGTCGACCGGGCGGTCGAGCTCAAACGCCTCGTGTAGCAGGCCAACTGCTTCTTCTGTTGAGGCACCATCAACAACGGCGCTGATTCGAATGCCGGAGGTCGACAACATGTCGATGTTGATGCCGCCCGCGGCAAGCGTTTCGAACATTTGAGCCGCCACCCCAGGATTGCTTTTCATGCCCGCACCGATGATCGAGATCTTGCCAATGTCATCAGACGTAGTGACGTTGCCGAGCCCGAGCTCTTGTGCAACGGCCGCTGCAGAGTCAAGCTCGGTTGACGGAACCGTGAACGAGATATCGGTGGCGCCCTCGACACTCACGTTTTGCACGATCATGTCAACGTTGACGTTGACGTCGGCCAACGCACGAAAGAGGCGCGCGGCAATACCTGGTTCGTCAGGCACACGCGAAATGGTGACCTTCGACTCGCTCATGTCATGTACCACCGCGGTCACGATTGCTCGTTCCATGGAACTCTCCTCGTTGTTTACCCAGGTTCCAGGTTCCCAGGTGAATGCTGACCGAATATGCAGTGCCACACCGTGACGGTGGGCGTATTCGACAGACCGCATTGCGGGCTTGGGGCAGCCGCAGGCGGTCATCTCTAACAGCTCATCGAAACTGAGCGTGGCCATCTTGCGGGCATTAGATACGACTCGCGGGTCGGTTGTGAACACGCCTGATACATCGGTGTACAACTCGCAGGCGTCGGCTTCGAGGCGGTGAGCGAGAGCAACAGCGGTCGTGTCGCTGCCTCCGCGACCAAGGAAGGTGACCTCTTTGTCGGTCGACACACCCTGCGAGCCAGCGACAACGGGAACGTGACCGGCGTCGAGCGATGCGCGGATGCGGTCGCCCCGCACCTCGAGAATGCGGGCATTGCGGTGTGTCGTGTCTGTGATCAGGCCCGCCTGGCTGCCCGTGAAGGAATCGGCTGGTACACCAACGCCATGCAACGCCATGGCAACCAGAGCAACAGCCTTGCGTTCGCCAGCAGTGATCAACATGTCCATCTCGCGGCCGGGGTGTACGGCCGACACGTCATTCGCAAGGCGCAGCAGTTCATCGGTTTCTTTGCCCATGGCGCTGACCACGAGAACAACCTGATCACCGCGGGCGATAGTGCGCCGCACGTGATCAGCCACATCTTGAATGCGTTCGGGGTCAGCGACAGACGTACCGCCGAACTTCTGCACGTAGAGAGCCACGGGTAGCAACGCTATCGCAGCATGCGCCCGCCAGAACGCAGATTTTTGGTGACCACTTCTCTTGTCACCACGAGTGTCGTGGGCGGCGGCTCGCGGAACACGCGTTGGTACCGTGTCGACTATGGGTACCGAAAAACGCGCGCGTCAAAAGGCCAATCGTCAGGCCCAAAAGGCTGAGGTCGAACAAGAGACAATTCGCGAAGGGCGACAACAGTCAACCAGGCGCTTCGGCAGGATTGCTGCGGTCGTTGTCGGGATCATTGCCTTGATCGTGCTGTTCCGGGTCATCGGGGGCGGCGACGACAACGCTGACGACGGCATCGACTTTGGCGAGACGACCGACGAGGCTGCCGACGAAGAAGTCCAAGCGCCTACTGCGGTTCCGATTCTTGACAACGTGCCCGCCGACTTCGTGCCTTTCAGCGGTGCTGCGGCCCTTACCAATGTGGTTCCGGCGGCCCGCAACAACGCGTATACCGAACCGCCGGCAATGTCGATCGACTCCGCCAGCTCGTACGCGGCGGTCATGCGAACCACGGCGGGAACCATTCGCATGGAGCTCTTTGCCGACGAGACGCCCATCACCGTGAACAACTTCGTGGCGCTTGCCCGCGACGGGTTTTATGACGGACTGAGCTTCCACCGGGTGATCGAAGATTTCATGGCCCAGGGTGGCGACCCGACAGGTAGTGGTTCTGGTGGCCCCGGGTACCAGTTCGCCGACGAGGTCGACACGGGTCGAGGATTCGATCGCGCCGGGCTCTTGGCAATGGCCAATTCAGGTCCCGCGACTAACGGAAGCCAGTTCTTCATCACCTTCACCGAAACGCCGCATCTCAACGGTCTTCACACGATCTTCGGGGAGGTCGTAGGTGACGCTGCCGTGCTCGACGCGATTGTGCGCAACGGCGCCGGTGACCCAACGATCATCGAGTCAGTCAGCATCGTCGAGGGCTGAACGAGGTTTGTTGGACCGTGGGGTGCGACGCATTTCCGCAATCACAAACTCGATTGTCGCCCCGGCCGATTGCAGGCGCATTCGGTCTACCGCGATTGCTGACCAACCGTGTCGCCACATCTGGGTCGTGAGGTCGCGATGGGTCCAACGTTGGGAGCGGCCCCGGCCTCGTTTCGCCCAAGGAGCGAACGGCGAGCTGAAGCTGGACGGGCTGACGACTGCCAGCCGGTCGGATCCGCCGAGGTGCTGCGACAACACAAATGCAGGTGCGCCGACGACGAGTAGGCGCGACAACACCACGGTGCCGAGCACAGGGTCGGCTTCGCTCCCCGGTTGGCTGAGTGCAGGGTCGGTGAGTGCAGGGTCAGGGAACAGGTGCTGTGCCACAGACGACCAACCGGGTTCTACAAGCGCACGAGTGGGTTCGACGCGTTCGCACAACAGCTTGACGCGTTCACAGAACGCAGCGTCGAACGCGCTTGCGTCAGGTACGTGCATGCGGCTGACCGTAGCCGTCGTGCGTTCCCGGTCTGCGGCCAGCAACGTCTATGGATGGCCTTGTCGTTGGGCGTTGCGTTGAAGCCTCACGTTGTCGGCGAGAGTGCGTGGGGCTTTCCGGCGGTGGATGAGGCAGACGAAGATGGGTTCGTTGGGGTAGGAGCCGACCTTGAACCGTCGACACTGATCGGTGCGTATCGCCACGGCTTGTTTCCCATGCCAACAGGCGACGGTGGTCCAATCGCTTGGTGGTCGCCTGATCCTCGCGGCGTGCTTCCTCTGAATGGCCTGGTTGCCAGCCGCAGCCTGCAGAAATCGTGCCGTCGATACCGGGTGAGTGTCGACGAAGCATTTGACCGCGTCATCGACCGTTGCGCATCGATCGAACGACCCGGCGGGTGGATTTCGTCAGCGATCATCAGCGCGTATTGCGAACTGCATCGGCTGGGCTGGGCCCACAGCGTGGAAACTTGGAGCGGCGATGAACTCGTCGGCGGGCTCTACGGCGTTCAGATTGGTGGTTTGTTCGCCGGCGAATCGATGTTTCACCTCGCCACTGATGCGTCAAAAGTCGCTCTTGTCGGACTTGTCGAGGCCCTTCGAAACTGTGGTGCCTCGCTTCTCGATGTTCAGTGGAGGACCGACCACCTCGCCACGCTCGGTGTCTGCGAGATCCCGAGGAGCGACTACCTTGCTGCCCTCTATCAAGCGATTGACAGCAACTGCGACACCGTAAAAACGCCGTTGTTCGAAGGGTTTTGACGGTTATCTGTGCGTTTTGCCTTAATCGCGTAGGCTTGAGGCCGATCTGACACTTGTACGACAATGCTCACGGAGCTCAACATGGATCAAACTGAGCACGACAACGCTGATGCGCCAGCGCTATTCGGTCTCATGGCAGGAGCGATGGCCCTTGTGGCGATCGCCGCCGCGGTGGTAGCGCTCGTATCTGACCTGCCTGGCCTTGCGCTCATTCCAGCCGTCATTGCCGCAGTTCTCGGTGCGGTTGTGATCTGGATGAACAGCACTATGAGTCGCTTGAGCGCCCGCTTGCGCGGCGTTGAGCACGAGAACATTCGACTCGAAGCCGCTGCTGCTGCGGCGCCGGCCGAAACCGCGGCTCAGGCCGCGAACGCAGAACCCGTCTCCAATGCCCCGTCGGCGATCTTGACGCCAGCCGGAGCCATTCCTCTTGGCAGCCTTGACGTTTCTGACACATCTGATCTCGCCGATTCCGAAACGGGCCTGCTCGGCGAGCGGTATTTCGTCGTTACTCTCGGTGCGCGAGTAGCGGCTGCTCGCCGCCATCTGCGTCCACTCGCTCTCGTGCTTCTCGAAGCCGTCACCGACGCGACAACGAACCCTGTCGCACTCGACGCTCGAGCAAGTGCTGAAATTATCCGCGAGACACTGCGCGATGCAGACACGCTCTGTCGTCTGCAAAACGGGCATTTCGCGATCTTGCTCGAGGACACGCCTGAAAATGGCGCCATCTGGACCGTTGAACGCATCAGGCGCCGATTGACGGAACACGTTGACGAAGCAACGATCTGGGCTGGCATTGCCTGCTACCCGGCCAACGGTTTCGATGGTCCCGAGGTACTCGACCGAGCACGTTCTGCTCTCACTTCGGCACGCGAGTGGCGCCAGGACCGCACCGAGGTTGCCGAAGCCTGAGCCAAAGCTCGACGGCGTCGAACTTGCTTACTTGCTCAGCGCCAACCTTGCGGCAGACGGCCCTCGCTCCACCATCTGCCTGACCATCTCCAGGCTGTGGGTTGCGGTTCATACGAACTGATTGGAGCGGGTTGAGGCCAGCTGGTCTCGATAGCGGCGACGATGGCCGCTACTTGAGCCGGCGTTGGGTTGCCGCTGATTGATACTGGTCCGAGCGCGGATGTGGTTTTCATTTCGGCGCCGATCAGAGCGGAACGATGCCGTGCTTGCGGCGCGGCTGTTCTTCTTGTTTGGTGGCCAACATGTCAAAGCCAGCGATGATGCGCTGACGGGTGTCTGCAGGGTCGATGACTTCGTCGACGTAGCCGCGTTCTGCGGCGATGTACGGGTTTGCGTACTGATCGACGTAGTCGTCGACCAGCTCGGTCTTGCGAGCGTCGCGTTCGCCGGCGTCGTCGAACTCGGCGAGCTCGCGGCGATGCACGATCTCGACGGCGCCTTGGGGGCCCATCACCGCGAGTTCTGCAGTTGGCCAGGCAAAGGTCAGATCGCTTCCGACCGACTTTGAATCCATCACGACATACGCCCCGCCATACGCCTTGCGCGTTACAACCGAGATGCGCGGCACGGTGGCCTCGCAATACGCGTAGAGCAGTTTCGCGCCGTGGCGAATGATGCCGCCGTACTCTTGATCTACCCCCGGAAGAAAACCGGGCACATCGATCAAGGTGAGCAGCGGAATACCGAATGCATCGCAGGTGCGCACGAAGCGTGCTGCCTTTGACGACGACTCGATGTCGAGCACGCCGGCAAGGATCATGGGTTGGTTGGCGACCACCCCAACACTGCGACCGCCTACGCGAGCGAAACCGCACACGATGCTTTTTGCCCAATGCGGGAAGTACTCCATGAAGTCGCCGTCGTCGACCACCGCCTCGATGACCTTGGTCATGTCATAAGGCAAGCTCGAGCTGGCGGGCATGAGTTCGCGTAGCTCGGGTGTTGAACGGGTCGGGTCATCGGTGGGTTCGAAGTGAGGTGCCGGTTCAAGGTTGTTCGATGGCAAAAAACTAAGAAGTGTCTTGACCGAGTCGAGCACCTCTTCTTCGGTGGGCCCAACAAAGGTGGCGACACCAGACTTTGATGAGTGGCTGCCAGCGCCACCGAGCTCTTCGAGTGTGACTTCTTCGCCGGTGACTGTCTTGACGACATCAGGTCCGGTGATGAACATGTGCGAGCGCTCGCGAACCATAAAGATGAAGTCGGTCATGGCCGGGCTGTACACCGCGCCACCAGCGCACGGCCCGAGGATCACCGAGATCTGAGGGATAACACCCGACGCGGCGACGTTGCGCCTGAAGATGCCGCCATACCCGTCGAGGCTGACAACACCTTCTTGGATGCGTGCGCCCGCGCCATCGTTGAGCCCGACGAGGGGAGCGCCGACAGACAACGCCAGGTCCATGATCTTGTGAGTCTTCTCTGCGAAGACCTCACCCAGCGCTCCTCCCATGACCGTGAAGTCCTGCGAGAAGAGAAAGATCTTGCGACCATCGACGGTGCCCCACCCGGTGATAACACCATCGGTGTACGGGCGATCGGGGAGACCAGCGTCGTGCGCACGATGACGAGCGAGCATGTCGATCTCGTGGAATGAGCCGGGATCGAGCAGATACTCGATGCGCTCGCGCGCCAGCATCTTGCCCTTCTCATGTTGGCGATTGACCGATCGCTCTGATCCGGCGTGTCGTGCCTGTTCGCGGCGCTCTTCGAGATCGTCGAGGCGTTCCTGCATTGTGCGTTCTGCCATACACGCCGAAGGATAGACCGCACCCTGTGCCGCGTGGGCACCCGATGTAGGGTCGAAGCGATGAGTGGTCTCAACAGCGTTGCCGTGTTTTGTGGTTCGAGCAATGGGATCGATGACAGCTACGTGCAACTGGCCCGCGCTCTGGGCGACAAATTGGCGCGTGACGGCATAACGGTTGTTTATGGCGGCGGCAACAGCGGACTCATGGGTGCAGTTGCTGACGCGGCAATGCAGGCCGGCGGCGAAGTCATCGGTGTGATCCCCGGAGGCCTGTTCGGCAACGGCATTTCCGCCGACGGAGTCACCCGTCTCGAAGAGGTGGATGACATGCATGCGCGCAAGGCCCGCATGTACGAGCTTGCTGATGGGTTTATTGGGCTTCCCGGCGGGTTGGGCACGCTCGAAGAGGTTTTCGAAGCTGCCACGTGGTCACAGCTTGGTCTGCACGGCGACAAGACCAAGCAGGTCGTGCTGCTTGCCAATGATGGGTTCTGGGATCCGATTCATCAGCTTCTTGACACCGCAACGGATGCCGGGTTTGTGCGAACGAGCACCCGCGGCATTGTCAGCGCGGCGTCGACGATTGACGAAGCGATCGAACAACTCAGCGGCTAGCGGTCGGGTTCGTTAGCGAGGCACCTGGTTCGCCCAGGCGCGGATTTCGGCGACGTACGTCTCGGGTTCTTCGAGCGCTGCGAAATGGCCGCCATGGTCGAGCTCGTTCCAATAGACCATGTTGGTAAAACGCTTGGCCGCCCATCGCTTTGAGGTCGGCAAGATTTCTTTGGGGAAGATCGAGGCGCCCATGGGCACGGTGACTTCGTCGCTTGGCGAAGTTGCGAAACTCTCCCAGTAGAGCCGCCCTGATGATGCTCCGGTTCCTGGTAGCCAGTACATCATTACGTTGTCGAGCAGCTCGTCTCGGCTGATCGCATCTTCGGGGTGGCCATTGTTGTCGGTCCACGCCCAGAACTTTTCGACGATCCAAGCAGCCTGGCCGCTGGGAGAGTCGGCGAGCCCGTAGCCCAACGTCTGGGGTTTGGTGCTTTGCTGCCTCGCGTAGCCACTCTCAGATTCTGAGTAGCGGGTGAGCGCTGCCAGGACCCGTTGTTCCTGCTCGGTCAGGTCGTTCATGGTGTCGGGGTCGGGCTCCGCAAGCGGCATGTTGAGATGAATGCCTGCGCAGTTTGCGGTATCAGCGGTAGCCACCGCAGCGGTCACGATCGACCCCCAATCGCCTCCTTGCGCGAGATAGTTCTCATAGCCGAGCGTGGCCATGAGCTCAGCCCAGGCCGCAGCAATTCGTTGCACGTTCCAACCCGTCTCGGTGGGCTTGTCGCTGAATCCGAAACCAGGAAGCGAGGGAGCTACGACATGAAATGCATCGGCAGCGTTCCCGCCATGTGCGACCGGATCGACGAGCGGCTCGATCACCTTATGGAACTCGACGATTGACCCAGGCCATCCGTGAGTGATCAGCAGCGGGCGGGCTTGGGGGTGCGGTGATCGTTGGTGAATGAAGTGAATCCCCAGGCCATCGACGCTTGTTCGAAACTGGTCGAACCTGTTGAGTAACGCTTCGCGGGTACGCCAGTCGTAGGTGTCGGCCCAGTATCGGCATAGCTCTTGCACATACGAAAGGGGAATGCCCTGCGACCAGTCGTCGACGGTTTCGCGGTCAGGCCAACGTGTGTTGCGCAGCCTCGATTGAAGATCTGCGAGTTGCTCGTCGGTGGCGTGGATAGAGAACGGTTCGATGTCGGCCATGACTGCAACCTAGATGCGGTGGCGCGCTTGGTGCGCGCTCACCGGGCGTCGGCGGGTCTGGCGATGGTGCGGTTAGCGCACAAGGCCAGGAGCGTCAATGCGTTTGCAAAACTCTGCCCATCCGGGCTGGGTGCCCTTCCACTCGATGTCGTCGACCGTTCCCACGTCGGGCCCCACGAGGTCGAGGGTGGCAATACGGCGAAACAACAACGCATCGTCAAGATTCTCGGCGAGGGTGGCCGCCAGCTTGACAGCGCCGCGCACTGCGACATCCCACTGACCAGAAGCCAGAGGGATGTCTTCGATATGCACGTAACGGGCGAGCACCGTCGAAGCAGACTTCGCGCCCCAGCCCGCGAGCCCAGGAAACCCGTCGGCGGTATCGCCGACCAGGCCGAGATAGTCGGGAATCGATTCGGGCAGCACGCCGTACTTTTCGATCACGCCCTCATGGTCGATGAGCTGACGCTTGCGGCGATCGAATTGCACGATGCGACCATCGCTACTCACGCATTGCGCCAAGTCTTTGTCAGGTGTGCATATGAACACCCGCTCGACTCGGGGGTCTGCAGCGGCCATCGCCGCGCCGGCACCCATTGCATCGTCGGCTTCGAACTCAACCATGGGCCAGACCGCGAAACCGGCAAGTTCGAGGGCTTGTTCGAGCAGCGGGAACTGTGAATGAAGATCCGGCGGCACGCCCGAGCCGTCCTTGTATCCGTCGTAGAGCTCGTTGCGCCAGGACTCGATCACGCTGTCTGTCGCGATAGCGATATGGGTAACCCCGTCATCGATCATTGAGAACATCGATCCGAGTACCCCACGCGTTGCGCCGACCTCCTCGCCAGCATCGTTCACGCGCGATGGCACGGCGAAGTGGTGACGGAACAGTTCATAGGTTCCGTCGATGAGATGTACTTGCATGAGTATCTCCGCTGATCGGTCCGGTCGGTAGCATCGCAGCAACAAGCCCGCGCGTCCATTGGAGCCTCGACATCATGAGTTTCAGCCCAGATGAAATAGCGAAACGGGCCTTTTCGCCAAGTGCCGACGGGTATCACCAGATCGAAGTGCGTGACTTTCTTCGTCGAGTAGCAGCCCAAGTGCACGACGCGCAGGCAGCCGAACCACAAGCTCCGCCTCCGCCTCCGGCTCCTGCAACCACCGAGGCGCCGGTGACAGCAACGGCAACGGCACCGACGATCGACAACAGAGCTAACCCGGTACTCGACACCCGAGTTGCCGCGCTTGAGACGCGGCTCGATCAGATCAGCGCGCAGCTCGCCGAATTGCGAACGATCTTGGTAGCGACATCTGCTTCGGTCGCCGCGGTGCCAGGGGCACAGCGAGCGTCTTCGCCGGGCGCGTCGGAACCACGGGTTGCATCTCGGCGTGCGGATACGGCGCCGAAACCGGCGGCTCCGTTGGAGCCTGCCGCTTCGCCATCTCGGCGAGGGATTGCTGCAGACCCTTTGTTCGCCAGACCTTCGGCTGATTCACCCACTGCAGCAGCGGCTCACGCGATGGCACCGACGTCGCCGCCATCAACATCGCCTGCAACGCCGCCGGTCGTGCGCGAACGTGCGCTTCCCCGCGTTTCTCAAGATCGGCTTGGCGCTGCGCTTCCTGAGCCCGATTCAGAACTGTTCACCGAAAGTGCCCACGATCTGCTCGATGGCGTTGTTGATGATGTCATGGGCCAGATCGCAACCGACTTGGAGAATCCATGACCGATGTAGTTATCGCTGGCGGAGCCCGTACGCCGATAGGCAAACTTGGCGGCGGTCTGGCGTCGTTGTCCGCCGCTGAGCTGGGCGGTCATGCCATCGCTGCGGCGTTGGAGCGCAGCGGCGTCAGCGCTGATCAGGTCGACTATGTCTTTATGGGACAGGTACTCCAGGCAGGCGCCGGTCAAATGACCGCACGGCAGGCTGCAGTGCATGGTGGGATTCCGCTGAGCGTTCCGTCGACAACGTTGAACAAGGTCTGCCTTTCCGGCATGAACGCCATTTATTGCGCATGGCGCATGATCCAATCCGGTGACGCCGACATCGTCGTCGCTGGTGGCATGGAATCAATGACCAACGCCCCGCACCTGCTGCCATCTACTCGAGCCGGATGGAAGCTCGGCGATCGAACCGCAGTCGATTCGCTGAACCACGACGGTCTTTATTGCTCGCTTGAACACGAACTGATGGGCGCCGCAACCGATCGCTACCTGGCGTCGACCACTTTTGACCGCGGCCAACAAGATGAGATTGCAGCCGCGTCGCACGAACGCGCCGCGGCAGCTCAGAAGAACGGGGTGCTCGCCGACGAGATCGCGGTCGTGCAGGTACCTCAGCGCCGAGGCGACCCGGTCGTGCTAGCTGATGATGAAGGTATTCGTGTCAACACCACGATGGAATCGCTCGGCGCTCTGCGTGCTGCGTTTACCGACTCTGGAAGCATCACCGCGGGCAACGCATCGCAGATCAGCGACGGTGCTTCGGCCACGGTGGTCGTGTCAGCTGCCAAGGCCCAAGAACTAGGGCTCGATGTCAAAGCCGAACTGCTGGCTTATGGCCAGGTGGCGGGTCCAGACTGTTCATTGCTCACGCAGCCATCGCGGGCGATCCGCGCCGCGCTTGACGGTACTGACATCGCCGAGAGCGATTTATCGCTGTTTGAGATCAACGAAGCGTTCGCCGCGGTAGCAGCCGCGTCAATCGCTGATCTCGACATCTCAATGGACAACGTGAATGTCAATGGCGGCGCCGTTGCGCTTGGACATCCAATCGGGGCGTCAGGTAACCGCCTGGTGCTGACCCTGATTCACGAATTGACCCGACGCGGTGGTGGTCTAGGGGCTGCGGCCCTTTGCGGCGGCGGCGGCCAAGGCGATGCCCTCATCGTGCGGGTCTAACAGCGCTGGCAACGGGCTTCGTTACGACTCGGGATTGTGGATTCGTCTTGCAACCGCAAGAAATCAACCCTCTTGACAGCTATATGACACTCGTTGTAACATGAATGACATATACGGGTGATGAGGTCCTCCCGCTTCACTACTCGGTTGCCAGTCGGCGTCCACAGGTTGCACACTGCCCGTGCATATACCTTGGGCGCCTTCTGACGTAATCGTGCAGGTTTGACAGCAGGGTATTTAGCCGTCGGTGATTGAACGGCGACCGCTCAGAGCCCGACCCAGGGTGATCTCGTCTGCGTACTCAAGGTCGCTACCCACCGGCAGCCCGCTAGCGAGTCGCGTGACTGCGAGATTCTCGCTCGAACTGAGCAGGCGGGCCAGATACATCGCTGTCGCCTCGCCCTCGATATTTGGATTGGTGCAGACGATAATCTCGCGCAGTTCGGGATCAGCGGCTCGCCGAATCAACTCGCCGACGCGTAGTTGCTCGGGCCCGATGCCTTCGATTGGATTGATGCAACCCTGCAGCACGTGGTAGCGGCCTCTGAACTCCTTGGTGCGCTCAACGGCGACAACATCGCGCGCATCTTCGACCACGCAGATGACGGAACCGTCTCGCTGATCGTCGGCGCAAATGCCGCACAATTCGGATTCGCTGAGGTTGAAACATGTGTCGCAGAAGCGAACACGGCGTTTGGCTTCAATGATTGCAGTTGCCAGCCGTTCAGCTTCGGCTGGAGGCACGCGCAACAGATGAAAGGCGACGCGCTGCGCGGACTTGGGTCCGATTCCCGGTAGTCGGCCGAGTTCGTCTATGAGGTCTTGAATCGGTGCGCTGTACACCTGTCAGTCGCCGCCGAGCAGCCCGCCGAGACCAAGACTATTCAGGTCGAGGCCGCCGAGATCAGGGCCTTCGACCAAAGAGCCGGCGTTGGCGACTGCGTCGTTGAGCGCGGCGAGAATCAGGTCTTCGAGCATCTCGACGTCGTCGGGGTCAACGGCAGTTGGGGCGAGCTTGACTGATAGGAACTGACCACCGCCGGTCATGCGCACAACAACAGCTCCGCCGCCGGACTGTCCCTCGACTTCGGTCTGTTGTGCTTGTTCCTGTTGGGCCATTAGCTGCTGGCTCATCGCTTGCGCTTGTTGCATCAACGATTCCATGTCGGGCATTTGCCCGCCTGCGTCGCTCATAGAGATCTCCTCACGGTTGGTCCTCGTCGAGGACTTGGCTTCCTTCGAATGTTGCCAGCAGACGATCGAGGCCAGATGACGCAACGTCGGTGGCATCGACCAGCTCGTTGGGGTCTATTGCAGGCTCGTCTTCGAACTCGACGTCGCTGTTGTCGTTTCGATCCGCGGGCGCGGCATCGAAGATGTCGGGTTCGGCCTGGGTCGTGTCAACCACGAGGTCGACCGCTATGGCCCGACCGAAATGTGTTGCCAGGGCTTCGTCGAACTCGGCGCGTACTTCTTGGCATCGGTCTCTGTGCACTGGATTCGGTAAAGCGAACTGCACAGCTTTGGCCGTAGTTTCGACAAAGTGCCCGGCGATGAAACGTGACCGAACCTTGCCCGAGAGGCCGGTGATAAGTCCGGTATCCCACAGGGCTGTCAGTTCAGTCAGTGTCGGAAGCGGGTCATCACCCCCGCCAGTCGCTGGTGGTGCGGCGGGTTTGACGGCAGACGGTTCGGCAGATTCTCTAACCGGCTGCGGTAGCGGAGCCGCTGGTTCAGGACTCGACGGTTCAGCGGTCGGTGGTTCATGGTCTGTCGGTTCAGGGTCTATCGGTCGAGCCGATTTCGAATGTTCGACTGGCGCAGATTCAACCGCACGCGGCGCCTGGGGCGAGGCTTCGTTGGCAGGGACATCACTCGTTGGTGTGACAGCTGGCGATTTCGGACTGGTCGTGTCGCCTTGTTCTCGCCGCTCGCGGCGAACATCGGCGAGTGAACGTACTTCGGGTGGTGGCGCGTCGGTAGCTGGTACCGCTGGCGCTGCTGTTGGGTCAGACGTCGGTGACGCGTCTCGAGGAGGTACGAGCGGTTTGCCACTCTTGCCAGCCTGTTGTTCAGCGAGCATGGCCCGCACCATGTCACCGGGACGTGCGCGCCCTGCCGATGGCTGTTGCGGTGCGGCTGCAGGTTCGGGTGCAAGGTCGGGAACTGCCGCAATCGGTGGCGAAGTCGTGGTTACGGGTTCTGAGATGCCGTCAAGGTTTTGTGTTGTGTCGCTCGAAGCATCGTGGTGCGTCGCTTGCGGCCGGGTCGTCTGGGGCGATTCGGCCGCGCCGTGCGCGACTGATGAGGCCGCGACACTTGGAGCCCCCTGCTCGAGCCGCTCGATGCGCTCAAGTAGCGCTGCTGGTGTGTGATCAAGATCGATGCGCGTGAGCCGCACGAGAGCGACTTCGAGGTCAACGCGAGGGTCAGGTGCCTGACGCATGTCGATTATCGATTGCCCGAGGACTTCGATCGCGCGAGTGATCTGAGCGGCGCTCATCGCCCCAGCTCGAGCCAGCGCCTTTTCCTGTTCGACATCGGGTAGATGCCCAACGTCTGCTTGCATCGAAGCCAGAAAGGCGCCGCGCAGATCGGTCAATAAGGAGCCGGCGATAACCGCGGGATCTCGGCCAGCTTGGACCGCGCCGTCGATGGCGAGCAGTGCACCTGGCGTGTCGCGGTCTGCGAGTGCCTGTACAAGGGCGTCGAGATATTGCCCAACTTGTGGTGCTCCGCCGGCGGCCACGACCTGGTCGAGGGCCGACAAGGTGTCGCGGGCTGACCCACCGCCGGCTCGGGCCACGTAGGCACGGTCGTCGTCGGTGATCTCGAGACCAGCGTCGGCCACCACATGGTCGATAAGACCGTTGACGTCGGCGCTTGACAGCAGCGAGAACTCAAGGTGCTGGGTGCGACTGCGAATCGTCGGCACCACCTTGTTGGGTTCGGTCGTACACAAGACGAATACGACATGTGGTGGCGGTTCTTCGAGCGTCTTCAGCAGGGCATTTTCGGCACCTGATGAGAGCATGTGCACCTCGTCGAGGATGTAGACCTTGGTGCGACCGGGCGAGCCAAGCGCGACCTTGCCAATCAGGTCTCGCATGGCCTCGACGCCGTTGTTCGAAGCCGCATCGAGTTCATGCAGGTCATAGCTGCTGTTCGAAGCAAACGATGCACACGAGTCGCATGCATTGCATGGTTCACCCGCTTGCAGGTCGGTGCAGTTCAGCGCCTTGGCAAGAATGCGGGCCGATGTTGTCTTGCCGGTACCTCGCGGGCCGCTGAACAGGTACGCGTGACCGACCCGGTCGTGGGCCACGGCGTTGCGCAAGGCAGCAACGACATGGGCCTGACCGTAAAAGGCGTCCTCGAAGCGGGACGGTCGGTAGCGGCGATACAGCGCCTCGTAGGCCATCGAACCGAGCCTAACCCGACGCTGAGACGGCCGTACCTCTATGAATCGTGCCCGCAAGTGGCAAGCAGAATGCAGCCCGTATCGCAGGGGAGGGTGATGCTGATATCTGCGGTGCGCCGGGTCTGGTGCCCACGAAGTAGGTTCGGTGCGTGGATCTCAAACAACTTGGAACAACGGGCGTCTGGAACTTCTGCGATGGCATGAGTGCCGCGGAGTGTGGCGACTTCGCAAGGCGAGTGGAGTCGCTGGGCTACTCGGCGCTGTGGATTCCCGAGACCATCGGGCGGGACCCCATGGTCAGCTCGGCAATGTTGTTGAACGCCACCGAGTCGCTGATTGTGGCAACGGGCATCGCCAACATCTGGATGCGTCACCCCGGTGTCATGAAACAAGCCGCGCTTAGCCTCGCTGAGCTGTCAGGTGACCGGTTCGTGCTCGGTCTTGGCGTGAGCCATGAGCCAATGGTCGAAGGCCTGCGCGGCGTTGACTACAACAAGCCCCTGAGCGCAATGCAGAAGTATCTCGCCGCAATGGAAGCATCGCCGTGGATGGGCCCTGATGCCGAGATGCCGCCTGTCGTTGTCGCTGCTCTAGGCCCGAAGATGCTTGAGCTCTCGCGTGACGCGTCTGCTGGTGCTCATCCCTACTGGACGACGCCCGAGCACACGGCGATGGCCGCAGAAATGCTTGGTCCCGATGCGCTCTTGTGCGTTGAGCAGAAGGTGTGTTTGACAACTGATGCGGCTGTGGGCCGGGCCAAAGGCGCCGAACAGCTATCGCTGTACAAGGCGCTTCCGAACTACCGCAACAACTGGAAGCGACTCGGTTTCACCGAGGACCAGATCGAAAACGACGACGCAGCCTTTGTCGACGCCGTTATGGCGTGGGGCGACGAAGACACGCTGCGGGCTCGGGTGCAAGCGCACTACGACGCCGGCGCCACGCACGTCTGTATTCAACCAGTTGCGGCCGATGGCGGTCGTGGCGCGGTCGACTGGACGGTGCTCGAGGCGCTTGCTCCAACGGGTTAAGCCAACGGCCTTGCTATGTCAAATTGAATAATAGGACTTGTCTGGCTCTGACCGAGGCGACCGGGCAATCGCGGAGTCACGTGCCGCGCGTACCCTATTTGTCAATGCGCCATACGGCCCATACCAGGTCGAACTGCTCAGTTCGTTGAGCCAGTGGCCGATTGAGACAGGTGGCACAACAAGGCGCGCCAACTCAGAATCTCGCAATCACGGCTGACCGGTGGGCCGAGCGACCTTGGTTGGCCCGGGTGCTCCGTTTTGTCATCTGGGCGACGCCGATCGTTGCTGCCTACCTTGTTATCTGGTTGCTCTCGCGCCTGTTCCCGCCTGAATCCGGCGGCTGGGGAATCTTGCTCTGGTGCGCGATTGCGTTGCTGGTGGGCGGACTGGTGCTGTTGCTCGCTGACCGCGTGATGCGTCGGTTTCTTCCTGTCGTTGCACTGTTGCGAATGTCGATGGTTTTTCCCGACAAGGCGCCAGCCCGATACCGGGTTGCCCTTCGCTCGGGGGCTTCCGGGCGCGCCACGGCAAGTGACCCTTCGACTGAGCCTGGAGCTCACTCAACGGAACTACTGCGACTTCTTGACACCTTGACGGCACACGATCGACGAACCCGTGGCCATAGCGAACGAGTCCGCGCCTACAGCGACCTCATCGCCGAGGAGATGGGGCTGCCTGAGCGCGAACGTGACCTGCTGCGGTGGGGATCGTTGCTCCATGACATCGGAAAGGTTGAAGTTCCGGGCGAGATTTTGAACAAGCCAGGGCGCCCAACCGAAGATGAGTGGTCGACCCTCAGTGGGCACCCGGGTGCAGCGGTCGATCACCTCGCCCCGGTGGCGGGCTGGCTTCGAGGGTGGGAACTCTCCGCGAGCCAACACCATGAACGTTGGGACGGCACAGGTTACCCATCAAAATTGGCCGGAACTGACATTCATATAGGCGGCCGGATCGTGGCTGTGGCTGATGCTTACGACACGATGACCTCGACTCGCTCGTACAAGAAACCAATGTCTCCGGAGTTGGCTCGAAAAGAGCTAGCTGACTGCGCGGGAGGACAGTTTGATCCCGCGGCGGTGCGTTCATTTTTGAACATCGGAATCGGCCAGGTCCGCCGGGCTGCTGGCACGGTTACCTGGTTGGAGACCCTCGCCCAGAGGTTTGGCACCGGAACAGTTGCCTTTCTTGGCGGCGCGGTCCCTTTGACCGCTGCAGTGCTCATGGCCGGAGCGGGAGTGCTTCCCGGCGTCGACGTTTCGGCCGCGGCAGCGGCAACGGAACGAGCGGACACGACGCTTGCAAGCGGGTCTGGTGGAGCTGATGGCGCCGGTGGCGGCGGTGCTGACGGTTCTGGTGCTGATGGTTCGGGTGGTGATGGTTCTGGTGGGTCTGGTGCTGATGGTTCTGGTGCTGGTGACGCCGGTGCTGATGGTTCGGGTGGCGGCGGTGGTTCTGGCGGCGAACAAGGCACGGCTGACTCTGACGTGGCTGACGACGTCATGTCTTCAGCGGAAGACGAAGATTTGGCCGGTGATGAAGACTCGCCAGGTGACTCGTCGCCTGCTCGTTCAGAGCGGTCACGAAACGTCGCACCACGCAGTAGGAACGACCTGTCAGCCCCCTCGGTGGAACCCTCTTCGCAGGAGCCGACGACGACAACCGTTCCGTTGTCCAGCGCTGCACAAAACGCGTCAGCGCCGACGCTGACGTCAACTCCTGGTCCCAAGACAAAGCCCGGATCGAAGGCGGCAAATGCACCGGCTTCGACCGCCACTCCTGACGCAACCGCAACCTTGCCGGCCGCTGCGTGGATATCAACGCCGGTTCCGACACAGACCGAGTCAGCTCTTACGCCAACGCCTCAGGCCACGCCCGATGCAACACCGTCAGCGACAGCGACAGCGACAGCTGACGCGACCCCGACGGCGAGTTCAACAGCGACCAATACTCCCACAGCGACCAGTACTCCCACAGCGACTATGTCGACAACAGCGACGCCGACATCGAGCGTGACCCCTACGTCGACAGCAACATCAACTTCGACGCCCTCGTCTGTTGCGACGCAGAGTCCAAGTACAACTCCAACGTCAAGTCCGACGCAGACTCCGGCTCCGACGCAGACTCCGGCTCCCACGGAGACTCCGAGTCCCACGGCAAGTCCGACCCCGAAGGCGCATCCGACCGAGCCTGCGGAGCCCACGGCAAGTCCGACCCCGAAGGCGCATCCGACCGAGCCTGTGGAGCCGACGGCGAGTCCGACCCCGAGGGCTCATCCGACCGAACCGCCCAA
>CALKPY010000094.1 GCA_937991435.1 uncultured Acidimicrobiales bacterium
ACAAACGACAGCACAAAGCCCCGCCGCCGGTCCTTGGCAGCCGCGCTGAGGTCGGCGATCGCCGCGATGTGGTCCCAATCAACTCCGTGACGGAACCCGAGCGTGAGAGCCGTGAAAAGCAATCCGACAGTCATCGGTTCAGGCAGCCTCGCATTTCGACAGGCTGGGGTCAGATCTTTGCACGACGTCGAGTTTGCCTTCGGCAGCGGCGGTCTACGCACCAGCGTCTGCCGAAAAGCCGAGACGTCTGTCAATGATTCAATTTTGATGCGCCCAACGTGACGCCCGAGACCGGCTCACCGCGCACCAACTACCGGTTGACTCAGTTAGAGGTCGCGTGGTCGTTGCAATGTGATCAGCCGAGCGCTCGTCAGGCCAATCGATGACCAACCTCGCGGTAGCCGTAAATGGGCAATCGCCGCGGTGGTCATCAACTTCGCGTCTCGCGTGTACCGAAGCCGGTCCGCCGTAATCACTTCGACAAGTTCATCAAGTCCTGGGTTGTGGCCGCAGATGAGCACCCGACGCTCGCCGCCATTACGCAGGGCCTCGAACCAGGTAGCGGGACCGCAGCCGTAGAACCGGCGGTCGACTTCAACCGCTGAAGAAGGCAACCCGAATTCGGCCGCGACGGCGTCACTCGTCTGGAGCGCTCGTAAGGCCGACGAGGTCAAAACCCGATCCGGGCGCAAGGCGGACTCGCGAAGCCATTGCGCCATTCGTGGAGCGTCGCGCAGACCACGAGACGACAGAGGCCGAGCAAAATCGGTCGCTGCACCACTGTCCCAACTCGACTTGCCATGACGCATGACCAACAAGTCCACCGAGGTCTCGGTGATCGCCATTTCGGCGAGGCGGCGATGGCTGGAGCGAACGAGTGTCACGGGCGCTTCGACTGGTTGTTGGGCAAGGTCACCCTGCTACGTTCGCACAGTGCTTGAACGGTTCGGTTACAAGAACCTGGTCGCCACGGTCTACATCGCCGCGATGTTCATGCAGATCATGGATGTCACGATCATCAACGTGGCCTTACCGACCTTGGCAGACGAGTTCAGCGTTGACGCCACGTCGATGGATTGGACAGTTCTGTCGTTCACGATTGCGCTAGGGGTGATGACCGCATCGGCAGGTTGGTTCGGTGACAAGTTCGGCCTGCGCACGATCTTCCTCGTGGCTCTCGCTGGCTTCGTGGCCACGTCTGCGTTGTGTGGTCTTTCCCAGTCGCTGACCCAGCTCGTGGCATCGCGGGCGCTGCAAGGGGCGTTCGCAGGACTGATCACTCCCATTGGCTCTACCTTGCTGTTCACGGCTTTTCCGGTGATCGAGCGTTCAGATGCGTCTCGAAAAGTCGTGACTGTCGCAGTGATAGCCCCAGCGTTGGGTCCAGTCATCGGAGGTGCTCTCGTCGAGTACTTGTCGTGGCGCTGGATCTTCTTCGTCAACGTGCCGATTGGCGGCTTGGCATTTGTGTTGGGCCACATCTGGCTCAAACGCGACGAACCAGCAACTGCGGGGCGATTCGACCTTCGCGGATTCGTACTTCTGGCCGCCAGCGTCGCACTCATCATGTTTGGCGTCTCGCGTGGCGGCGAACGAGGTTGGGCGGCTCCGTCAATACTCACGGCGCTAATCGCTGGGGCGGGGTTGCTCGCGTTGTTGATTCGCACAGAACTCGACAGCGACGCTCCCCTGCTACATCTGCGCTTGTTGCGTCAGCGACTGTTTCGCATTTCGAACCTGCTCGCCCTACCGATCTACGGCGGGTTCATCAGCGTGATCTACCTGCTTCCACTCTTCCTGCAAGACGAAGCTGGGCGAGGGCCCCTCGAAGCCGGGCTAGCACTTATGCCGCAACCAATCGGAATACTCATTATGAGTCAGGTCGCAGGTCGCACGCTCTACAAACAGATCGGACCGCGCCGCCTTATCGCTGTTGGGTGCAGCGCCGCTTTTGTAATCGGGCTGGTCGTGGCCACCCTTGACACATCGACGAGTATGACAACCGTTCGGTTATTGATGTTCGCCCGAGGCCTCGCAATGGGATTGGTCTTTGTGCCGATGCAGGCCGCCGTCTACGCCCGCATGGAGCCCCATGAGATGTCCCGAGCCACCGCGATCTTTGGCACCGCACGTCAGATCTCGCCGGCTCTGGGTGTCGCTGTTGCGTCAACAGTGTTGGTGTCGGGAATCGGCACATCACTGGGCTCATCAGCCGACCGGCTCGATGCGTACCGCAATGCTTTTATCGCCAGCGCACTCATGTTTGTCGTCGCTGCGGTGATGGCGTTGCGCATCAAAGACACCGACGCCGCCGCGACCATGGCGACGTAGTTTGGCTAGCTGAGCAGGCGTGTAGGGACCTGTACAAACAGCTCAGTATTCAATGCAATTGAATCCACATCGATTCGTTCATTGTGGCCGTGGAACCGATCGGCAAAAGTCTCAAAGGTCATCTGCGGCGAGAACAAGCCAGCGCCGTACGCCACGGCTCCGGCGTTGCGGAAGAAGCGGGCATCGGTACCACCAACGATCAGTGACGGTTGGATTCGACTGTTGCGATGGGCTGACGTCATCACATCGGTAAGCACTTCGAACAGCTCATTGTTCGTCGCTGACTCAGTAGCTGGGTCGATCTGTATCGGTTCGACGTCGATCTTGGCGAGGATCTCGTCGCCGAGGGCCAGACGCAAATGTTCGTGGACGTCTTCGGGGGTTTCACCGGGCAGGGTGCGCACATCGAGGTCGATCAAGACCTCGTCAGGCACCGTGTTGGTCTTGGTTCCGCCGTGCACCACGTTGGGGCTGAACGTCGTGTGGGAGCAGGCGTGTAGATGCCGAGCTTTGAGCTGATTGGGCATAGCTGCAAGTGCCTCGTCGAGACGACCGGGGTCAAGCATGGCGGCCTTGGTTGCGTCGTCAAATGGCAGGTTGTGTACCTGTGCAGTCCACAGCTCGTGGATCGCTGGCGTTGGCCGGTACTCGGCGAGCCGCCGAACGACCTCGGCAGCTTTGACCAGTGCGTTGTCTGACCCATACGGCATGGATCCATGTGATGGGGTTCCTGACACTTTTATGCGCTGCCAGGCGACGCCTTTCTCGCCCACGTTCAGGGTGAGTGCAGTGCCGTTCGGTGTCTGTACAGGTACGCCGCCCCATTCCGTGATCACGTAGTCACACGCGACCGCGTCGAAGTGGTTATCGATCATCCATTTGGCGCCCCAGACCCCACCGGCCTCTTCGTCAGCGACCCCGAAAAAAATCAGATCGCCTTTGGGTTTGAAACCAGATGTCGCGAGGTGTTTGAATCCGACTGCCATCGCCGCCGTTTGACTCAACATGTCAATCGCTCCGCGGCCCCAGACTTCGCCGTCGATGAGCTCGCCGCCAAATGGGTCCTGGCTCCAGCCGTCAGGGCTGACCGGCACGACATCGGTGTGCCCCATCAGGCAAAGCGACGGCGCATCAGGGTCGGACCCTTCGATGCGAGCAACCATCGACCGGCGGCCGGGTGCTGATTCGAAGTGTTCGACATCAAGGCCAGCACCTTCGATGAACGTTTCGAGCAAGTCGCTGTTTCGGACCTCGTCGCCAGATTCGAGCGTGCCGTCATTCACGCATTCGTTGCGGATCATTGCCTGCAACAACTCGGTGGTCTGCGCAGTCCGGGTGGCGTCAGTTTTCATGACGCCACCCTAGAGCTGGCAAGTGGTGGGGGCCGCGACCGGTAGCAGTCTGCGACCGTCAGGTTTACTTGAAGATGGTAGGAACGCCGAGCTTCGAGTGGATCTGGTTGGCGATGTCTTTGCTCAGGTTCAGACCCTGCGCTACCACGCCGAGGTACTGGGCTTCGCGTTGAGTGTCGAGCTTCATGCCCATGAGGGAAAATGCGTAGACCTGCTCAGCCATGTGACCGGGAACCGAACGCAGGAAGCCTTCGAGGTCCATCGGTGCTTCGAGTTGTTCACGAAGAAACGTTGCCTCGGCTTGGCTGATCTCGCCCAGGCGACCAACGATGTTCTGTACTTCTTCCTTCGCGACTTGGCCGTCGGCCTTGGCGGCGTTGACCATTGCTTGAATCAACAGAACAGCCTCGTTGGATTCTTTTTCAGGGGCAGGTTCGTTTGCACCGCCTCCGGCAAGCCCGCCGAGCAGTCCAGCGAGTCCGCCGCCGCCACCACCGGACTTTTGGCCACCGCCGCCGAGCATTCCGGCGAGGGCTCCAAGACCGCCGCCACCACCGCCGCCGCCGCCGAGAAGACCGGCGAGAGCCCCCAGGCCGCCACCGCCGCCGCCACCACCACCGAGAAGGCTTCCGAGCGCGTTGCCGCCGGTGGCGTTGTTACCCATGAGGCTTCCGAGGAGTTTGACAGCGTCCATAGCGCTTCCTTTACACGTTGAGTGAGCGACCGAAATGCCGCTCGGTGACCATAAAGGCACCATAGGGCCTGACGTTCGACAGGCCCGGTGTGTCGCGGGTAGCTTGCCCACGTGGTTCTTTCGGAGCGGTCTCTCGGGTGGCTGCGCTATATGCATCGAAAGGCGCACACGACCGACGACTGGAGTCGCGCCGGCACCCCACATCCGCACTGGGATGACCGCTCTGATCCGCCGATGGCCAGCTGGCATCGCTTTGACCTCGTCGACTCGTCATACGCCATGGGATTGATGGCCCATCAAACCCCGGCATGGACCGAGCCGTACACCGCAGTTCTCGATCAGTTGATCGCCCGACACACCAGTTGGTGGTCAGCCGCCGATTGGCTGACACAGTTCGGTCACGATCCCGATCGCGGCGACTACCCCGACCTGTACCGATTGTTTATTCCGCCCGAACTCTGGGGCGACTACGACGTGCCCGGTTGGACTGCCAACGGCATCGAACCGTACGGCAAGCAGATAGACCCCATCGCCGCTGATGGCATGTTGTTCTATAAGGGCTTCTTTCTGGTGCTGCTCGGTATCCGCTCGATGATCGATTCGAATGACCAGTGGAATTCGCCGTTTGAGCTGATCCGAGACGGGGCGAACACCTTTGAGTGGACTCACTCCGATATTGCCGCAACGCTTAACCGACAGTGGAAAGCCGCACCGATTGGGTGCCATTGAGAGAACACGAAGATCTGGCCGTTTTGACTGGCCGGAGCTGGTCTCGGTCTGAGGCTGCACGACAATCGACACGGCACTGAATTTCACGCCCAGAGCTTTGAGCCGTGGTGGCGTCACGCCCGCGAACACTACCTCGGGCTCGCGGCAGATGAGCTTCCGACTGTGGCCACCCTGTACTACGACCCTGTTGTCGACGTGCACCACCGACTGCCGGTGGGCGTCAACCTGACGACGGCTTTTTACGCAGCGCCCCAGGCACCCGACGACGCTCGACGTCTTTACGACGCGGCGTGTGCCAGCTTGGGAATCGGCGGCAACCGAGACCGGCCGCTCAGCGCATCTCGCGCCTTTGCTGCTGCTTTGGTGCTCGCCCGCGAATGGGGGCTCACCGAGCGAGCAGCATGGCTGGTTGACGCCATCGAAGCGTCGTACGAACCCACGTGGGACGAAGCGTCTGGCGAGTTCACATGGGGTATGGGACTCGACGAGCCTTACCCTCGCGGTCAGTTCAACGCATTTCTCGCCGCAGCTGAAGCAGCCGGCCCTGGTTCGTGGACCGGCTTGTCGGCAGCTCCCGTTGTCGACTGCCCAAAGATCATCGGTGTCGACTTTCCCAACATGGCCTTTAGCCGGGCCGAGTGGGTCAACGGCGCCTTACATCTGGACCTTGCGCCGTTGCATGTCGACCCGTCGAAGATGACGAGCTTCCTAATTGTGGGCACCGAACCGCGCATTTGGGACGTGTTCGGAATCGACGGTCTGCGCATGGAAGTCACGTTGCGTTCGGTCCAGGTCACCGTGCCGATGGTCAAGGGGTCACTCGAGATCTCGCCGGGTAGTTACTGACTCGTCCGCATTGGCAACCAGCGCCGCCAGACTGTCGGCTGTGAACGCTCTAGGTGCAAGTGAACTTCCGCACACGATGACAGCAGTGTTGCTGACCGGTTTCGGAGGGCTCGACAAACTCGACTACAGAACCGATGTTCCGGTGCCGGCGCCGGCAGACGACGAAGTGCTCGTTCAGGTCGGAGCAGCTGGTGTCAACAATACTGACGTCAACACCCGAACGGGCTGGTACTCCAAGGCGGTGCGCGACGGCACCGGCAGCGACGAGTCCGAGGTCGACGTATCTGATGACGGCGGCTGGGCTGGCGAGAGCCTTGTCTTTCCAAAGATTCAGGGAGCCGATGTCGCCGGCACCGTTGTCGCAGTCGGAAGCGCTGTTTCGGCGGATCGGATCGGCGAGCGAGTGCTCGTTCGAAGCATGCAACAAGCACCCAGCGGCGAGCACGGCGTGTGCGTCACCATGGGTTCGGAGATCAACGGCGGCTTCGCACAGTTCTGTGCGGTGCGCTCCGAGGAAGCCTTCGCCATCACCACCGACTTGACCGATGCGGAGCTCGCTTCGTTCCCGTGCGCATGGTCTACCGCCGAGGGGCTGCTGGAACGGGCGGGCCTCGTGGCGGGTGAACGAGTACTAATCACCGGAGCATCGGGCGGTGTTGGTTCAGCTGCGATTCAGTTGGCCAAGCGGCGCGGCGCCCATGTGATCGCTGCGGCGTCAGCGAGCAAATGGGCAACGGTCACCGAGTGGGGCGCCGATCAGGTCATCGACCGCGACGCCGACTTCGTCGAAGAGTTGGGCGCGAATTCGGTCGATGTGGTCGCCGACGTCGTCGGCGGCGACTCATGGCCGCAGCTGCTTGAGGTGCTCAAACTGCAAGGCCGCTACGCGACTTCGGGTGCTATCGCTGGCCCGATCGTCGAACTCGATCTGCGCACGCTTTATCTGAAGGACCTCACGTTGGTCGGAAGCACATTCCAGCCGCGCTCGGTGTTCGAGAACCTTGTCAGCTATATCGAGCGCGGTGAAGTAACACCGGTCGTGGCCCGCACCTATGCGCTACGCGACATCGCCCAAGCTCAGCAAGACTTCGTCGCCAAGACCTTTGCCGGCAAGCTCGTGCTGCTTCCCCCCGCTGTCGAGGTTGCCTGAGATTGGCGAACCTCGCGAGTCACACGCCGAGCCGGGCGCACTTGCCTTTTGCCCGGCCGCGAGCGAGGTGCAGTTATCAGCCGTCGCGGCGTCGTTGAGCCACGGTCATGCATCCGCCACCCGCCATTGCGGCGATGCCGACTACGACCAGAGCTGCTGCTTCGACGCCAGTTACCGCTAGCGGCGCTGGTTCCTCAGACGAAAGCACAGCAGGCACTTCTAGCGGGGTGGTCTAGCTGATGGTCGGATACGGGTAGGCAACAGAGGTTGTTGCAACCGTTGTTGTGGTGCCTCGGTAGTGCGAGGTGTCCGCATCGGTAACAGCGCTCTGGCCGGTTGGCACTCCAGCGCTATCGGTCGGTGTCGCTGAAGCGGTTCCCACGTTCACATAATCACCTGCAACCGCAACACCGGTCGCCGTGCACATCACAACTACCCCAGACGCAATCGGGCCTGCAAAAACATTGCTTCCATCGCCCCAATCAATTTTCCGAAGCCGCTACCAGGTCATCACTAACCGTCACATTCACCAAATACGTATCACCAGTATTCGTAACCTCGTAGGTCTACGTCACCACATCACCAACAGCAATTGTCGGCGCTTCAACAGCGTCGGTCGACCACTCTAAGCGGTTTCGCCCGCGCCGGCTAACCAGAAAGCGGCGGCGTTCCGGATGCCTCAAACGTCGATGAGTAGCGGAAATGACGAGTCCGAAAAGATTCCGATACTGCCGGTTCCTGAGAGTTCCGGTATGAGCGCCTCACCGCCTTCATCGACCGCTATTGGCGACGATTCGGACACATTGGGACACGACCGTGGATCAATCATGGCAAACCCGCTCGGACATCTCTTCGCAATCAACACTTCGCCTGGAACAAACCCCGCGACATGGATCAGGCCATGGCTCACAAGACGATTCCCTCGGGCGCCGGAACCGAGCAGGTTCGGGACAAGATGGGCCACTGGGTCGACTTCGTCGTAGCCAAGAAAACTCTTGAGTTGAAACGTGTCGGTAACAATCGCAAAACCGCACAACGCAGCGCGGCTACATTCGAGTTCGCCATATTGCGTCTGTACTGTTTGCCTCGGATTCAAAACGACGGTCTGACCGTCTCCAAGAGTCTGAGGCTGGCTGACCGCACAGCTTCGACGCAGCGTGCTGCGGGACTGGATTGCGCAGGGCACCACTGACTGCGGTCCCCCAGATGAGCTGGCATCCACAACAATCCAGACTCCCTCGGCAGTCGCCAGAACTGATACGTCGGCGAATGGTCTAGGGGCTGCCGGCAGATCATTTGGACGATCGAGTTCCTCTCTGACAGCCGCCAAGAATCGAAGGTCTGCGTGCAGCTCCTCTGAGATGACAACAAGCTCTGATACCGACGTGCGCTTGACTCGATCATCTATCGATTCAATCACTGCCGGTTCACCCTCAACAGGTACGAAAACGCCAGCCGAACCCAAAACTGGAACTGCAATAAGCCCCTGGGGCGTGTCCATGCCACCCAGCACCAGCACAACATCTCGGTCTTCTTCGTGGTCTCGCGATTTGACCCACGCCAAGGTGAATTCATCGACCGCCAAGTCGAGGTCTGGGCTCGCGTCCTCGACATATCTGCTCGCCGCGTCGCTGTACCAGATGAGTTCATCAACTACGAACCGAACCGCGACAATTCCCTCGCGCATCGTGTACTGCGACGCAGCAAGCACGTCACCTGTGAAGCGGCCCGTCACGATGACCTCAGCGCTTCGCGCGATGTTGTCAACGGTTGCAATGATGGGTTCACCCAAGTCGACGGTTACTTCGTCGGAGCCAGCGCTCGATTCACCGACATCTCGCAGGTGGACAGTGTCGACTTGTTCGCCGCTCGAATCGCGTTCCTGTAAACCACAGCCCATGGCAACTGCTACGAAAAGGGCCACAACGATTGCAAATCGCCAGCGCTTCATTTCAGCCGCACATCAGTCACAACTCTTCTGACGAGTCTTGCCGACTGCTGGTTCCCTGATGGCGAAACTGTCGGGATATTGGCGAGCCGACGTCAGGTCGCGTTCATTTGCTCGATCCACGCGGCCGGATCGACAACTCCAACCATTGCTACCGGCGTTCGTCCGTGTCTTTTCCAACTTGTCTGTCTGGTGCGCGACGATGGGCGGGTGCTGAACCGCCTCGATGATTATCCAATCCACCAGACTCCATTGCCTATCGCCCACCCGGCGACGTCTGATCCGAACGTCTATGACCGCACCTGGTTCAACGGCTACTCGGTCGACGGCGACAAGTATTTCGGAATCGGCATGGCGATCTACCCGCACCGCGGGGTGATGGACTGCGCCTTTAGCACCGTCGACAGCGGTGGCGTTCAACACGCGTTCTTCGGCTCTCGCCGAGCCCCGCTGGAACGCACCGACATGACCGTGGGCCCCTTCCGGATCGAGATCATCGAGCCGATGCGCCGCACACGTGTCCTGCTCGACGACAACGAATCGGGCTTGGCCTGCGACCTGACCTTTTCGACGAGAACAGCGCCAATCCAGGAAGCGCGACAGACGCTCTGGAGCGGCACCCGACCTTCAATGGACAGCACCCGTTTCGACCAATTCGGCCGATGGACTGGAACGGTCTCCACCCCCGACGGCGACTTCGATGTCACCGAAGTCGACTGGCGCGGAACTAAGGACCGTTCCTGGGGCGTGCGCAGCGTGGGTCAGCAGGTGCCGATGCCGCCGTCAACCAGCGCTCGCGGGGTGTTCTTCTTGTGGGCGCCGCTTATTTGGGACGACCACGTTTCACATGCCATCTTCTTTGACGGCCACAACGGTGAGCCGCTCATTCGAGAAGGTCTGACCGCACCGCTGTTCGCCACCGAGGCCCACGTGCCCGACGCCCCCGAGGGCATCGACACACGTATGGCGACCGCAATTCACCGGGTCAGTTACCACCCCAACACCCGGTTGGCGGCCGGCGCCGAGATCGACCTCGTGGGTCTTGATGGAGCGACTCGCACGATCACGCTTGAGCCGGTGTTGCGCTTCCATATGAAAGGGCTCGGCTACCTGCACCCCAAGTGGGGGCAGGGCAACTGGGTCGACGAGTTGGCCATCGGCGGCGAGCGCTACGACCTGAACGACATGGACCTTCTCGCACTCGAGAACATACATGTTCAGCAGGTCGTGCGCGCCACCGACGGCACCAACAACGGCATTGGCGTGCTCGAACAGCTTGCGATCGGCCCGTACGCGCCAGCGGGGTTCGCCGGACTGACCGACGGAGCCCCATAGTGGGCTAGCCGTCGAGACCGAGCACTTCGGCGCGGACCTGACGCTTGACAAACTTACCGCTGGCATTGCGAGGCAGCGGGTCAGTCCAGAACCACACGTGTTCAGGCACCTTGTAGCTCGTAATCCGCTCACCCACAAATGTTCGAAGCGTCTCAGCATCGAGCGATGCGCCCGGAGCCAGAACGACGACTGTGCCCACGGCTTCGCCAAGTCGTTCATCAGGCACAGCGAATACGACAGTCTCAGCAACCGAAGGGTGCTCGTAGATCGCGGCTTCTACCTCGACACAACCAATGTTCTCGCCTCCGCGAAGCACAAGATCCTTGGCACGATCCACCACGTAAACGAATCCGTCGTCGTCGATGCGGCAGATGTCACCGGTGTTGAACCAGCCGTCGCGGATTGCTTCGGCCGTTGCCTCTGGCCGATTCAGGTACCCCTTAATCACGACCGCTCCGCGAACGCACAGTTGGCCGAGAACGTCAGGGCCCGGCTCGAGATCATTGCCGTCGTCATCGATGAGTTTGGCATCGAGAGTCGGCACCACCGGGCCGCATGACTCGTCTTTGTCAATGAAGTTCTGAGCTCCGATCGCGGTGACGATGCCGTGGGTCTCGGTCAAGCCGTATCCGGTTGACGGGGCTTCGTTGCCGAGCGCTTCTTCGATTTTGTGGACGAGATCAGGTTGGATCTGAGCCCCGCCGCCGCCTACACCCTGCAAACTCGAAGTATCGGTCGTCGCCCAGTTCGGGTGCATGAGCAGTTCTCGACCCATCGTCGGCACGCCTGAGAAGTTCGTGACCTTCTCGCGTTCGATCAGTTCGAGCGCTCGGCCCGCATCCCACTTGCGGGTAAGCACGATCGCGCCGCCAGCCAGGGTCGCTGGGTGCAACAGACAGTTGCATGCAGTCACGTGGAACAGTGGGGTCGGAGCCATGATGACCGGCGGAGCGGGAACCTCGAGCGCTGGCGGGTCATCTGGCGACGCTGATAGAGCGGTCGACAATGCTCCCATAAACGCCACATTCATTACGTTGTGAACCGAGCCGCGGTGCGTGAGTTGCGCTCCCTTCGGAAGCCCGGTTGTGCCCGATGTGTAAAAAATGGTGGCGTCATCATCGTGATCGATCGACACTTCCGGCAGTTCTTGCGGCGCGTCGGCAGGCTTGACGACCTCGTCCCATTGGGCGGCTCCGTCCGGAAGCTCACGTTCGCTGCGTACCGCAATCAGTGGCAAGGTTGCGTCGGCACGTAGTTCACCGAGAACCTCACTGACTCGTTCGAGTCGTTCATCATCAACGATGAGCAATGACGGAGCGGAGTCTTTGATGCCAAAGGCCATTTCCGCGCTTGTCCACCAGGCGTTCATGCCCACGAGGGCGGCGCCAACAGAAATGGTTGCCCAGTACGACACCACCCACTCGGGATAATTACGCATTGAGACGGCGACACGATCACCGGGTTTGATCCCATAAGCGTTGACCATCGCGTCGGCCAGGCTGCGAACCTGGGCACGAATCTCGCCATAGGTGTAATGCTCGTCTTCGTAGACGACATACAGCCAGTCGTCGGGAGCGGGCGCCATTTCCCACGCGATCCGCATGTTTGGCGGGGCAGCCGAGAACACCCGCATTGGCACATCACTCACGGTGATTTCATGCATGGCGAATGGCTGACCATCGGCGGTCATGGCTTGCCAGATCTGACGAAGTTGATTACTCACCCACGAATCATGACACGTCAGCACAACGAGAACTGCAGCACGGAATCCGTGCTGCAGATCATCGGTGACCGGCGAACCGGCCGTTTGTTGTTGTGATCACCTAGCGGCGACCAAGGAGTGGTTCAGTACCACTTGCCCTTGGCGAATCCGCCGAAGCCGATCAGGCCGACGAGGGTGATGATGATGCCGAGCACATTACGCCCATCAACGATGGGCGACCAGAGCAGCAAGCCGAGTGCAGTAATGATTGCACCCATGCCGAAACCGGCAATCTTCATATCTTTCATGCGTGTAGTCCTTTCAGGACAACGTTGCGGGACTCTCACAATAACGAATATCAGAGACCGCGCATTCCATCAAGTCGTTGCGAGGCTCAACAAACGCCCTGTTCCAAACTCCAGCACCAACAAGCGGTTGCCGTCAGCAAGCAATGATTGCGGCCCATCGAGCCCTGCGATAAGCACCTCAGCCGTCCACGGTTCGCCCTCAGGCACCGATCGAGGAATGGCGACGACCGTGCCGTCGACCCACAACGCGACAACGAGCGTGTCAGGGTCCCAAGGTGCGACCGCGAGCCCCGTTGGTGTCGAACCCGCACCGAACAGGGCGTGTGATCTCGGCGACGCCTGACAAATGCCTGGCGTGCCACCGAATTCCGCCACAGGTCGGTTGTCTCCCACACACCGCGGCCAGCCAAAATCGTCGCCTTTGATCACCCGAACCAACTCGTCGACAGCCTGGGCACCGTCAAAGCTTCCGTCTGACATCTCGGTCGCCCACAATTGCCGATCGGCGTCAAAGGTATGCGCATAGGCGTGCTTGAGACCTTCCGCGACTTTTTGGGGTATTGACGGTGTCAATGACGCGTTAGTGATCTCGAAAATGACGCCAGAACCTTCGACTCGATCGCTGCCACGTTTCGATCCTGACGTGTTGTAGATCAACCCACCTGCTCCGTCGGGAGTGAGCGACCCCTCAGAGCGGCCGTTGAACGGCAACTCATCAGCGACACTGACCAGATCTGCGCCTACCGTAAGCGAAGCGACCGACAGTCGTCGTCGCTCCATGATCCACAACGCATCGCCGACCACCGCGACACCTGTGGGTTTGTTCAGACCCGCCTGAAGCACGATTCTCGACGTCGGGTCACCGCCCATGACCTGCACCACACGACCTGTGGCGGCATTCTCGCTTCCGTTCAGCTCAGCGATGACCCACGACCCATCAGGCCCGTGGGCAATCTGTGTTGGACCATCGAAACCAGTCGCCACCTCAGAGAGCACATAACCGGCACTGACGATTGCACCGGGATCTGCCAACTCAGCGGCCTCGAGAGGCACGTCGACGCTTTGAGCTGAACACCCCAACAACGCCAGCATCATCGCAAGTACTGCTGCATTCGGAAGCCAGCGATACACCATCGGGTAAGTCTGGCTGGCCCACGACGCGTTACCTTTCACATGTGGATCAAGTCCGAGAAGTCGCCGGCCACTACCGAGTCGACAACATCGTCGTCCGAGTCGAAGAAGCGATGCGCCTCGGCGGCCTCGACAAAACAACGATCAATGTCGACCACCTCGAGCACATCGACGAGTTCCATGCCGGAGGGCGCAACGCCACCCGCCATGTGGTCGACCGTCTCGATCTCACGCGCCAGTCGCACGTGCTCGACGTCGGTTGTGGCCTTGGCGGCCCGGCTCGATTCGTGGCAACCACGCAAGGCTGCAGGGTTACTGGAATAGACATCACCGCGAGCTCGGTCGAAGCGGCGAACACCTTCAATGAGTGGGTTGGCCTCGCGGAATACATCCAATGTGTCGTAACCAACGGCTTCGACGTCCCGCTCGACGATCACGTCTGTGATGCGGCAATGATGCTTCATGTCGGCATGAACGTGGCCGACAAAGGTGCGCTATTTCGTGAGGTGTTCCGGGTTCTGAAGCCTCAGGGCCGCTTTGTTATCTACGACGTGATGACAGACGCTACGCCAGACACACAAGTCAAGTATCCGCTTCCGTGGGCCTCTCAGCAGGCATTGGATCATGTCGCATCAGCGTCGTTGTACCGATCGGCGATGACCGACGCCGGGTTCATCGCAGTGAGCGAACATGTGCCGCCCTCGTCGACCCGCCGAGTGCGCCAAAAAATTGCGCGCCCGACACCGGGTCCGGTCGTTACTGACGAAACCCAACGTCCGCTACCTGACGCAACGCCGTCCGGCACTGACAAATACCTTCAGGAACTTGGGCTCAACCTCGCAATGGCTGGCCAGCTGACAACGAAGGTAAGCAATCTCAACAACGCACTCAGCATCGGTGCGCTGCGCCTCGTGCACCTCGTCGGCAACAAGCCGTGACGTCGACGTTTGATCCGCACCAACGCGAAACAGAATATCTACAGCCATCAGCGCGAGTGCTGGATCCTGATCAACCCACCCGCAGCGGAAGCGACTCGAGGCCACGCAGGTTCAAACGGCCGTTCCATGCCGGGACGCCATCGATGGTCGCATTGGGAAATCGCGTAATGAACGACTGCAACGCCACTTCTGCTTCGAGCTTGGCTAACGACGCACCAAGGCAATAGTGCGAACCGCTGCCGAACGCCAGATGTTGCCCAGCGCCCTCTCGACCGAGATCAAGATCATTCGCTGTTGGGCCCCATTTGTCAGGATCTCGGTTCGCCGAAGCGAGTATCGCAAGTACGAATGAGCGAGCTGGAATGTGTTGACCTTGGAATTCGAGGTCAGCGGTGGCTACTCGGCGTGACATCTGCACAGGGCTCACATAGCGAAGCAACTCGTCAACCGCATTCGTTCCGAGCGACTCATCGGCTCGCCACGCCGACATCTGTTCCGGGTTCCGCAGCAACTCAAACAGACCTGTGCCAATCAGGTTGACAGTGGTCTCGTGCCCAGCAATGAACAGCAGGGCAACTTGAGCTGCGAGTTCCTTCGTGGTCAAACGGTCACCGTCTTCTTCCGCTTCAATCAATCGAGTGAGCAGGTCGTCGGCGAGATTCGACCGCTTCCACTCGATGACGTCGGCAATGTGAGCATCCATACGGATACTGGCGACGGTTGCAGCGGCCACTTCTTCTGGCGTAAGGATCGGATCAAGCGTCTTCACGATCGCTCCGCTCCAGTCCTTGATCTTGTCTTTGTCAGCTTCGGGCATACCGAGCATGAGGTTGATCACATCAAACGGAAGCGTGAAGGCCAGCCGATCGACGACGTCGGCGACGCCGTCAGCCTGCATTGAGTCGAGGCTCTGATCGACGAGTTGCTGCACCTGTGGCCGTAGCTGTTCAATCGAGCGGGGTGTAAAGGCTTTGGTGACGAGACGTCGCAGGCGGGTGTGATCGGGTGGGTCGACCGTGAGCATCGAACGATTGGGTTCAAACGGAATACCTTCAGCTTCGGCGGCAATTCGAAACTGGTCGGCTCGCTCGCTGTCGAGCACATCTGATTTTTCATCGTCAACACTCAATGACGCATCGCGCAACAAACTGAAGCAATCGTCGTAGCGAAACAGACCCCACCGGTCAATGATCATGTGAACCGGGTGCGCATTGCGGATCTCGCCCATGTGCGTATACGGATCATCGAGATATCCGGGTTGCAGCGGGTTGAAGAACAGCGCTGGTTCATCAGCAATCGTCATGGTCCAAGGGTAAGGGTGGGCAGACATGACAGCCACTTGACGTCAATCAATGTTGAGTCGATACACCTCGGCCGCCGTGGCGAAGAAGAGCCGATGATTCTCAGGTTTGGAGTACCTGTCGGCGAGAATTTGAAAGGCATTCCACACCACGGTGTAGGGCAAGGTCTGACGGTCGACCGGAAAGTTCGATTCGAACATGCACCGAGTTGGGCCGAACACGTCGATGGCTTCGTGGACCATGTCAGCCCACCATGCAGCCACCTCATCAGACGCCGGCGGCTTGTCGTACGTCGCCCACGGCATACCGAAATAGTGAGCCATGCCAAGACCGCCGATCTTGAGCACGACGTTTGGGCAGCTGGCCACCTCAGCAATGCCGGTGCGCCATGATTCACGCACCTGGTGTCGCTCGGCTGAATAGGGTCCGATTCCCAGCGGCCCGCCCAAGTGATTCACAATGATCTGGGTTCCGGGGGTGGCCCGAGCCAGGTCGGCAAGCTCGCCGAGCTGGGGGTGGTATACCCACGCGTCAAAGCTATGGCCCATGTCGCCGACACATGCCACACCAGCCCGAAACGCTATGTCGCCCATCAATTGCTCAGTCGGGCGGTGATGTCCAACGGCCACATCGTCGTGTGAGCTCCAATTAGTTCCGTGGCGAACGCCGCGGAAAAGGCCAGCTCCTGCGTGTTCGTGCGCAACGAGCGCCCTGTCGACGGACCGACCTCGGGTCAGATCAACGTGTCCAACGATGCCTGCGATGGTCGTGCCGCCAATCGCCTGCGCTGCTCGCGCTTGGCGCAACACAAAGTTCGTTTCGCCAACTGGGCGAAGCTCCGGTTCGCCTTCATCGAACCATCCAGCGGAACACTCCACGAAAACAGAGTGGGTCACATTGTGAGAGCGACGGGTATCGGCTAGGAACTGTTCGGCGACGTATCGGCTCTTTGGACGATCCCAAAGGTGGTGATGTGGGTCGATGATCGGGCGTTTCGGGTCGATTGCCGTCTCGACGCGTTGGGCAATCCAGTCATGCCGTTCATAGATCGCCATGTTGCACAACGTACTTGTCGTACGTACCGGGGCGCCCGCCCAGTGTCCTCTGGCAATCCGCGTTCGTTATGCCTGGTGACGCTGGTGCGACCTGCTGCGGCGCACCGCCGCTGACGGGCCAACCAGAACTAGGGCGATCAGCACGCCGCAAAGGTTTGCCAATGCATCGCTCCATTCTCCGACCCTGCCGACCGACACGAGCGGTTGCAACCATTCGCTTGCGAGACTTACTGCGGCGCACGCACCTGCGATCAGCACGGGGTTGGCTAGGCGACGCGCCGACCAAATGACAAAAGATGACCCGATAAACCAGAGTACGACATGTCCAATTGTGTCGAGCGAGTTCCGGGGCACGTCAGAACGGCGAACAACATCGATGCCGATCTCGTCTTCAACGATCGTCGCCCCCGACGCGAGTGCCTCGTACAACCATGTGGCCAGCTCAGGCCCGACGTCGGTCCAAAGCAGGGCCATCGCGACTAAGCCGCAAACGACGACTACACGACCAAGGGCCGAACGACGATGGCGCGGATTCACAGTCGTCGACCGTACTGCCTGGTTTTGCCCCGATCCGGTCGCGTCGATTCATACCACTTGCGAACCGGCTCACTATCAGACCCGTTGCTGAGACACCTAGTGTCTCGCATAACCATGATCGCAACCCTGTGAAGTCTCGAGCAATTCTCGGCGTGGTCGTGCTTGTCGCGATGTTGATTGGTGGCAACTTCACTGCACTCAAATTCGCGCTCGATCACACGACCCCATTGCTCCTCGCTGGTCTTCGAACCATCATCGGAGGCACCTTCCTGCTCGCTCTCGCCAAGTTCCGTGGCGAGACGTTCCCGACAGATCGACGTGACTTACTGAACATTTTCATCGTCTCGTTTTCAATCACCACCGTTTCGAGCGCGCTCCTGGTGTTAGGAGTCAGTCGGGTACCAGCCGGTGTCGCCTCGCTGATCGCAAGCACGATGCCGCTGTTTACGGTCGTGTTGGCCTTTGTCATGCTGCGGGCCTCGATTGGGCGCATGGGTCTAGCTGGCCTCGTCGTCGGCTTCGCTGGCACGGTCGCGCTCGTTTCGCCATCGCTATCGGGAAGCGCAGCCACCATCGGCATCGTTTCATTGCTGGCATCGGCGTTTGCATGGGCATTTGGCAACGTTTGGATGAAATTTCGGGACTTGAGCGCTGTCAGCCCGATCATGCTCGTCGGCACGCAGCTGTACATGTCTGCGGCTGTTCTGATTCCGTTCGCGCTCATCGTCGAGGGCGCTGCCGCCACCGATTGGTCGATCGGCCTGTTCGCTCCCCTGCTCTACGCCGCGATCCCGGCCAACGCCATCACGTTCGCGCTACTCGCCACGGTCGTTCGTCGCGCAACCCCAACCCAAGCAGCGTCAAGCGCATATCTCATACCCGTATTCGGAGTGTTCTTTGGCTGGCTCATCCGTGACGAGCGCCTCGGGCTCGCCGAGGTAATCGGCGGACTTCTAGTCGTGGCCGGGGTCTACCTTCTCGTGACATCAACCGCGCGCCAGGCAGCCGCGACCGCTTCGAGCTGATCGGCTGGCAGGCTGGCCACATGAAGCTGCTGCACGACCTCGTCGTGGTCGAAATTGGTGGTTCGGTTGCCGGCGCCTACTGCGCGAAGTTGTTTGCCGACCAGGGCGCTGAAGTACTGCTCGTCGACGGATCCAACCTGAATGCAAGCCAGCGGCGCTACCTGCACTCGGCGAAGACACCAGTAACGACCGGCGGCATCGACTGGGAACTCGTCGACGTCATCATCGAGAGTTCATCACCCGAACCACTGCGAGCGCTCCCGCTCGACGCCCCGCATTCGGTACGAGTACAGATCAGTCCGTTTGGCAGAGGTGGGCGCCACGACGACTGGCTCAGCAGCGACCTGACCGACTATGCCTTGAGCGGCCACCTGTACCTTTGCGGCGACCAAGACCGCGAACCGCTGCGAGGACCATTCAACCAACCAGCGTTCGCAGCCGGAATCTATGGGTTTATAGGCGCAATGTCAGCCCTCATGGCCGGTTTGCGACTCGGTCGCGGGCAAACCGTTGAAGTCAGCCACATTCAGGCAATGGTCTCGTTGCATCAGTCAACGTTGATCAGAGCCCAACTCAATGGTGACATCGCTACCCGCGGTGGGCTAGGTGCATCGTCACCTGACCAGTTCCGAGGTATGTACCCGTGTGCCGACGGCTGGGTTGCAGTCGCTGCGCCTCAGCCGCACCAGGTCGAAGCTCTACTCGCTGTGACCGGCTTGACGTCGCTGCTCGAGGTCGACGGAGCTGAAACGGTGACTGACCTGGCGCTTCAGGCCAAGCGCTTCCGTGAAGCCTTCATCGGCTGGCTGTCGACCCGCACCACTCGCGAGGCGACGAATGAGCTGCAGCATGTGCGAGTTCCGGCCGGACCCGCGCTTTCGCTGACGGAGTTACTCGAAGATCCGCAGTTGGCCGCCCGCGACTTCTTCGTCACCTCGCCCACGGGCGCCCCCGTTGTGCAGCTACCCGGCGCGCCGTTCCAAATCAGGTCTTCGACCGGGGGTTCAGGCAACGAGTGGAAGCCCGGCGATCTCGCCGACGGACCGCTCGCAGGGTTGCGCGTGCTCGATCTGTCACGAGTGTGGGCTGGTCCACTTTGCACTCGCATTTTGAGTGATCTTGGCGCTGACGTTGTTTGCGTTGAGTCGCCATCGGCCCGAGGACCCCAACGGCTCACTGATGCCCACGTGCGTTCGAGCGGCCACTATCGGGATCACGATGCGAATGACCAGCCTTGGAATCGCAATGGCCACCATGCCAAGTTCGCACTGGGCAAACGATCACTCGCCCTCGACCTTGAGACCGAAGCGGGACGCGAAGTTCTCACCCGATTGGTGCCGCTGTTCGATGTGCTTGTCGAAAACTACAGCACACGAGTCATGCCACATTTCGGATTCGACGAGGCCACGCTGCACAGCCTGAACCCTGATCTGACGTATCTCACCATGTCTGGGTTTGGCCGATCCGGGCCCGCCGAACACTGGGTCGCCTATGGCTCAGCGCTCGAAGCCCAAGCGGGGCTCGCATCGCTCGTCGGATATGACGGCGATGCCCCCCGGGCAGATCTACCGGCCTGGCCAGATCCAGTTTCAGCGCTTCACGGTGTTGCTGCGCTGCTGGCCGCGCTTTGGAGCAGCGTCATGTCAGGTTCGGGCGGTTCAACAATCGAGCTTTCCCAGCTCGAATCGGCGATAGCCATGGTCGGCGATCGTCTTGTCGAAGCCCAAATCGATGGCAACCCTACGCCGAGCGCGAATCGAGTTACCGATTCGGTTGTCGAGGGTGTGTACCCCACCCTTGGACACGACCGCTGGATTGCGATCTCGGTGTTCGACGAACGCGGCAGAGCCGCACTGTCGGCCTTCGCTGGTCTCGAAGGCACAGGACTCGACTGGTCCGTTGCCAGCGACGTCGACCAGGCCATCGCCCAGTGGACATCGAGTTGGTCGAGTGGCGACCTCGCTGCACGACTGCAGTTGCTCGGGATCGCCGCGGCTGATGTGCTCGATGCTGCGCAGATCATGACCTCAGAACAACTGACCGATAGGAGTGCTTTTGTCACCGTGCAACAGCCCCTGCTCGGAGAGTTCATCGCTACGAACACTGCTGTCGATCTACCAGAGTCGCCGGCGATCGTTCGTCGACCGGCACCTCTTCTCGGTCAACACAATGCCGAGGTATTAAGCGAAGCTGGGTACAGCGCCGACGAAATTGCACAGCTCGCCGACAACAACGTACTAGCGACTCAGCCGCCGTCGTGAGCTACCGCAGAACCGTTCACCACTGATCAGGAGTAGCTGACGACCTCATATTCGATGTCATCGTGATCATTGAAGTAGAATCGACGGCCAGGTTCGTAGTCGCCGTGGTTGTGAGCTTCGAAGCCAGCTTCGACTACCCGCTCCTCAGTCACGTCAAGGTCCTCGACCGTAACGCCAACATGGTTGAGCCCGCCAAGACGACGTCGTGGGGCCGCTGGAGCCGCGGTGTCGTCGGTCGTGTAGATCGCGAGATAGTCGGTGTCGGTTCCAATGTGGATGGTGCGGCCGCCTAGCTGCGACGGGCCCCGCCACCTAATCTGCCAACCAAAGATCGCGGTGAGCATTGCTGCGGTGCGGTCTGGGTCTGTCACGGTGATGTTCACGTGTTCAAGATGTGCTTCCATAGACCTTGTTTTACAATCTCAAGTAATGTTGAGGTCAAGAACTTTCTTCCGCTCTTTGTGAATGGACACACATGACGCCACCGGAACCCCAAGAGGCCGATCCCCTCATAGCGATCGGTGCCGTCGCTGAACGCACCGGCCTGGCCGTGTCGGCCATACGGTTTTACGAAGAACGCGGATTGATCAGCGCCGAACGCGCATCATCAGGTCACCGCCGGTTCAAACGATCAACGATCAGGCGGCTGTCGTTCATACGCATCTGCCAAAAGCTTGGGTATTCACTCGATGAGATCGCCGAGCATCTCACGACGATGCCACAAGGGCGAACTCCAAGCGAGCGCGACTGGGCTCAGATGGCGGTGACCTTCGGAGCCGAGATTGACGAACGCATCGCCGGGCTCCAACAACTTCGCGACAAACTCAGCGGCTGCATCGGCTGCGGCTGCCTGTCGCTGCAACGATGCGCTATCTGGAATATTGGCGACGCAGCCGCGTCGCTCGGAAACGGCCCTCGTTGGCTGATGGGCGACGAGAGCACTACTGGCGAGCCGCCATAGAGCGCACCGCACCGCGCCATTTGCAGCAACTGCGAGCGAAGTGCTAGGTTCGCGAATATGCACGAATATGGTGGTAAGGCATTGAAATACACAACGAAGACGGCAATAGCAGTCGTTTCCCTGATTGCGCTTGTGGCAAGCCTCGTTACCGACGAACGTCAGGCAAGCGCACAGTCCGACCTGAGCAACGCCGGCGAAAGCATCGAAGGATTCAGTTGGATCGGCTCAGCGAGCAAGAGCCCGTTTACCGCGGTGCCTGACGACGCGGTCGTCGACCTCGACCTGCCGCCCGAGAACACCATCGTGAATGGTACGGGCGCGCAGATCCAGAACTTTCCGTGGATGGTGCAACTCGAAAACGGCGACGGAAGCCACCTTTGCACCGGAACACTTTTGCGGACCAATCTGGTCATCTCGGCTCGCCACTGTTTCGAGAACGACGACCTCTCAGCATTCCGGTCTGACTGGCGCACCATCAATGTGCGCTACGGCACAACTGGCCAGTCAGGCGGCTCGACTCGCAATGTCGCCGATGTCGCATACTCGGGCAGATCGGGAGCCAACAATGAGTTCGCTCTAGACCTTGTGATCGTCGAGCTCGACAAGCACGTTTCGCTCGGACCAAATGTTGGGCTCGTGGAGCTCGCGAGCGCAGCAGAATCAGCGCAGGCGCAGAACGGCTTGGTCCTCGGATGGGGCGCCATCGGCTTCGACGGTCCGCTGGCGCAACAGCTTCGAAAGGCCACCATCGCTCTTCGTTCCGATGCGATGTGCGCAAATATCCTTGGCTCGAAGCAAGGCCCTCCGTGGCGGCTACCGCCGTATCTAGGCGGGCGCATGATCTGCGGCGGCGGTTCGGGCAGCGATACATGTAGCGGCGACAGCGGTGGCCCGTTGATGGTGCGTGGTACCGACGGACAATGGAAGCAGGCCGGGGTGACTTCGTTTGGATACAGGTGCAATGCTGGCCTGCCCGGCGTGTACGTAGAACTCAATGCGTACCGCTCGGCACTCGCCAATTTCGTCGGCCGAGGATTTTGCAATGGCCAACGATCGACCGTTGACCTGAGCCTGGGCGATGTGCCCACCGCAGGTTCTGACCGAATCGTCGGCACCCCGTACAAAGACATCGTCTACGCGCAGGGCGGCGACGACATCGTTTGCGGATTGGGCGGCAACGACGTCGTACATGGCGGGCCAGGCAATGACCGGTTACACGGCAACAGGGGCTGGGACGGCTTGTTCGGGGGCCCGGGCGACGACCAGATATGGGGTGGACTCGGCAACGACAACATTGCGGGCGGACTAGGCAACGACAAGCTCTTCGGCGGCGAACATGACGACGTCTTGAACGGTTACGAAGGAACCGACGAGATTTATGGAGGGCCGGGCAACGACCGCATCTCTGGTGGACCCGGTCTTGGCGACCGTTGTTACGGCCTTGACGGCTACGACACGGGTCTCGGCGGGTGCGAAATCCGCGGCGGACTCGAAGCCTTCGAGTAGTCATGCATGCATGACACACGACGCGTTTGATCTGACCGGCAAGGCTGCACTTATCACCGGTGGTAATTCCGGCATCGGCCTTGGGTTCGCGCGCGGTATTGCCCGGGCTGGCGGTGACGTCTGCATCTGGGGCACCAACCCCGACAAAAATGCTGCCGCCGAAGCTGAACTCAGGGCCATCAACCCGTCAGCTACAGCCATGCAGTGCGATGTCTCCGACGAGGAGCAGGTCGAAACATCAATGGCCGCCACTATTGAACGATTCCAACGCCTTGATGGGTGCTTCCCAAACGCCGGCATTGGCAATCAGAACAGCAAGCCGTTTTTCGAACACACCAACGAAGACTGGTTCCGAGTCGTCGATGTGAACTTGCACGGTGTCTTTTTCACGTTGCGCGCCGCGACTCGGCACATGGTCGCGCAAGGTGACGGCGGGTCGCTCGTGTTGACCGCCAGCGGCACCGCCATTCAGGGGGCGGCCAAGAGCCAGGCCTATGCGTCGACCAAGGGCGCAATGCTCGCCATGATGATGGGGCTCTCAGTTGAAATGGCCCGCTATCAGATCACGGCCAATGCGATCATTCCCGGCTGGGTTGACACGGCCATGACAGCCGACGCGTTGAACTGGGACAAGTTCGTCGACGCCGTCATTCCGCGCATTCCAGCACGGCGCTTTGGCCAGCCTGAAGACTTCGAGGCCATCGCCGTCTATCTGATGAGCGACGCCAGCCGTTGGCACACCGGCGACGTCATCAAGATCGACGGCGGATTCAGCATCTTCTAGATCGAACCGGATCTTCTCGGCCGGCTCAGCGATCTCACTTCGACGAATGGCTACTCGTGATTGAGATCAGAAGACCTTCAATTGTCTCGAACTCTACTTCGATGCGCCGGGGCCGTGGCACTTCGGGGTGCTCGATAAGCAGCTCGTCTCCGCCGGCCCAACTGACGTTCACTTGGCCTGGAGTATAGGCAATCGGCGCCGAGAAGACCTCAAACCCTGAACTCGTTTCGAGCGTTTCAGCATGACTCAAAATGGCGACCTTTGTGGCGAAGCCAGTTGTTGCGCCGCAGTCGCTTTCATACACGACCGCCTTGTGAATACCGAGCGGCGACGGGATCTCCTCGTGTGTCGCGTATACGACGTTGCACCATTCGTAACACCCAACGGCAACACCGCCGAGGCTGAACAACAAGACGCCTGCCATCAAGCCTCGCAGTGACCTTGCTATCAAGTTGAGCACCGGTGATTTGGCGAGCGATCGTCAGGCCTTGTCGACATTGCCAGCGTGGCCATGCACGACAGTGTCGCCCATATGGAAGCGATTCGGTTTCATGCCCGATGCCGTTTGCCCCGCATCGACGACGAGCGTGTGACCAGATACGTACCGGGATTCGTCACAGGCCAAAAACAGAGCGGCGTTGGCGATGTCTTCGGGGAAACCCGCGTAGCCCAGCGGTGACCCGCTCGCGATGTACTCGGTTGCCTTTTCATAGTTCGTGGCATCGCCAGTCGACACTGCTGCGGTCATATCGGTCACCGTGTTGCCCGGGGAAATAGCGTTGACTCGCACGCTGAACTGCGCCAGTTCATTGGCTACTGACTTCGTCAGCCCGATCACAGCGTGCTTCGCCGCCGTATATGCATGCGGTCCAAGACCTCCGAGAATGCCGGCCGTCGACGAGGTGTTGATGATCGAACCTGTGCCTTGAGGACCCATAACCCGAGCAGCGTGTTTGACGCCGTGGAACACGCCATGCAACAAGATGTCGATGGAACGACCCCAAGCTTCGGCGCTCGTCTGAGAAATCGGGCCAACGGCACCGACGATTCCCGCGTTGTTGAACATTACGTCGAGGCGTCCCCATGCGGTCACTGCAGCATCAACAGCCGCAGCCACATCGGCTTCGGAAGTCACGTCACAGTTCACGAACAGAGCGCCGTCGCCGAGCTCATCTGCCAACGCCTGCCCGGCGTCGACTTGCAGGTCTGCCAATACAACTCGCGCTCCTTCGTCGATGAAGCGCCGTGCGGTGCCTGCGCCTATTCCACTGGCCGCGCCCGTGACAACGGCGGTCTTACCTTCGAGTCTCATGATGTTCTCCGATCAACGACGTTGGTAATGGAACGATTCGGGCACGAAGCCACTCCCCGAGCGCCTTGGCCTGTCCATCTTGACGTGTCGACGCGGCGACGCCCTCTTCGAGCAGGCCTCTGACGACGAAGTTGAGTGACCGAATGTTCGGAAGCCGGTGTCGGTGCACGACCAACGATGCTGTTTCGGGCAGCAGCTCCTGGAACTTGGCCACGGTGAGAAAATTGTCGAGCCATAGCCAACCCTCGTCGCTGCGGGCATACACGCCGAGATTCGCGTCGCCGCCTTTGTCGCCCGAACGAGCTCCGATGATCGACCCGAGTGCCGCTTCGGTTGTACCTCCGACCGGCGGTGGCCCGACCGGCGCAACATGGGGTTCGATAGGTTCTCCAGTTGGTGCCGTCGAATCGATCGTGACCGATTCGCCGCCAAGCACGTGCACATATTGCGGCACGAGATCGCTCGGCACCGTCGCTGGTCGATAGACGCCGAACGGTCCCGCGGCGCCTGGTCCGCCGCTGAGCCCATACATGCCAGGAATCGAACTCAACGCGGTATGCACGTTCGCGTTGCTAAACGCACGACCGACTTTTTGTTCGTCGCGATCTTTGACCGTCACCCGCCAAATCGCTGTGGCCTCTTCTTGCGTTGCGGGGTCGGCCTTGTCAGTTCGAATCACCCGTTCGGTGAACGAGTCGAATTCGTCTGGCGCATACGGGCTTGCATCGAAGAAAGTCGCACGGGCGAACTCGATCTTGTCTTCGATGTTCAAGCCGGTGAGGGCCAGACTGAACGAGTTTCGAAATCCGCCCATCTCATTCATCGCCACCTTGAGCGTGGTCGGGGGTGCCTGGCCACGAACACCACAAATACGAACCCGATCGGGTCCTTGCTGTTCCAGTTCGATAGTTTCGAAACGCGCGGTGACGTCGGGTCCGAGATACGAAGGCGATCCGATCTCATAGAGCAGCTGACTGGTCACTGTTTCGACATTGACAACTCCCCCAGTACCGTCGTGCTTACCAATCACCGATGAGCCATCAGCTGCGACTTCGGCCCAGGGGAAGCCGAACCGGGCCCTGCCGCCGACTTCATTGCGGCCTTCGATCTCGTGGAAGAACGAGTAGTTGCCGCCCGTTGCCTGACCGCTGCACTCAATCACATGACCCGCGACCACCCCACCGGCGAGTGCGTCGAAGTCGGTCGGCTTCCAGCCGTGGTGCCATGCAGCCGGGCCGCAGACTACGGCGGCGTCGGTCACACGGCCGGTGATCACGATGTCTGCGCCGCGCGTCAAGGCATCGACGATGCCGAAGCACCCCAAATACGCGTTCGCGGTGAGGTATCTCGAGGTGTCACCAAGGTCTGCTCCTTCGTCAAATGCGTTGAGCGACCCAGCAGCAGACAGCGCAGCCACGCGGTCAACAAGGTCGTCGCCGTTGACATACGCGATCGTGGGTGAAAGGCCGAGCTTGTCGGCGAGCTCGCCAACAGCCTCGGCGCAGCCGTCGGGGTCGAGACCGCCTGCATTGGTAACGACCTTGATGCCCTTGTCGAGGCACTGACCCATCACCTCTTCCATCTGAGCAACGAACGTGCGGGCGTAGCCAGCACCCGGGTGCTTGGCGCGGATTCGACTGAGGATCAGCATGGTCAACTCCGCGAGCCAGTCACCGGTAAGCACATCGATGTCTCCGCCCTCGACCATTTCGCGGGCACCCGACGGGCGGTCACCAAAGAAACCAGAGCAGTTTGCAATCCGAATCGGGTTCGTCATGGGTGCATTCTTGTCGTATGAAACCCCAACCCCAAAGCGGCCGCCTAATCCGCTGCGTAACCTCTGCGCCATGACCGAACGTTCTGTTGCCCATCACATCATCGACGGGCTCCGCCAAAGTGGAATCGATCAGCTGTTTTGCATCCCCGGGGTGCAGAACGATGACTTCTTCGATGCTCTCGTCGATGCGCCTGACATTCGGCCCGTGGTGGCCCGACACGAACAGGGAGCGGCATATATGGCCATGGGCGCGGCGCAAGTAACCGGCAAACCAGCCGCATTCTGCGTCGTGCCCGGTCCGGGCATGCTCAACGCATCAGCGGCTCTCACCAGCGCGTACTGGGCCTACGCCCGGGTGCTGGCAGTAGTGGGCCAGATTGCAACCGGTTTGCAGGGCAAACATTTCGGGGCGTTGCATGACCTTCCGGACCAGAACGCCATCATGCAACAGCTCACAAAGCATGCCGAAGTCGTGCACGACCCAACGACAGCTGCAGCACAGATTCAGCACGCGGTCGACCTTGTGCATTCGGGAATGCCTCGCCCCGTCAGCATCGAAGTACCTGTCGACGTTTGGGCGCGAGCCTCTGCAGGCGCCGTCGCCGCTCCCACGGTCACCAAGCCAATGCCCGACTCGGCAGAAATAGAGCGTGCCGCCGCGATCATTGCGTCGGCCAAGCGGCCGATGTTCGTTCTGGGCTCCGGTGCCTACGAGGCAAGCCAATCGGTTGTGGAACTCGCGGAGCTTGTGCAAGCAGCCGTCACGACCCGCCGCATGGGACATGGCGTCATGGCGACCACGCACCCGCTTTTCACGCCCATCACGACCGCCCACGACCTCTGGGCCGACACCGACGTCGTCGTCGGCATCGGCAGCCGCATCGAATGGCCGCTCGGGTCGTGGGGACACGACGAGAACCTCACGTTGATCCAGATCAACCTCGACGAAACCGAGCTCAACCGCCACGGAATCACCGAGGTCGGCATCCACGCCGATGCTGACGATGCGTGCCGGGCGCTGATCGCCGCAATCGGCCCCATCGACCGCCCCTCTCGTGCCGATGAGCTCGCTTCGTTGCGGTCGTCGTTCGACGATCGCACCGCTCACCTCGAGCCGCAGCGCTCGTTCTGCGCGGCAATCCGTGACGTTCTACCCGATGACGGCGCGATCGTCGAAGATGTGACTCAGATCGGTTTCGCCGCGCACCTGTTTTATAACCACGTGCGCCCGCGCACGTTCTTGTCGTCAGGCGCCGCTGGCACCCTTGGGGCTGGCGCTGCCGTCGCGATCGGCGCATCGGCGGCCACCGACCGACCGGTGATCGGTGTGATTGGTGACGGCGGTTTCCTGTTTACCGCGACCGAGTTGGCGACAGCGGTCCAACACAACATTGCGTGCAACCTGGTGGTGTTCAACAACAACGCCTATGGAAACGTTCGGCGGATTCAGACCGAGCGATTCGGCGCCGACCGAACTATCGCCAGCACCCTGCAGAACCCCGACTTCTCCAAGTTCGCCGACGCGTTCGGCGTCAAGTACTGGCACGCCGACTCACCCGAGTCGCTGCGTCCGGCGCTCGGAGCCGCTATCGAAACCGACGGGCCATGCCTGATCGAAGTCTCAGTCGACCCCATGCCGAATCCTTGGCCGTTCCTGCGCTTGCCAGCGGTGCGTGGCGCTCAGGCACAGCGCTAGCGAATACCTCTACCTCGACTCATGGCAAACAGCGTCACGACCCATGCCACCGAGGTGGCAGCTGACGCCACATAGGTGAGCGCTGCGGCCGTTAGTACCTGACGGGTGCCACGTTGCTGTTCGGGGTCAGTGAGACCCAGCTCTTCGAGATTGGCCATGGCTCGTTTGCTGGCATTGAACTCGACCGGCAGCGTGAGTAGCTGGAACACCATGGTGCCGGCCATCATCAACCCTCCTAGCCGCAAGAAGAAGTCGCTGCCGAGAAAAAACCCGGCGCCGAGGAACCAGGGCGATAGCCGGCCGCCAAGCGCAGCAAATGGCACAAACCACTTGCGCATACGGAGCCTGATGTCGTCGCGGTAGTCCTGGATCGCGTGGCCGGCTTCGTGAGCTGAAACTGCCATCGCCGCCACGCTGATCGAGTCGTGGTTGGTCTTTGACAAACGCAAGATGTCTCGTGCAGGATCGAAATGGTCGGTGAGCTTGCCGCGCACTTTTTCGATTCGGACATTCTTGATGCCCTTCTTGTCAAGGATCGCTGCGGCAGTTTGGGCACCGGTCACTCGATAGGTATTAGGAACTCGGCTCCACTTTTTGTAGGTGCGCAGAAGCCACCGCTTGACAAGCCACGAACCGCCAAACGAAATCCCAGCGATTACCCAGATGAAGCCGTTGCTCATGTCAGGTGGCGTCGGAGACGGTGTCCTGCACGCTTGAACGAGGAAGTTCGTCTGGTCGGTCGGCATCGTCGCCGATACCTGCGGCTTCGGCCATGCGTTCGGCGGCGTCTTCGGCGTAGTCCTCGATCTGGTCCATGAGTTGTTCGATCTCCGCGCCCGCAGCTCGTAGCGTTTCAATCAGCGCCTGCTTGATCAGCTCTGCCAATTCGCGCATGTCGTCTTGCACCGCGTCGTCTTTGGCAGCGTTGCCAAAGGCGTCGAACGCATCGGCCACGCGGCCGCTGAGCTCATCAAATGCGTTGCTCGTTTCGCCCTCGGCGCGGTCGGCAACCTGATCGTCGCGCTCTTGGTCGAGGTGCAACTTGAGTTTGAGGCCGAGTGATTCGACCTTTGACGCTACGTCGTTCCATGTTTGCTTGGGGTCGCTCATCTGGCATTGTCCTTGTCGGTTCGTGTGTATTCGTTACTGGGGTGACGGATTGCGGTGTTGGTTTGTCGCAGACACGCCATTAAGGCCAACAACCGGTTTGCCGAGCGTGTTCCCGTTGACGTTACGGTCGAGCCTGCTCAATCAAGTTCGAGATCCCGCTCGTAGCTCTGCGATAGCGCCGACCTCAGCCCGTCGACATCGAGACCTTCAATCTGCGCGCCAAGGATTTCGACAATGCCAGGTGCGCCAGCGTTTCGTGCCCATGCCTCGGGGCTCCATACCTCGCCACGCATAAAGGCTTTGGCGCAGTGCACAAACGCTTCGGCAACCTCGATCACGATCGCAGTCTTCGGTCGACGAAGCTCACTCATGAATCCGTCAAGGATGTCCCCATCGATGGTGACCGCCGCTCGACCGTTGACCCGAAGCGTTTCGTTGGACCCCGGCACTATCAACAGCACACCGGCCCAACCGGTCGCCACGATGTTCGTCAAGCTGTCGCAAAGGTTGTTGCCATTGAGATCAGGGATCGCAATCTGGGTGCGGCTCAATCGCTGTACAAACCCCGGCGGACCGCCCCGAGGAGAAGCATCGATCGATCCATCGAGACCAGCAGTGGCGAGCACCAGAAACGAGCACCGATCGATGAAGTCGGCCGACAGGTCGTCGATAGTCGCCTGGATCTTGCTCTGCACGAGTTGTGACGGCTCTCGGTAGTGCTCGCGGAGCTCGTCAATCGAGTTGATCTGACCGGGTACCTGCATTGGTCAAGTCTGTCATAGCCGGTACTCGACTTGAACCTAGACTCGCCACCTGTGACCTTGTTTGAGGCGGTTCTGCTGCTGGTCGGTGGCGGGTTCGCCGGGGCGGTCAATGCCATGGCCGGGGGCGGAAGCATGCTCACCGTTCCGCTCCTCGTGTTGGCGGGCGTGCCCGGCGTTGCGGCGAACGGTTCCAACCGGGTCGGGATCCTTACGTCAAATGTGTCGTCATTGATGTCGTTCCGAAACGAAGGGGTTCGGGTCACGCACAACCTGATTCCGATCGTCGCTCCCGCTCTTGTGGGTTCCCTTGTTGGTTCCTACGGCGTCAGCGAACTGATCGGCGATGAGTCGTTCGAACGCATTTTTGGACTGCTGATGATCCCGCTGATCCTTTTGACCGTCGTCAAACCCAAGGTGAGAGCGACAGAACAGGCGTGGCCATTGGCCGTCACGCTGGGCGTGTTCTTTGCGATCGGCGTTTACGCCGGCGCCATTCAAGCAGGCGTTGGGCTGGTGCTACTTGCGGCGCTCAGCCGATCAGGCATCGATCTCGTCAGCGCCAACATGATCAAGGTGATCTTCACCTTTTGTGCAACCTGCATTGCGCTGCCGGTGTTCATTTTGCAGGGCGACGTGCGCTGGGTGCCCGCTCTTGTCCTCGCGGTCGGTCTCAGCGTCGGCGGTTGGGTCGGTGCGCGCTTCGCAGTGCGAGGCGGCGAGAAATGGATTCGCGTGGTGATGGTGATTGCGGCGATCGCTTTGGCGATCAGGCTGATCGTCGGCTGAGCCAGTCATCGATCAGCGCCCGGGCGATCGAACCGTGCGGCGGAATCATCGGGAGCTCATCGCGAGAGAACCATTGAGCGTCTGCGATTTCTTCCGCCTCTGGCACGATCTTACCGGACTGCCATAGAGCGAAGAAGCCCAGCATCAATGAGTTCGGAAACGGCCAAGGCTGGCTAGCGAAGTACCGAACATCGGTAACGACTACGCCGACCTCTTCAGCTACCTCGCGGTGAATGCAATCTTCGAGTGATTCGCCCGGTTCCACGAACCCGGCCAAGGTGCTGTACATCGGCATGGGCCAGGCGATGTTACGAGCGAGCAGAGCCCGACCGTCAGGATGCTCGATCAGCACAATGACCGCAGGCGACAGCCGCGGATATGTGGTGAACCCGTCAGCAGCACACGACATGGTGCGCTCGGTTTCGCTCAGCTCCATTACGCCGCCGCAGCGGCCGCAGTTCTGATTGTCGCGATACCAGTCGGCGATCTGGGTGGCGCGGCCGGCAATGTTCCAGGTAATCGGATCGAGTGTTGCCATGGTCGAACGCAGGTCAGTGAAGATCAGGCCAGGAAGGTCGACTTCGAACTCGTCGAACTCGGCGGCCAGCTCGGCGGTCCACCAATGACCTGTCACCCCTTCGAGGTAACCGAGTACATGCCGTTCGCCGAAGTGAGTTGCAAGCGATTCCGCTTCCTCAGCGGTCAGCATGCGTTGACCGTCGAGGGCGTCGAGAATCAGTATCTTGCCGGCGCGGGTCAGGATCCATTGATCGTCGGCATGCGCTGTGGGGCGAACAGCAGTCGGCACAAACGGTGAGCCTGAGTCGGAAGCTCGATCAGTAGTTGTCATCGGTCGCAGTCTGCCATCTCAACCGCGACCTACCCGCGCCGTCGACCCACTGCGTAGTCTCGGGGTTATGGCCAGTGACCAAGTTCCGGTCGACACATCGGTGGTCGACTTTCATTTCGACGTGCTCTGCCCGTACGCCTATCAAACCGCGAAGTGGATTCGCGAAGTGCGCGATCAAGCTGACCTCACCATCAACTGGAAATTCTTCAGTCTCGAAGAGGTCAACCTTGTCGAAGGCAAGAAGCATCCATGGGAGCGTGATTGGTCCTACGGCTGGTCGATGATGCGCATAGGTGCGCTGCTGCGACGCACGAGCATGAACGATCTCGATCGCTGGTATGAGCGAAGCGCCCGTGCCCTTCACGAAGACGGCCACCGACCGCACGATCCAGAGGTCGCACGTCACTTGCTTGCCGAACTGGATCTCGATCCGGCAATCGTCGACGAGTCAATTACTGATCAGTCAACACACGACGAGGTGCGAGCCGACCATGAGCGGGTCATTGCATCGGGCGGCTATGGCGTGCCGACACTGTTCTTCGGTGATCATGCCCTGTTCGGTCCCGTGTTGATCGACCCCCCGTCAGGCGAAGCGGCGATGCGTCTGTGGCATGCCGTCACCGCCTGGACTGAGTTCCCCCATCTCTATGAGCTCCAGAAACCAAAGCTCAAAGACGACGAACGAGCGATTGCTGAGACGTTCAAGCCCTACCTCGAAGCCCGAGACTGGATCAGCATCAACCGCGGCACTGAGATCGCATTCACCAAAGACGGCTTCGAGCCCAAAGGAAAGGTCGCTGACCGATGACTACGCCAGACCCGATTGCCAACCTCAACGCGTGCTTCGACTCGCTCGAGGCTCTCTTTGACGGATTGAGCGACGAACAATGGGCGGTGCAGTCCTATTGCCCCGATTGGGACACCCGCGGAATTGCCGCCCACGTAGCCGCAGTCGAATCCATGCTCGCAGGCGATGCGCCCGGTTCGTGGACCGAGACGGTGCCGTTCGATCGCATAGGCGATTGGCTCAGCGCCAATGACGGCCTGTCAAATGCTGAGCTGCTGGCGTCGTGGCGCGAAACAATCAATGCCCGCCGAGCGGAAATGGCCACCTACGACCAGGCCCAGCTCGCGCTGCCATCGATGACCCCAGTGGGCCCGAGCACCTATGGCCACTTTTTGGCGATTCGCGTGTTCGACTGCTGGGTGCACGAACAAGACATTCGCGGTCCACTCAATATGGCAGGCCACGAGGGCGGGCCGGCTGCCGAAATGGCGCTTAACGAAATTGAGAACTCGTTGCCGTACATCGTCGGCAAGAAAATTGGTCTTCCCGATGGCAAGACCCTCACGATCAACTTGACCGGGCCGGTCGAGCGCACAATGCATGTCGCAGTCGACGGCCGAGCTGCGCAGGTCGCGGACCTGACCAACCCCGATGTTGTACTCACATCGAACTCAACGGTTTTTGCGCTGCTCGCGTGCGGGCGTATAGACCCGCAAGGCCCGATCGACGCAGGATCGATCTCGTGGTCCGGTGACGCCGAATGGGGTGAGAAGGCTGCCCGCAACCTGCGCTTCACGATGTAGCCGACTCGAACGAACAGGATCACCTAATGAGTTCAGACATCACGTTTCTCGCACCTGGCATCGCCGGCTATGTGCGTGCGCATACCACCGCGGCTGATGCGATCGAGCAGCAGCTGATCGAGGCGACCAACGCCCTGCCCGAAGCCGCAATGCAGATCGGCATCGGACAGGCCCGATTCATGGGCCAACTCACCCGGCTGCTGCAACCCCGGCTGGTCATCGAGATCGGCACGTTTACCGGGTTCTCCGCGTTATGCGTCGCCCGCGAACTGCCCGTTGGCAGTCGACTGATTGCGTGTGATGTGAACACCGAATGGACCGCAATTGCTCAAACGCACTGGGCAAAGGCGGCAGTCGACGATCGAATCGATCTACGTATTGCGCCCGCCGCCGACACGTTGGCTGCGCTTGACGTCGAGCTGACCGTTGACCTTGCATTTATCGATGCCGACAAGACTGGCTATCTCGGCTACCTCGAACAACTGATTCCGCACATGAACAAACGCAGTGTGGTGCTCGTCGACAATGTGCTGTGGAGCGGTCGGGTGCTCGACGCCGACGATCAGACTGACGACACGGTTGCACTGCGACATTTCAACAAATCAGTCGTAGAAGATCCGCGACTTGAGGTCACTATGGCTCCCATTGGCGATGGCGTTTCAATAATCACCCTCGCACGGTGACGAACGACGACCCAACGCTCGAGCGCGCGCCAAAAGCCGCGATTGCAGGGCGAGCGTTTCCGATCAAGATCGTCATTGCGTGCGGCGGCCTACTCACAGCGGTCTCGCTTGGCGTGCGCTCAACCTTCGGCGTGTTCCTCGACCCCGTCGTCGACAGCGTGCTCGATGGCGCTCAGGGGCCTTACGGACTCGCCATTGCGGTGCAGAGCATCGTGTGGGGTTTGAGCCAGCCGATCGCCGGAGCCGTGTCTGACCGCTACGGAGCTGCCCCAACATTCGCGGCTGGTTCGGTGCTCTACGCAATCGCGCTCGCGCTGATGTCAACTGCAGAAAGCGGGGCGATGATCGTGCTGACCAGCGGGTTCCTTGTGGGTGTCGCGGTCGGCGCCGCAAGCTTCTCGGTGGTGCTGTCGGCGGTGGGTCGCATGGTCGCTCCAGAGCGACGCACGATGGCCCTCGGCATCGTCAGTGCGGTTGGCTCGCTAGGGCAATTCGTGCTCGTCCCTCTCGCCGGCTGGCTCATCGATCGCGGATCGTGGGAAAACACCGCCGTCGTGCTGGCGGTGTTGCTTCTCGCCACCGTATTTGTCACGCCAACCCTGCGAGGAAGCGCACGCCGCCACTTCCCCGAACCAGCGACCGATGAACCCGAGCGATCGCTTCGAGACGAATTACGCGGAGCGGTTCGCGCCAAGCCGTACCTATTGCTTAATGCAGCCTTTTTCGTGTGCGGATTTCACGTGACGTTTATCGGCACCTATCTTCCCAGATATGGCGCAGATCTCGGTCATGAATCTGTCGCTCGCACGGCCCTCGCTCTGATTGGTTTGTTCAACGTTTTCGGATCGTTGGCAGCCGGTTTCTTTGGCGGCCGCCACTCGAAAACAAAACTTCTCGCCGGTATCTACTTGGCCCGAGCGTTGACGATCGGCGCCTATGTGTCGCTCCCGGCAAGCCCAGGCTCGACAATCGCGTTTGGCTGCGTGATGGGAACGTTGTGGCTCTCAACCGTTCCCTTGACCTCAGCCATCGTGACGGATCAATTCGGCACCACCCACGCCGGTGCACTATTTGGAGTCGTTTTCTTGTCTCATCAGGCAGGCGCTCTACTCGGTGCTCTCACGGGCGCAAACCTGTACGACCGAACCGGGTCCTATACGTCGACCTGGTGGATCGCCGTTGGTCTCGGAATCTTCGCGATGGCAATGCACCTCATGATCGACGAAGGGCCGATCGCCGAGTCACGCATCGCGAGTCGCTAGGCCCGCACCGATTTCGGTGATCGGCCCGGCTCAGCGATCAAATCGCGACGAGTATCCAAGGCGCATCGCTGGAACGAAGAACTGTTCCGTGTGGTCATAGACCGAGCCCAAGAGCCGGTCCACGACTTCGGCGTCGACAAACCGGTTGTCGATTCGGCCTTGCAGGTACACAGCGTTTTCTTTTCCGATGCAGAAGTGCAGATCGCGCATTGTGCGGTTGCGGACCAACAGGTGCGAGAACACTTCTTCACGGTTCTCTTCTGGTTCGGGCATGAAGTAGCTCATTACGCTGAACGTGCGCTGGTCGAGCGTGAACTCTGCACTGAAATGCTGCTTGGCCTCGCCATCAAGGCGCACATACCAAAACGGCTTGTCAACGTCGGCTCGTTCGACCGCCTGTACGGCCTCGATCTCTTCGACAGCTGTTGTTAGGGCCGCGTCGATCAACGCCTCGAGCCCTGCGATTTGTGTCATGCGCATTCGACAAGAACGCGGTTGGCTAGTTGTGCATAGAGATCCCTCAGACCTGATGCAGTGACAGACCACCTGTACTCACGAGCGTGCTGCACAGCGTTGAACGCAAGTTCCGCCGCCAACATCGGATGGCCAAAGATCTGGTCAAGGTAGGTAGCAAACACCGCAGGATTTCGGTCAGCAACCAGGAACCCGGTGACGCCGTGGTCAACAAGGGTTCGCAACCCACCCACCGAAGATGCAACGACGGGAGTACCACAGGCCGCGGCTTCGAGGGCCACCAACCCAAACGATTCGCTTCGACTTGGCACGATGCACACGTCTGCAGCCCTGTACCAACTCGACAGCAGATGGTGCGGCTGAGGACTCACGAACCGAACCCGGTCGTGAAGCCTGTACTGCTCAATCATGTGATTGACGAGCGCCAGTTCGGTCTCACCCTCGAGGCCGCTCGGCCCGCCGACGATGACGAGTTGTGTGTCGGTGTGGCGCATACGACCAAGGGCTTCGACCGCGACCGCTACGCCTTTGAGTGGCTGAATGCGGCCAACAAACAAAATCGTTGGTTTCTCATCGAGACCAACGGCTTGGCGTGCCGCGGCCTGATTGCCCGGTGAGAACAGCGCATCTTCGACACCTGGCGAGACAAACGCGATGCGTTCGCGAGGAGTGTCATACAGCCGCTCGAGCCATTGCGCTTCGGCCGTGCAGCTTGCGGTCACTGCGTCGGAGCACGCGATTACCTGGGCCTCGGCCAGGGCCCGACGCTCGGGCTCGTGATCGCCCGTCTCGGCCTTGACTCGTGCCAGTGTGTGGAAGGTAGTCACCAACGGAATGCCGAGACGGTGCTTTATACGATGACCTGCTACTCCTGAAAGCCAGTAGTTGGCGTGCAACACATCGACGCCGCCGATCGCTTGAATGTCATCTTCGACGAGCGCCGCAAACTCATCGACGATGCCATAAAGGGCTTCTTTCTCGAGGTCGAAGTCGCCGGCCGGAATATGCACCACCCGTACCCCGGGCTCAAGCTCAACTTCGGCGGGAAGATCGTGGTGCCAGGCACGCACATACACGTGACATTGCGCCCCGGTGTGCGCCAAGTGAGCGACCAGTTCGCGAATGTACACATTCATGCCACCGCTGTCACCGGAGCCGGGTTGGGCCAATGGTGAGGTGTGTAACGACAGCAGCGCAACCGAGAAGGGCTCGCTTCTGGCATCGCTGATCACGTGTTCAACGGTAGCTGGCACTGCACCGGTCAGACGCTTTGCAGCGCTCAGCCACCAGAGACTGGCGGAAGCAGTGCCACTTCATCTGCGGACGTGATCTTGTGTCGGTCCTTGGCCGGTTCGCCGTTGACCCAGATTCGACACGTGGGAACCAGGTCACCAAATGCGGTTCCGAAGTGCGCTGTGGCCTGGCTCACAAGCTCATCAACGGTCGCAGCGTCGAACTCTGCCTGGCGGGTTCCGGCAGCTTCGCGGATCGAGGCAAACAGTCGCAAGGTGGCCATTGTTCACACCTTAGCCACGACGATGCCCCGCGCTCGGTGTGCTGTAGCCCCTAGTGTGGGAGGTTGATGACCGAGATCTTACTCGTGCGCCATGGCCAGTCTGAATGGAACGCTGTGGGGAAATGGCAAGGTCAGGCCGATCCTCCGTTAAGCCCTTTGGGGCGCCAGCAAGCTACGGCTGCTGGCCGGTTACTGTCCGACCGCCAACCGTTTGACGGCATCGCCTGCTCAACCCTTGACCGCGCTCGCACGACGGCTCGACTGATCGCCGCTGAGCTCAAGATGGACATGCCCTTTGAGTCGAAACACTTGATCGAACGCAGCGCAGGCGAATGGAGTGGGCTGACTCGCGCTGAGATTGATCGCGACTATCCGGGGTACCTCAAATCGGGCCGCTACCCGACCGGCTACGAATACGACGAAGAATTCATCGTTCGCATTCGCGCCGGAATTGACGAGGTAATCGCCAACGTTCCCGGTGATCGATTACTCATCGTCGCTCACGGCGGGCTGAACTACTGTCTCGAAGCTTCGTTTGGACTGCCCTTCAAACACATGTCGAACGTCGGCGGACGGTGGTTGACCCGGGCCGACAACGGCACATTGTCGCTTGGCGGCCGCACTGACCTGTTGGCCAATTTCGACGGCGAAACCACCACACCCTCGGCAATCTGATACTTGCCCAGCGACGGGCTTTTCAGCCGCTCGACGACTTTCCGCTGGCGCAACGAGCTAGCGCTGAGCGGAAGGCAAGCTGGCCTTGGGCATCAAGTGATGAGCAGGTGTCGCACATTTTCGCCGTGTCGCGTGCCAGGCATTTCAGCACGCGTTCGACATCGTCAACCTCGGCTTCAACCGTGTCGAGCCACTCGGCATCTGGCAGGCGACTGAGGTGGTCGGTTGCCGACGAAGACGGCACTGGCACTGGCGCACCGGCTTCCTGTGAATCATGCACCGTTGGACCCTACCGAAGCGGCCCGCGCACCGGTACCATCACTTCGCCTCCGTGGCGCAGTCTGGTTAGCGCAGTGGACTTTTAATCCATTGGTCGTGGGTTCGAATCCCACCGGGGGTACCAAGCGACGTTCTTTCAAACCTCCGACAGCAGCGTCGGGGGTTTGTTCGTATTGGCGGACGACCATTTCCCAGAGGCGGTCGACATCTTCGAGGGTGAGGCCTTCTTCTCGCCGGCCGACCTCGGCGGTGGCCCTGTCGGCCGTGAGACTCGACGACTGAACGGCGTCTCGCAAGAAGTCGGGGTCGAGCATCGTCTCAAACAGCTCCGTGAACGAGAGTGCAGTGATGCCGTCCTCCCCTATCTCGACTCGTTTCAAGATGGCCTGGTTCATCTGACGTCGAGTCTTGTCGTTGGCGGTCTGGCAAGCGGCTCCGACTTGGGTTGTGAATTCGAGAGCTGCTTCCAGATTGGCGACAACCAGAGCATGACCATGATGGGCGCTGGAGAGTTGACGGTCAATGGCTTCAAGTTCGGCGCTGATGCGCTTCTGCTCACTCTTCATGAGTTCGAGCGGTACGGCATCGGCATAGTGGGCTTGTAGCAGCTTCTCTTGCTGCATGACCAAACGTGCCGGCGTGAGCTTTGGGCTTTGCCCTGGCTCTTGGCTTCGTCTCCGACGGCATCGAGTTCATCGAGTTCATCGAGGATGTAGCTGCGGAGTCCGCCAACGAGGGCGTCTGAAAGTCGGAACCTGTCGTACCACTGTTCGATCCACCATTCGACGAAATCTTGGCCGACTGATCGAAGACGGCAATCAGTTCGTTTCTGGTGCCTGCCCACGCACATGAAGTAGAAGTAGTCGTAGATCTCACCCGATCGGGAGCGGCTGTGGGACAGGCGGGACCCGCATTCGCCGCAGAAGATGGTGCCCTTGAGGTAGTGCTGCTGTTTGCGAAGAAGTTCTTGAACCTGGTTCCAAGTATTTAGGTCGACGAGCGGTTCGTGGTTGCCGTCATAGACGATGCCCTGGCTGAAGCCTGCTTCTTTTCTTCTGGCTCTGATGTTCTTTTCGAACTGGGCGGCTTCTTTGCAGATGGGCTGGGTCATCAACAAGTCATGATCGACTTGGAGGTGACGCCGAAACAACGGGCTATAGATAAACGGTCTACTATCTCTTCGATGCATGAGAAGACAGAGCAGAGACCACTCCCACGGCTGCTTGTGACCCTCGCAGCACTCATGCTCATCGCAGCGGCTTGTGGATCGAGCGGGACAGCCGAGAGCGACACGACAAGCAAAGCGAGCACGGCGACCGACGACGAACCTGGCATCTCGTTGGGCGCCAACAAAGACCCTGCGGGAGACGGCGACACCGAGACGGAAGCCGAGACCGAGCCTGTGGCGACCACGGCACCGATCGCAACGGCTGTGCCAAACGAAGTACCAGAACCGACAGCGACACCAGTGCCGACCCCGACACCAGAGCCTCTGAACGTGCTCACCTTGGCTGATGCCAAGGCGGGTGTGTCTGGAGTGAACTGGACGATCCACTTCACAGGCACCGAACACTGGGAACCGTTCGGTCAACCGACAGGTGAGGAAGCCGACCGACTTGACATTCATCCGTGGATGCTTGACAGCGTCCGTGACCTGTTGGTGGTGACCGGATCGCCACAGGACGAATGGGTGGAAGTGCTGTTGCCGTGGCTTGAGCCGAACGGCCAGACCGGATGGGTGCGGACCGCAAGCGGCGAACTCTTCTCAACCGACGTGGTGTTGGAGATTCAGCGGTCGGCTGGCGTACTCAGTGTCTGGAGCGATGGTGAAATCATCTGGAGTGCCGATGATCTGAGTGAGCCGGAACGACGCTTGGCACATGTTCCACTGGTCATTGGGTCAATCGCGGGCATGGCAGAACAAGGCACCCGGGAATTCTTCAGTCCCTCAATTCTTGGGCTATCGGTCACCCTGGTAGATGTCGAAGGCATCGATTTCCAGCCAGTCCTTGGCATTCGAGGCCTTAACGACGGCGCGAGCGTTGAGGATGCACGAGCGAGCTTGCCACCGGACGCCAAGGGCTCTTCGATCTGGATTCGTAGCTCGGAGCTGGAGGAGCTTGCCGAGCTGCTTCCGGCGGGGGCTCGGGTGGAGCTTGTGGAGTAGCCAAGGTGGTGATTCGGTTGCCTTGCTTTGCAGCGACTGGATTCATCGCTAGCAGGATGCCGTAAAACGAACTTGCGGATCAATTTCGGCTTATTCCGCGATTGAGAACGTTGCAATCGCACGGTCCTCGAAAGCGAGGATTTCGGGCGTTTCGCGGCTGCGGGCCCAAATTCAGCATCCTGCTAGATCGAAGCAGGCAGGATCGTGCCCGTCACTGGCGGTCTTGAACTCCTCAACGAGTTGCCAGTGCAACTCGATGAGTTCATCCAACACGTCGGTGGAACCAAGCGATAGCGCCAGTTCGAGGGCTTCCTCAGCAGCTGTCGATCGCTGACGCGGGTCTGCGCTCGTCGAGCGGGAGGCTATTTCGCTCGATAAGCGGATACTGAGCCGAGAGGACTCAAAGTAGCTTGCGCTCGACTTTGTTAGGCATAGGTTTCGCGCTGCACGGGCCCGTACCAAGGCATCCTTGGTGAGTCGCTCCCAGAGGTCAACGACCGCTTCAGAGACTGAATCGTTGTTCGGGCGGGGGAAATTCGTGAGCTTAAGACCCATGACGAGTGCCGAAACGATGGCGGCATCCTCTGGGTCTGGATTGAGGAACTCATCGTCAGACCACGACTTCTCGCGAGCATTCAGCCAACCGACGAGGCCTTCCGCGCCGAGCGTCGACAGTGGGTCTAGGAACAAGTGGTCAATAGCCATCGTGGTCTCCTACCCAATAGTCGCAGAGATGACACGACCGCGAGGGAGAATTCACCTCTCCATCGAGAGACCACTACTTTGCTTGCGGAATGCCCGCACGTTCTGAGTCAAGCTATGACGCGTCGCCAGACGGAAGCTGGATGTGGCGACGACCGACTCAGGCCATCACGGTTCGAATAACGTCCTATCAGCGGTACAGCGTGATACTGCCAAAGCGACATCGCATGGCGAGCGGGCCCAGCCCAGTCGATCGACCGTCTAAGATCGACGATGGCCAACTGGGAGCACTATGAACCTGTCCGAAGCAATCGACGCGTGGGCTGCGAAACACCGCTCGGGGCTTTCGGCCGCGACGAGGCGCGACATCTTGGGGATCGGGCTAGCCGCATCCGATTCTGAGCACGGGTCTGTAGCAATCGCCGATCTGGATATCGACGCCATCGACTCCTTTGCCACCGAGGCGGCTGGCGATTCAAATTTGTCTGAGATGGCGATACGCGAATTTGTTGGCGTCGTGAAAACGTGGGCAACCAAGAACACGAAAAAGAAGAAGACTCGAACGGCACAAACCAAACGTTCTGCTGGTCCTTTCGGAGCGCTCGTTGACGCATCAACTACCCGCTCACCCGCTGCCGATGAGCCAGTCTCAGCCGACGACGAAGACAAGCGTTCGTCGAGTGGCTCTGACGCTGACCGGAATCAGGCCGATGATCACGACGACTCGTTTGAAGGCAAATCAGACAACACCGAAAAAGATGTCGATCTTGTCGACGGCGATGAAGATGAGGGCACAGGCGTCGAAACCAAGCCAAGCGACCTGGATCGAGACGACGAACCGGGCGACCACGCGCCGGCCGAGAGCGAAGACGACGACGCACCCGCCGATCATGACGACGACGCACCCGCCGATCATGACGACGAAGACGACGACGAAGAAGAAGACGCGCCCGAAGAAGAAGACGCACCAGACGAAGACACACCGGGCGAAGACGACGTCGAAGCCGCACCGGATGAAGACGAAGACTTAGACGCTCGCGACGACGACGCGCCGGCCGATGATGAGCACGGCGACGACGAAGAACAAGACGACGACGAAGACGATGCGCCGGCCGATGATGACGACGAAGAAGACCACGACGCTGAGCTGCCCAATGAGCAGCAGGCAGCATTTATGTCCGCGATCGCGACCGACAAGCGCGAGCAGAAGCCGTCGACATTCGCGAGGTCAAGTGCACCTTCAACGCACGTAAAACCACGACAGGGTGCGTTCACGGCCGAAACAAAGCCGGTAGAGAAGTCCAGTGGCCCCGACCTGCTCACGGCATTTTACTTTTCAGTGGCCGCCATCTGCTTCGTGGTGATGATCGTCATGTGGTTTACACGCTGAGCAACACCTTGAATCCGTCAGGAATCAACGACGCCATCGCACAGATCACTCTGGTCTTTGGTCGCAAGTACCCGCAACGCCCGTTGGGCAACAAGATCAGCAAACTCGACGTCGTCTTGCATCACCCGCGTCAGGTGGTCAAGAACTGGCCCAACATCAGATAGGGCGCCCAGAATCACGATGTCAGATCCGGCTCGAAGCGAACGTTCAGCGGCCTGCACCGTGCCGTAGCTGTTCACGATGGCACCCATATTGATGGCATCGGTAAATACCAACCCATCGAAACCGAGTTCTGTTCTGAGTAGTCCATCGACAGTTTCTCGCGAAAGGCTCGTTGGTTCGCCGTCGCTCAATCCTGGCACGGAGAGGTGGCCGATCATGACGGCTGACTCTGCAATTAGCTCTGGCCGTTCCAGCAGGGTTTGATATGGCACAAGGTCCCATTTGCGGACTTCGTCGATCGCGGGAGTCGACGGGAGTTCAAGATGCGAATCCGCAGACGCTCGACCGTGTCCAGGAAAGTGCTTGAACACCGGGGTGATGCCTGCACGAACCAGTCCCGATGCAACTGCTCCGGCGAAGTCGGCAACGATGTCGGGGGTATCGCCAAAGGAGCGGCTGAGAATTCCCGGTGCGCTTCCGACATCGAGAACTGGACCGAAGAAAACATCAATGCCAAGATTCGAGGCACGAGTCGCATAGTCGAACCACATCTGCTCCACTTGCTCGGTCGACATCGTGGTTGCCATCGTCTTCGCCGAGGGCATCGCTCCTAACACCGCGTCGAGCCGTTGAACGGAACCGCCTTCTTCGTCGCTCGCGACAAGCACGTGCGCGAACGAACGATCCTGCAAGGCTGCAAGCCCCTCAGCCAGACCTGCCCCCGGTGTACCGAGAAGGCCGATTCCGCCAAGGTCACCGACTGCTGCAATGTCTGCAGCAGCGATGAGCTCCGGCTCTGTCACCAGGGCCAAGAGCAGCTGAGCTGCCTGATGGCGAGGAGTCAGGCACGCCAAGAGGTCAGGCTCTGGCATTGCGGTCTCGATTGTTGGCTCGATTCCAACCGTTGATGTCGGCGTAGCCGTGACCACCACAGGTGCCGTGGTCGGCACAGCCGTCGGCTCCACCCCTCGTTCGGGGCCTGGTGCCGATGCTGACTCCAGCTCTGGCTCAGAGCCAGAAGAACTCCCCGCGCATGAGGCTGCGAACACAAGCAACCCACAAGCCGCCAACGACAGCGAACGCAGAGCTCGCCCCAACGCAACGAAAGCAAACCGGGAGCGCACCTGCGCTCTGGGGAAGCTGGTCGATGGTCGTGACACGCCGGTGAGCGTAGAAGAGCCCGGTCGACAATAGGCGGAGGGGTGCGCGCACCGTCTTGAGGGGGTGCCGCCTGTCACAGCGGGCTATGCCCTAGCGTTTTGCTGTGATCCCCGAGCCCGTCCCAGCAAACACAGCGTCGTCTCGTCGCCGAGCGCGATGGATCGCAGCGGCGAGCGCGGTCGTGACAGTCGCCGCCATCGCGGCGGCGTGCGGCGGGTCTGATGACACCTTGACCACGTCCGAAGCCGAGACAGCTGAGGTGGTTGCGGAAACATCGACTCCAAGGCCAACCCGAACACAGGTCTCCGTGCCCACGAGTAGTCCGCTGCCCTCAGCGACCTCACTACCGACGGCGACTGCGCTTCCGCTCGATGCGCCAACACCCGCGGTAATCATTCTTGAGGGAGCGTTCACGAACTCATCGCGGGTTACAACGGTAGGCATCGACGAAGTGTTCTTCGGCATGCAGGCAGCCGAAGCAGCCGAAGCAGCGTCGACCGAATGGGTCGGCGAGCCCAACGATGATTCGGATTGTTACCTCGTGACACCGATTGACGGACCCGATCGCATAACGCTATGGGTCGTCAATGGGCGAATCGAGGCGGTCGACATTGCCCACCCTGAGATCCGAACACCATCAAAATTTGGCGTTGGCAACACACTCGAAGAGCTTCAAACCCAACTCGGTGATCGCCTCACCACCACAAACAACGCGAATGGTTCCGTGACTGCAACCTTCACCCCAACTGACGACGGCGACAAGGATTATCGACTGATCTTCGAAGTCGTCGATAACCGTGTTGCCTCGTATCGCGCTGGCCGGGTCGGTGTGGTCGACCGCTCTAGCTGCTAACCGGCACCGACGCCACAAGTTCCATTGACCATCGCGGATCCAGCGTTGATGGCTCGGTGACAACGGTTGTTGAGGGCCCTAGCGCAGCGAGCTGTAGGCGTTGTATGACCCGGTCAGCCGGGCGCTGACCAATAGCGAGGACAACCAGTTCGCCTGGCCGGCTCAGCACTTCAACCTCGAGATCGGCTTCAGCTCGCAGTACCTGGTCGGTCCAACCCCTCAACGCGGGATCGCCACCCGGCGGCAACCCCTCGCGCCGCACCCAATGCTTCTGGGCCTTACCACCAGGCACTCGCAGACCGCTCAACCGCAACGAGCGCACGATGTCTCGCGGGTCAACCAACGTGGCGACCTCACAAGCGGCTGGCCACAACTCTTCTGGCACGTCGTAGTGATCGAGACCAAACGACATGTACCGCAAGCCAATCAAGCGAGCGAAACCGTGAAGCTCATCAGCTGACGTATCGCTGATCAAGTGAGCCCATAGTCGGCCGCGCCAACGCCAACGCGGCGTGTCAATAAGCAGACTCAAGAGAGCGCTACTTGCGACCGGTTGACCCGAAGCCGCCGACACCGCGTTCTGAGTCATCAAGCTCGTCGACTTCGACGAACTCAACGGTCGCATACGGTTGAATGACGAGTTGGGCAACCCGCTCCCCGCGGACAACCTCAAATGCTGCAGTCGGGTCGGTATTGATTAGCAATACTTTGAGCTCACCCCGATAGCCGCTGTCGATCAGACCCGGAGTGTTCAACACAGTGACGCCGTGTTTGAGCGCCAACCCACTTCGCGGCTGCACAAAACCGGCGTAGCCCACAGGAATCGCGATGGCGAACCCCGTCGCAACGAGCGCTCGTGCACCACCGGCAGCGAGCGTCAACGACTCTGCAGCGCGCAGGTCGATGCCAGCGTCGCCAACCGAGGCATGAGACGGAAGTTCAAGTTCGGGGTCAAGGCGTTTCAGCGGAATCGAGAGCACCCATTCACGCTAACGGACTGGGACGCAGCCAACAGCGGCGGGTACGGTGACCCGGTGCTCGCCTGGATGGACCTTGAAATGACCGGCCTCGACCCTGGTCGACACGTCATTGTCGAAATTGCAACGATCATCACCGATGACGAACTCAACATCGTGGCCGAGGGGCCCGACATTGTTGTGCATGCCACCGAACCCGAACTGGCCGAGATGGACGACTTTGTCGTCAATATGCACACCCACAGTGGACTCCTCGAACAGATCCGAGCTTCCGACGTTTCACTCGAGCAGGCAGGCCGCGAGACAATGGAGTTCCTTCGGGCCCACATTCCCAAGGCTCGATCAGTTCCCCTTTGCGGCAATTCGATCGGAACCGACCGCCGCTTCCTCGCCGCGTATCTGCCCGAGATCGAGGAATACCTGCATTACCGCTCGGTCGATGTTTCGACAATCAAGGAACTCGGGCGACGTTGGTACCCGCGAGCTCTTGCTGACATGCCTGCCAAAGACGGCGGCCACCGGGCCCTCGATGACATTCGGGAAAGCCTCGAAGAACTCCGCTACTGGCGAGGCGCGGTGTTCGTCGATCGGGCAACCGAAGCAGGAGAATGAGCACAGAAGCGCACCAAGGCGCACCGAGGTCCGAGAAGCGCAAAGCAACCACAGACGTAACCGAACTTGCGCCCGGTGTACTGCGATCAGAACTGCCAATCAATCTGCCAGGCCTGGGGCACGTGAATTGCTACATGCTCCAAGACGGCGACGGCGTTGCCCTCGTCGACCCCGGCCTGCCCGGTGAAGACTCGTGGAATGCCCTCGTCGATCGCCTCAAGCGAGCGCACTACCGGGTGAGCGATGTGCACACGGTGATCGTTACCCACTCACACTTTGATCACTACGGCGGCGCCGAGCGTCTACGCGAAGAGGCTGGCGCCCGCATTGTCGGGCATTCGAGCCTTGCTCACTGGCGAAGCAAGCCCGAGCTGCACGATGTCAGCGAGTTCATGGCCCCTGACGACATCGAACAGCGAATCCCGCCAAACGACGGACCGCTCGGCCATTGGACACCCTGGGGAACGTGGTCACAGCCACCCGCAGAGATCATCGAGCATTGGCAAAAACTCGGCGTCGAAGATTTCGAGACGCCGGCGATCGATCATGCACTAGACGACGGCAACACAATCACGCTTGCCCGACGCGAATGGGTGACCGTGCACACGCCCGGCCACACCGCCGACCACGTCTGTCTGTACGACGCCGACGCAGGCTTGATGATCACCGGTGACCATGTGCTGCCGACGATCACGCCGCACATCAGTGGGTTTGCGGCGCCCAACGGGCCTCTCGGCCACTTCTTTGACTCTCTGCAACGCATGCACGAATTCACCGATGTCACGCTCGCGCTCCCCGCTCACGGTGATCCATTCGATGACCTCTACGGTCGAGCAGACTCGATCTGCGCTCACCATGATGGTCGACTTGATGAGATTCGATCGTTGAACAATAACGGTGAACCAGCGTCGGTCGAGGAATACATGAAGCACCTCTTTCGCGAGCGTTCGTGGGGCGACATGGCAGCGAGCGAAACGTATGCACACCTCGTCCACCTTCGCGACGCAGGTGAGTTGACGACCACGTGGTCCGATGGGCTGATGCACTTCCACTAAGAAATCGATGTGGAAAAAACTCATATCGCAGCTGCTTAAAAAGGCTGACATCTCAACGATTTTGAGCCCGTGTAGCTAGCTAGTGCGTCTCACGACACAGCCAATATCGAATAATCATTTGACAATCCTAGCGAAACCTTGTTCGCTGGTCCTTGTCCCGACCGACCCGGAGTTCGCCATGAGCACCCAGCTATGCACACGAACCGAGCGCCCGCAGCGTTCGGTTGCGCGCGTGCTCGCCGGTGCATCGACCCAGGGTCGCCTTGCCCAAAATCGGCCAACTGTGACCGATATGGCGACCAAGGCGATGTTTGTTTGGTCTGACAAGCCGTTCGTCCCCGCCCTTGCCACGTGCACGATTCATAACGGTTATGAACGGCGGCTCCAGGAGATGCGTACCTAAAAGGAACGCAACACTCACTTCTGAAGCCGCCGGATCACTGATTCCGGCGGCTTTGTTGCTTTTGCCCCGACCCACCACTGTCCCTGTCCCCGACCCAACAACCACTTTCACTGGAAGAGAAACCTCATGGTCTCCACCATTTCCATCGACACCGACCAGGAAACCGGCTTTGAGCCGTGGCGAGCACAGGCAAGCTGCGGCACGATCAACGGCACTTTGGCGGCGACGTTCTTTAGCGAAGAGCTGCAAGACATTGCGACAGCCAAACGGGTCTGTGAGAGCTGCCCTGTGATAGCCGAGTGCCTCGAAGGCGCGCTAGAGCGTCACGAGCCGTTTGGCGTCTGGGGTGGGCAGCTGTTCCTCAACGGACGGGTTCTTACCGCCAAGCGCCGTCGCGGCCGCCCGCCAAAGGTCGCTCGGCCCGAGGATGACTTCCCGATCATCGCTGTTCCCGAGCGTCTCGTGCCGTTGCTACGCACCGCCTGAGCCTGCAACAGATCTCTGTACAAGTTGTGGCGCCGCTTTGACGAGCTGCAGCTGCGTATGGATCTTTTCTCGCTCACTGGCCAAACTCTGCATTCCTAAAACGAACTGTTTCTTGTTCGGTAAGGAATGCAGCAGCGATGCCGGGGGGTTTGTGACTGTCAATCGAGCTCCTGCCTGCCGTACACGGTCGGCGCATGATGGAATGAGACGACATGACACATACCCCCCGGCGCTGCAAACCGAACAACAGTCGCATTCGCCCAGTATTGGCGGTGTTGTTAACGTTGCTGATCGTCGCCTCGAGCTGTGCCAGCGATGAACCCGTAGCCATAGCGACCAACGATGGCGGCGTGCTCGTCAAACCGCCAGATGTTCTCGACGGCGATGCCCCGGTTGAAGCCACCGACGCCGACGCGGTTGACGACGCCGACGCTGCACCTGCACCTGACGTTGTGGATTTCACCTGGTTCGACGGAACGCCCGGGTCGACCGCAGATTTCGCCGGTGAACCAACGGTCGTTAACTTCTGGGCCAGTAACTGCCCTCCGTGCGTGGCCGAAATGCCTGAGTTCGAGTCGGTTTATCAGGCGATCGGCGATCGCGTCTCATTCGTGGGCGTGAACGTGGCTGACATTCGCACCGAAGCCGACCGGCTCGCTGACCAAACGGGCGTCAGTTACCCGCTTGTCGAAGATCCAGACTCCGCAGTCTTTCGTGCGTATAGGGGCTTTGTCATGCCCACGACGGTGTTCTTGAACGAAACCGGGCAGCCAGTGTTCACCTGGTCTGGAGTTCTCACGGGCGAGGAACTCCGCATTCTCATCGATCGCCACATAGCCCCTGGGAGTCTCGATGTTTGACGCCGATCTTGCGTTTCCGTTCACACTTGGCCTGGTGGCGGCGTTTAATCCATGTGGGTTCGCGATGTTGCCCGTCTATGTGTCGTTCTTTCTCGGGACAAACAGCGCCGATGACACCAGCTCGACCCGCAACGTGCTGCGAGCTCTCAAAGTTGGGTTTGCGCTCACAGCCGGCTTCATCGCCGTGTTTGGCGCTGTCGGACTGATGACCACCAGCCTGCTCAAAGGCGTCCCCATCACCCGCTACACGCCGTACGTGACCTTTGGCTTGGGATTCTTGTTGATTCCGCTTGGCCTGGCCATGCTCCGAGGCTTCGAACCAAAGATCGCGACCCCCCGACTTGAAAAGGGTGGCGACTCAGGCGAGATGAAGTCGATGTTCTTGTTTGGTGTGAGCTACGCAGTTGTATCTCTCGGCTGCACACTGCCTCTGTTCATCGCCAACGTCACCAATGTCTTTACCGCCGATGGCTATTTCGATGGCGTGCTCGTCTTCATTGCTTACGCCGTGGGAATGGGCGCGGTGATCATGACCCTCACCATTGGTTTGGCGATGGCTCGCACCTCGATTGCCACGAACATGCGCAAGGTATTGCCCTGGGTCAACCGCATCTCGGGAGTACTCCTTGCACTCTCTGGTGCGTACCTGATCGTGTACGGCTGGTGGGAAATTCAGATCTTCCGCGGCAACATCACGTCGAATCGTCTGGTGACGTTCTTTGAGAACATGCAGACCGAGGTCACCATCTGGATTCAGGAAACCGGCGCCACCAGACTCGGCGTTGGCTTGCTGTTGATCATCGGCGCTGCACTTGTTCGAGCACTCTGGGGCAATCTCGACAAGCCCACCAAGGCCATCGCTGGCACCGGACTCATCGTCGCGTGGGGGTTGGCGGAGTTCGCTTGGCAAGGCGCCAACTTGTTCATCTTGCCGGTGATCCGCACCATTGGTGACCTTCCGGAACGACTCGGCAATTGGTTCACCGATCCGATTCGTTGGGCTGTTCTCGGCGAGGTTCTCATAATCGCGGCCATTGCCTGGACCGTCTGGTTCCGGGTCCGCCGTCAGCGCGACACGCCACCGGTTGGGGTTGGCGGAGACCTCAGCCGCGCGTGAGTTCGCCCCAGGAGTTTGCCGCGTCGACGAGACCGTCGATCAGAGCTTGCACCTGCGGCGCGCGCCCCATCTCACCGCGGTCACTCCAATGTCGGCCGGCTCGGTTCCACCGCACCGTGGGCGGAAGCTCGATCTGCACTCCTGCCCCAGTAGGCAGATTGACCGGGTTGGCTTCGTGCATGCCAGCGAGTTCTTTGGGTAGGTCCAGCACATTTTCGATGATGTCGTAGTCAGGAAGCCGACGACGAAGATCCTGCGCCACGACTGCGGCCAGTTCTCGGTTTTGGCCACCGAGAAGCAACGCGTGCCATAGTCGCTTACGCCCGAATCCGTGAATGGTGACTACTGCATCGACGTGCTCGACGAACGACCTCAACTCTGGTGACGATGCCGGGTCGACTGTCTTTGACGGCAAATGCACGACGGTGTCCGCCGTCTGCAGTACGCCGTAGTAGGAACAGTTCGACCGTCGGGCTGCCTCTTCGGCGATCACATCGGTGACCTTTTCGAGTCGGCCACCGTGGTACGCCATGAACCCGAGCGTCGGCGAGCGGAGCACGCACACTTCTTCGACGCTGGGCTGTGCGAGAAGCGCTGCGAACGATGGGACAGCAGCAGTCACTATGCGAGTTTCGCCGGGTCCTCGAGGTATCGCACAACTGACTGGGCGAACTCGGCTGCAGGTGCGCCGTCAAAGGCCCGGTGATCCCACGTCAGGCTTAAGGTCAGCAAGGTCACAGGCGATGGTTTGCCGTTGCTCCAGGCGGTATCGGTGCGCAAGCGTCCGACTCCCAGGATTGCAGTGTTCGGCGGATTGATTACCGGGGTGAACATGTCAACGCCGTACATGCCGAGTGCGGTCACAGAGAACGTCCCGCCCTCAAGATCGCTGAGTCCCAACTTGCCTTCGCGAGCCCGTGCAGCAACATCGGCGACCGCCTCGTGCAGCCTCACAACTGATTGCTCGTTGGCCAGGTGAACCACCGGCACGATCAATCCGTCTTCAAGCGCGACGGCGATGCCGATATTGACTTCGGGTAGGTACGCGACTGCACCATCAACAATCTGGCTGTTGACATACGGGTGGTCGGCTAGCGAGCGGGCGACTGCGGCCACAACCCAAGCGGTAAACCCCGGAACAGTCTGGTCGAGGGCGGTCAGCCGCGCCCGCTCGGCCTCAACCGCAGTCATATCTGCATCGATGCTCAGGGTTAGCTGGGCCATCTCTGCCAACGACCCGTGCATGCGTTGAGCGATCACGCCACGCATGCCGGTCATCGGAACTGACGTAGTCGGAGTCTGTAACAACGGCGCCTCAGTGATCGACGGAGCACTTGCCAACGGTGCGGCACCGGACCCATCAGGCGCCACCACTGATGTCTCGGCTGAACCCGCCGACGCCGGGCTCACTGTCTCTGGGGTTGCGCCTTGATGTAGACGAGCCCGAACCCAGCCTGCGACGTCTTCACGACTGACTCGTGCTCCCGGCGACGATGGTTCGACGAGCGCCAGATCGACCCCCAATAGATCGGCGAGCATGCGCGCTCCGCTGCCCGCGCTCACGGTCGCGCTGGCGCCGGAACTGGCACTGGCACTGGCACTGGTCGGTGCAGCGCGCTGCGCTGCAACCGCCACCGAAGCGGTTCGTGTGGTTGACGCTGAGTGGGCGATGACATCAGGTTGCACAATGCGGCCGCCTGGGCCTGTACCTGCGATCGATTCCAAGTTGAGTCCCAGCTCGTTCGCCGCGGCTCGCGCCCGGGGAGAAGCGAGAATGCGGCCGCGTTCACCGCGAGCTGCAACAGTATTCCCCGCGGAACTTGCCACTAATGCGCCGTCCGTTGTCGCACCGGGAGCAACGACCTGATCTGCGACAGCAGCGATGGGGGCACCTGAGACCGCGGTTGTCGGCACTACCTGGGTGGCAGCGGGAACAGATTCGCCTGGCTCGAGTAGCCAACCGATAATCGCGCCGCACTCGTAATTCTCGCCGATCGTGGCGGTCGGCACGAAACGGCCAGATTCACGCGCTTCGACCTCGGTCTCGACCTTGTCTGTCTCAATAACAAGAACGGCTTCGCCAGGAGTGACGTCTGTGCCCTCGGGGACCAACCACTCACGGATGGTTCCGTCGGTCATGGTAAGCCCGAGCTTGGGCATGGTGAATTCGCGTGCCATGTCAACAGTCTCGCACTGCTGAGACCCGTGGCTGAAACAGAGCCGACATTTAGAGCTGACCGCGCGGGTAGCTATCAATCGGGGTGGCCGACGTAAACCGCCATATCGTCGACTGCAATGCCACCGGCATTGCCACGACTGTGAAACGATCAGGGCATGGCTTCATTTGACGAATCTCGACTTGATCACATCGGTGCTGTTGGCCGTCGCTATGTAGACGGCGGCAAGCTGCCGTGTTCTGTCGTTCAAATTGCCGATGCATCGGGCGTTGTGTATCAAGACGCATACGGCTGGGCCGACGTCGAAGAGCAACGACCAATCGCTCACGACAGTGTGTTTCGCATCTACTCGATGACCAAGCCCATCACCTCGATCGTGCTCATGCAGCTCTTCGAAGAAGGCCGCCTGCTACTCGATGACGCGGTCGAAAAGCACCTTCCTGACATGGCCAACCCGACCGTGATGACCGGCGGCACCGCCGATGAACCCGAAACGCGCCCAGCATCACGTTCGATCATGCTGCGCGACCTGCTGAGCCACACCTCTGGCTTGACCTACGGATTCATGCAGCAAAACGCGCTCGACGAACGCTATCGCCGACAAGGTCTTGGCGACTTCACCACGCCTGACTACTCGCTACAAGAAGGCATCCGCCGCATCGGCCAAGAGCCGCTGCTTTTCGACCCGGGAACGTCGTGGAACTATTCGATGTCGACCGACGTATGCGGAGCCGTAATCGAGGCAGTCACTGGTCAGACGCTCGCCCAGGCAATGAGCGAGCGGGTACTCGAGCCGCTCGGTATGACCGACACCGGATTCAGTGTGCCGGAGCAGGCCGCTGATCGCTTCACGTCTCTGTACGCCTGCCTACCGACGGGCGATCTCACACGAATAGACAAGTTCGCGGCGAGCTCGTACCTGCGGCCGCCCGCATTTCTCAGCGGCGGCGGCGGACTTGTCGGCACCATCGACGACTACCAGAAGTTCTGTTCGATGTTGCGCGCCGGCGGCATGGGCAACGGGCAACGAATCATCGGACGCCACACGCTGGAATACATGGCGAGCAACCATCTTCCCGGGGGCAAGCTTCTCAACGACCTTGGACAGTCCTTGTTCTCCGAAGTCTCGATGCAGGGACAAGGATTCGGGCTCGGCTTCTCGACCGTCGAGGCCCCGTCGGCAATGAGCTGTCTGTCAGCGCGTGGCGAGTTCGCCTGGGGCGGAGCAGCGAGCACCGTTTTTTGGGTCGACCCTCTGCACGAGATCACAGCGATCTTCATGACCCAACTGCTGCCGTCAAGCACCTACCCGCTTCGACCGGCGCTGCGCAATGCGGTGTATCAGGCACTGATCTAACCCCACTGATCTACCCCCACGGGCCTAACCCTCGGGCGCGGCCTCTAGGGCGCGGCCTCTAGGCGTCTTTGCAGTCATTACCGCCGCCATCGGCATTGCGGTGCAAGATTGCATGCGTGGCTTGAATCTCGGCCCAGCCCTTGCCGTCGTCATCAAGGTCGACGACCGTCGCGTCGCCGTCGATGATCAGGTTGTAGTCGCCGGCCATCGCAGGCGGCCACAGTAGGGCGACTAGCGGTTGTGCAGCGATGTTGCGGCATGTCTTGCGGCCTGCTGGGGCACGCAGTGTCTGCCCATCGATGGTGAACACGACCTGTGTTGTATGTGGTCGACCATCTGGCCCGGTTGTCACGAGGAAGCCGGCGCCTCGTCCTTGCACGTCGGCAGCCAATTCGGACAGGTCAACCTTGATGCTCATGGCCTCGTTCTACCAAAGGTTCCGTCAAACGGCGAGTGGTCGCGCTAGAGAGGTTCCGGTCGATCGCCGGGAGCAGCAGTGATCACCGGAGGCGGCGGCGGAGTGTCCGCCAATCGCCAGGCGAGGTAGTCGTGGAAGTCGCCAACGGCCGATTCAAGATCGATCAGGGGGCCCGGCGTAAACCGGGCACGAGCGTTGCGTTGCACTCGCTCACAGATCGCTCGGTCTTCGTCGATAAACGCAGCATCCCATCCCGGCAGATGCACCGAAGACCCCTCGGCCACAGGCTGTTCGCTGGCCATGCCCACCCGCACGTTCGTGTGGCCCACATCGGCAGGGTTCCAAGAACGCCAAAGCAGCGTGTCAGGCCAGGCAACGGCGACGAACGACGGCGGAATCGCAATCACGAGATGATCGGCTCGTTGCGACGATTCCCCGCCCATCACAGTCGCAGCCGCTGACCCCGCGAGGTAGTAAGTCGCGTCGGTCGGGCTCACCGGTTCAATCGTTTCTGCGTGTACACGAAAGTGGCTGTACGAGTCGACCGCGGCAATGTGTGCTGACTTCCAGTTTGTCTTCCAGAGCTCGCTTGACTCGCTGGCTGTGTCGTGGTGCAGCCGGTCAAGGGCGAGCGGCCGGACGTACGGGTCGATCACCGACAGCCGTTCGGCCAACGGTTCGACCTCGTCGTCGAGGCAGACGAAGACAAGCCCCTGCCACTGCTCGGCTCGGTATTCGTGCAGCCCGTGCTGGTCCTTACAAATTTCATCGGGCTGGGTGTAGGGCACGCTCAACAATGCACCCCAGGTATCAAAAGTCCAGGCGTGGTAGGGACAGCTGAACCGCTTCAGCGAACCTGGGCCGTCGATTAACGGCGTGCCCCGATGCGTGCACGCATTGGCAAAGGCGCGAATCGCCAGATCCTCGCCGCGTACAACAATGACCGATTCGCGTCCGACTTTGACCTCGACATGATCACCTGGATCAGCCACGGCATCGACCGATGTGGCGAACACCCAGTCGCGTTCCCACAGTTGACGCATCTCGAGATCGAAGACGGCTTCGTCGACGAGCAGGTCAAGCGGCAGCGCGGTGCCACGTTCAATTCGGGTCGGCATAGAAGCAGGTGTCCTCAGTCAGCGCGGGGCGTGGTGCGTGAGCTACCACTCATTCCAGTGAACAAAGTTCTCGACTGGCTTGCGTTTCGCCAGCTTGAAGTCGGTGCCGACGGTATAGGCCACAGGGAAGAGCCCGGCCTGGGTCCACTCGCTGTATTCGATTCCCAAGAGTTCCGCAACTTCCTTTTCGCGAGGAAGGTGCAAGGTGGTCCATGCTGATCCCATACCCCTGGCTCGCAACGCCATCATGAAACTCCACACCGCCGGAAGAATCGAACCCCACGCGCCGGCCTGGCGAAAGCTCTCTGCTCCTTCGAGTCGGCCTCGGTGCAACGGAATTACGAGCGCTGGAACGTCGTGCAGAACTTCAGCGAGGTGGTTCGCCGAATCAGAGATGCGAATGCTCTGGGCATCATCGCTCAGTTTCGAGCTTGCTTCTCGGTACGGGTAGTAGACGTCGCGGTAGTGATCAGCGATGACCTTCTTCTTTTCCGGATCGTCAACGATCATCCATGACCAACCCTGGGCGTTGGACCCAGTCGGAGCTTGGTGCGCTATCTCGATGCATTCGGTGATCGTCTCGCGGCTGACCGGGCGCTCCAGGTCCAGGCGCTTGCGCACCGACCGTGTCGTTGTGAGTACTTCTTCTGCGCTTAGCCCAATGCTCTCGCCCATGACGTGTGCTCCTCGGTGTCGTTTCGGTCGGCGACAGCGAGGTTAGTCATCGACGTGCCGCGCCTCATGATCGAGCAGCCAGCGTTTGGTATCGAGACCCCCGGCGAACCCGGTGAGCTTGCCGTTGGCGCCCACGATTCGATGGCACGGAAGCACGATCGACAGCGGGTTACGACCGTTTGCAGCCCCGACCGCTCGCACGGCTCTGGGGCGACCAATCTGACGGGCCTGTTCGCCATAGGTCGACGTCGTGCCGTACGGAATTTCGGCCAGCGACCACCAGACGGCACGTTGGAACTCGGTTCCGACCGGTGCAAGCGAAAGGTCAAATGCGTGGCGCGTTCCGGCGAAGTACTCGTCGAGTTGGCTCGCGGTCGCGGTCAGTATCTCGGTCGCAGGGTTCTGATCTGACGGATCGGCTGCAGCGGGGGCCGTTGCAAATCGAACCCGAGCGGCGTCTTCGTCGGGCCAGAGCACGGCGACCAGGGCGCCGGGTTCGGCAACCAGTTCGAGCGTGCCTACCGGTGATGGATAGTCGACGATGAACAACATGATCAGTCCTTTAGAGATTCAGGGTTCGAAGTAGCCCACAGGTGATGAGTGGCGTAACTGCGCCAAGGCGAGATCAGGCGCAACTCCTCAGCGCGAAGACCGAGTGCGTTTGCTGACCGAGCAGCGACCAGGTCGCCGCCGAGCCAGATGTCTGGATCGGCCATGACCCGCATGAGCACGTAGTCCGCCGTCCACGGCCCAATACCGGAGACCGTGAGCAACTCGGAGCGCACCGAGTTTCGGTCACCAGACGGGCTCAGTTCGTTGGTGCGACCAGCCCACTGACGGGAGATCGCGTGAAGAGTGTGTATTCCCCGCGTCGTCAGTCCAAGGTCGCCAAGGTCGGTCTCAGCCAGCACCTCGGGTGACGGAAACGGAACGAGCTCTTCGGTGCCGGCGCCCGCGTGAGCTCGAACTCTCGCCACGATTCGACCCGCGAGTGTGCGGGCGGCCGCCACGCTTCGTTGTTGTCCGAGCACGGCGAACGCCAGCGTCGCGAATCCGTCGGTCGAACCTGGAGATCGCAACCCTGGTCGCGACTTGACGAGCGGGCGAAGCGGTTTCAGAGCACCGAGCGCAGCGTCGATCGCAGTCGGATCGCAATCAAGATCGAGCATGGCCCGACATTGGCGCACGGCTTCGCCGACATCGCGCACCTCGTCAAGACGCAACCTGCAGTCGACGAAGCCTTCATCAAAACGAAGTTCGACCGTGCCGCCGCCATGGGGCAAACGCAACGCGGTCCTCAACGTCTCACCATCGACCTGGCTTACTCCGGCCACACACCGGTGAGCAGCCCAACCAAGCAAGTAGGCACTTGCGATCGGAAGCCGATGGGCCAGGCGCAGCCGAAGCTCGCCGCTCGAAACCGCGATGCCGGATCGGCTCTTGGCACGCAGCTCCGTCGGTGTCTCGGCAAACACAGCCTTGACGGTGTCGTTGAATTGGCGTTGGCTCTGAAAGCCAGATGCAAAGGTGACATCAGTGAATGTCATGTCGGTAGTTTCAATCAAGGTGCGCGCCGTCTGTGCCCGGTGGGCTCGGGCCACAGCGATCGGTGGAGCTCCAACCTCGTCGATCATGACCCGTCGCAGGTGGCGCGGCGTGACGCCGAGCGAGCCGGCCAGCTCGTTGACCGAAACAGAATCGAGGCACCCGTCGGTGATCATGCGCATAGCTCGGCCAACAAGGTCTTGGCGTAGGTTCCACTGGGGGGAACCTGGTGAAGCGTCAGGGCGACAGCGCTTACAGGCTCGCAAACCTTGCCTTTGCGCAGATGCCGCGGTGACGTAGAAGTCGACGTTTCGACGAAGCGGCTGTACCGGCGTGGGACAACTCGGGCGGCAATAGATCCCTGTAGTGCGAACTCCGACAATGAACATGCCGTCAAAGCGTGGATCGCGGCTCTCGACGGCACGCCAACGGTCGTCATCAGAGAATCCGAGTGCTCCCCGGTGGGTTGCGTCGAAATCCGTTTCGCTGCGCGCCCTGGCTTCCACCCGACCATCGTGCCCGATCAGGAACTCCGATGCTGGCGGTTTTCGGACATTCGAGTCGAGACGCGCCTCGCGTCTGGGTCACAGACGGACGAGACTGTGACCATGAACCCATCTGACGACGTTGCTGTTTCGGTTCTGCGCAGCAACCAACGCTTCTACGACGCCCACGAAGGACGTGATATCGCTGCGATGCGCGCGGTCTGGGAGCAGTCCGACCGAGCCACCTGTGTGCACCCGGGCTGGCCCATTCTTCGTGGTTGGTCTGCGGTCGAAAATTCGTGGACTCGGATACTCGCAGGACCGGGTCACAATCAGTTCATTCTCACCAATGAGTCAGTGACCATCGAGGGCCCACTTGCGTGGGTAACCCTTGATGAAAATCTCGTCAGCGAATCGGGCACGGGGACCGTCGCGGCGACGAATCTGTTTGCTCGACACGGCGCCGACTGGCTACTCGTCGTGCATCATGGCTCACCCGTCATGTCCTGAACCAGCTAGCCAAGACGGTGTAGCCAAGACGGTGTCGCCAAGACGACCTCGCCCGGGGTAGATCCAGCGAAGTCGACCATCGCCGATGCTCTACAGCGTGGTGGTGCGCAGGTATGGCTTGTGGGTAACGAACTCGCCAAACTTCTCGGTGGCCTCTTCGTCAGAAAGGGCTGGCGAGATGATTACGTCGTCGCCCGGAGTCCAGTTGACTGGTGTCGCGACCGGCCGCTCTGCGGTGAGCTGAAGCGAGTCAAGGACCCGATCAATCTCATCGAAGTTTCGTCCCGTGCTTGCCGGGTAGGTCAGCGTGAGCTTGACCTTGTTGTCAGGACCCACGATGAACACCGATCGCACCGTCAGAGTTGCGAGCTCGTTGGGATGGATCATGTCGTAGAGCTCGGCGACCTCTCGCGAGGTGTCGCCGATGATGGGGAAGTTGACCGCCACCCCCTGGGTCTCTTCGATGTCACCGGTCCATGCGTTGTGGTCTTCGACCGAATCAACGCTGACCGCGAGCACCTTGGTGTTCTTGCCAGCAAATCGATCGGCCAGCTTGGCCGTGTAGCCCAGCTCCGTCGTACAGACCGGCGTGAAGTCTTTGGGGTGCGAGAACAAGATTGCCCAACTGTCGCCCTTCCACTCGTGGAAGTTGATCTCTCCCTGGGTGGTGTTGGCCGTGAAGTTTGGTGCTTCGTCGCCGAGACGCAATGCCATCGGTGGTCTCCTTTCGTTGCAGCAGCGGGTCACCGCTACTGGTGTGTTTGCTACGTCGGTAGCTGCACGTTATCGACAAGAACTCTAAATCCGACTATTCCGATCGGCTTTTCAGTTTTTTAAGACGGTCTCGTTGCTCGTAGTGTCTTGATACCACCCAATCTTCAATCAAATCGGAGCCTTCAATGCCTTCACTCGAACCACTCATGACCGTCACGGCAACCCTGAGCTACGCCATGATTGGCGACGTTGGGGCAGGTACCCGCCTCGACGTGCCGTTCACGGGCACCGCCACCTCGTCGCACTGGGACGGCGAGCTTCCGGTCGAGGGCGTCGACTATGTAACCCTGCGGTCTGACGGCTTCGGCGAACTGCTGATTAAAGCTCGTATGGGGTCGGGCAAGGACCTGGTTTCCTACGACGCAACCGGTATCAACGGGCCCGATGGCATTCAAGAACTACTGACATTCCGCACCGGTTCTGAGACCTTCAAGTGGCTCAACGGCATAACCGCCGTTGCCTTTGGGGCCACCGAAGGCGATCAGCTCACCCTCGAGGTCTACAAGGTCGTCGCATGAGCGAGGCCGGTCCATCAGCGCTGTCGCTTGACGAACTGAACACCTTCTTCGAGTCGCTCAAGATGGACCGGCCGCCAGTGCAGATCGATGAACTTGCCCAAGACCTGGTGCGTGGTCACATCGACACCAATGCCATCCACACCCGACCTGGCGGCTTCATACCCGGGCCGGTCATGATGGCAATGGCTGACGTCGTGGGCTGGATCCTCGTGTTCACACGAGTCGGCATTACGCCGATGGCGCTTACATGGGATTTATCGATCAACTTTCTTCGACCGGCACACGGCAGCGATCTGATGATCGAGTCACGACAAACCAAGTTTGGGCGGCTCAGCCACGCTACGCACGAGTTCACCATGCGAGCTGAACCGACCAAGGTCGTCGCTCACGCGACGACTACCTATGTGGTGCCCGACAATCGATAGCCGCTGTTATTGAGCGGTCCAACCGCCATCGACCGTGACCGTTTGACCGGTCATATAGCTCGAAGCATCGCTCGCCAACAGCAGCAGTGCGCCGTCGAGTTCGTGCAGCTCACCCGGCCGCCGCATTGGCGTGCGTTTGGTGATGTAGCCATAGCCCATAGCCGGGTCATCGGGATCCATCATCGGCTCGGTGAGTTCGCTCGGGAAATACCCCGGCGCAAGCGAGTTGACCCGAATGTTGTGTCGAGCCCATTGACCTGCGAGCTCACGGGTCAACCCGATCAGCCCGCTCTTGCTTGCGACATAGGCCGCCTGGTTGTTCGGGGCTGATGCCACCAACCCATGCACCGACGCGACGTTGATAATCGACCCACCTGATTGCGTAGCGATCATCTCGCGTGCCGCGGACCGTGCTACCAGGAAGCACGAATTCAGATTGATATCGACCACGCGGGCGAATTCGTCAGCCGTTTCCGTTTCAGCATTGGCCGGCGCATCGCTGACTCCTGCGTTGTTGATGACAACGTCAAGTCGACCGAACCGGTCATAGGCACAACCGATCAATGCTTCGATATCGGCTTCGATTCCTACATCGCACCGTTGCGCGACCACGCCGTCGGTCGATGCTGCCAGTTCATCGAGCCGATCGACCCGTCGGGCCGCAGCGACGACGTGCATGCCAGCCGCAGCAAGCACTCGCACCATGTGTTCGCCAATGCCACTTGACGCTCCGGTAACGATGGCGACACGGCCTGTTACGCCAAAGATCTCGTCTGCGGTTCTCGTCATTGGTGCGATGTTAGGAGCGCTGCGACGGCCGACGTAAGCCGGCACAAGAAATCAACCCGAATAGTCGGCCCACCACGCGTCAAGGCGGGCTTCGGTCGCAGTCACGTCGAGGTCGGGTTCAGACCGCTTCAGCTCAAGCAAGAACCGCAACGCTTGACCGATCTCGCGCCCAGGCGCCAGACCGAGACGTTCCATAACTGCTGCTCCGTCGAGAAGCGGGCGTTCGGCCTTGCGACGTTCTTCGGCTGCGAGTTCAATAATGCGCTCTTCAATATCATCGACGTGGTGATGAAGCTCGAGGCGTTTTCGCTGGTTGCGCGTCGTGCAATCGCTGCGCACAAGTTCATTGAGTAGTCCCAGTAGGTGTCCCGCATCTCGCGCGTAACGGCGCACGGCTGAGTCGCTCCAACCGCCGGCATAGCCCTTGAATCGACCGCTCAGCCTGACGAGTTCGGTCACATCGCTAACGACCTGCTCGGGGTATTCAAGCTCGGTCAGCCGCTTCTCGGTCATGCGAGCCCCAACGGCCTCGTGATGACGGAAGGTCACACCTTGTTCGTCGATACGCCGAGTGCGAGGTTTGCCAATGTCGTGAAACAACGCAGCGAGACGAAGGACCAGATCAGCACGAGTCTTCGATGTCACCGCGATCGTGTGGGCCAACACGTCTTTGTGCTTGTGGATCGGGTCCTGTTCGAGCGCCAGCGCGGGCAGCTCAGGAATGATTTTCTCGGCATCGCCAGACTCGACAAGTTGCCACAACGCGTTGCGCGGATCTTCTTCAAGTAGCACGGCGGAAAGACGCTCACGGCCGGTTGCGGCCTCGACGATCATCGACACCCCGACAGTGTGCCCGATCCAATGACGCAAGCCTGCCCCCCATCACTACCCTCGGGGCCATGAAAGCGCTGCTGTTCGAGCGACGAGAATCCCGATACGCCGCAGCCATGATCGCGTCAAAGTTCTCGCCCGCGGCCGGTGCCCTCGCCGGACCACTGCGACTGGCCGATATCGACGAGCCTGAGCTTCCAGGCATCGACTTCAAACGCATCACTCCCCGGCTGTCGGGTATCTGCGGAAGCGATCTGTCTACGCTCGCTGGCGCAACTTCTCGCTACTTCGAAGCGCTCGTCTCGTTCCCGTTTGTTATGGGTCACGAAGTCGTCGGCACAACCGAAAGCGGCAACCGCATCGTTCTCGACGCCGTGCTAGGGCACGCAGCACGCGGCGAAGATCCTCCACACCCCGGAGCTGCACCGGCCGATGGCCTCGACCACGGCCACCTCATTGGCGGCCAGCTCGAACCCGGTCTGCAGACTGGCAGTTGCGAAAGCACAAGCGGTGGCTGGTCAGAGTCGATGATCGCTCATGAGAGCCAACTGCATGTGGTGCCTGACTCGATGACCGATGAACACGCGCTCATGATCGAACCCGCAGCTGGGGGGCTCCACGCCGCGCTCAAGGCCAACGTGCCTGACGGCGGCATTGTCGCGGTGCTTGGCGCCGGAACAATCGGCGCTTGCGTTGTTGCCGCGTTGCGAACCCACGCACCAACTGCTCGAATCGTTGCTACTGCCAAGTACCCCGAACAGCGAGCGCTCGTTTCAGAGCTCGGCGCTGACCTTGTGGTTGGTCCAGGCGAGATCCGCAGGGCGCTTCGCCGCATGACCGCGAGTCGCATGATTGGCTCGGTTCTGTCAGGCGGTGCCGATGTTGTCATCGACGCGGTCGGAAGCGCCTCGTCGCTCGACGACGCCATCGCCATCACCCGGCCACGCGGCAGGGTCGTTGTGTGCGGAATGCCCGGCGTCGTCGAAGTCGACCTCGCTCCTTTGTGGCATCGCGAGACTGAACTTGTCGGCGCCTATGCCTATGGCACCGAAGAACTAGCCGACGGCACGCGCACCCACACCTTTGACCTGGCCCACGACCTCGTCGAGGCCTGCAACTTGGGCCGAATGGTCACGGCCACGTACCCGTTGTCGCAGTACAAGCAAGCCATCAGACACGCTTCCGAAGCTGGTTCCCGCGGTGCGTTCAAGATCGCGTTCGACCTGCGCTGAGCTGATTAAGGGCCGCACAGTCGCGGCAGTGACACGTTCAGGTCCGCCGAAGAGTCTGACCTGAACGCATTACGGCTCTCGCACGTTCAATTCCACTCGAATGCCATTCGGGTCAGTAACAAATATCTGGGTCAGCCCCAGCTCCGGCCGTACTCTGGATCGGTACTCAACCCCTCGGTCGTCAAGCATTGCCGTCAACTCGCCGAACCCGTCAGCCTCGAATGCGACGTGGTTAAACGCACCGGTCGTAGCCGGTTTGGGTTCATCGAGGAAGTTCAAGTGGATGACCGCCCGGTCTCCGGCAAACAACCATGCGCCGGGAAAGTCGAACGCCGGACGTTCCTGCGGCCGATTCTCGAGCCCCAATAACTCGGTGTAGAAGTCGAGTGTTTCGTCTGGCTTCGCGGTGTCAATGTTGATGTGGTCCAAGCCCCAAATGCTCATCGCATGACCGTAGATCACTACGCTTCGAACAACGCTCTCAGGGGGAACATCATGGCAACACTCGGACTTTCAGTTGATCACGCACTGCACACCACACGAGCAGTGCGTAAGCGTCTCGACTTTGACAAGCCACTTGAAAAGGAACTGATCGTCGAGTGCCTCGAAGCCGCTGTGCAATCACCCACTGGATCCAACAGCCAGGCATGGCAGTGGCTCGTGGTCACCGACTCCGACAAAAAGGCGGCGCTCGCCGAGCTGTACCGACAGGCTTGGGATGTCTACACAACAATGGACGGAAATGCAGCGACCGCCTATGACGGCGCCGACACCGCTCGAGTCGCGCAGCAGAACCGGGTGCAGAACTCAGCGTCATATCTCGCAGAGAACTTTCATCGAGTGCCCGCAATGCTTATTCCGTGCATGCCTGGGCGGTTCGAGGGCATGCCCAACATGGTCACCGCATCGACCATGGGCTCGATCTTGCCAGGTGTATGGAGCTTCATGATCGCCGCTCGCGAACGTGGTCTCGGAACCGCGTGGACAACCCTGCATCTCATGCACGAAGAAGCCGCTGCCGACATCCTCGGCATTCCGTTTGCCGAGGTCACCCAATGCGCCTTAGTCACAATCGGCCACAGCATCGGTACTGACTTCAAGCCAGCGAAACGCCCGCCGCTCGAAACCGTCGCCCACTGGGATTCGTGGGGTAGCCGCTGAGCGGCTACTTCGAGACCTGGCTAAATCGGCGAATCGCCATCGTGGCGAAAATCACCGTGATCAGCCCCGTCCAGCCGAGAGCCCACCAAAGATCCGGTGACGGATCGAGACCGTTGTACAGCGCTCTCGCGGCGTTGGTTAGGCGCGTGAACGGATTGTGCTTGGCCACCGGTTGCAGCCACCCCGGCATCGTGCTCGGGTCCACAAAGGCCGAGGAAACAAACGTGAGCGGGAACATCCAGGTAAACGAGGCCGCGTTGGCTGCCTCGACCGAACCGACGCTCAATCCGATCCAGGCCTGAATCCAACTAAATGAATAGCTGAAGGCCAGCATCAACAACGAGCCGCCAATCGCGCCGGCGATTGACCCTTCGAATCGGAAGCCGAGCACGAAGGCAACCGCCAGCATGACCACAAAGGTGAGCACGTTGCGCACAAGATCTGAAAACGTGCGACCGACCAGCACCGCCGAACGAGCAATTGGCAGGGAACGAAGCCGATCTATCAGCCCTTTGCTCAGATCTTCAGCCAATCCAACAGCAGTGAATGAGGAACCAAATACAACCGTCTGGGCAAAGATGCCGGGCATAAGAAATTGGTCATAGTCGGCAAAGCCGGGAACCTCGATCGCTCCACCGAACACGACAGAGAACAACAGCACGAACATGACGGGTTGAATAACGACAAAGCCGAGCACCTCGGGGTTGCGAGGCATGATGCGCAAATGGCGGCCTGCTTCGGTTGCGGCGTCGCGTAGCCCGTCAGCCAGCGTCAATGAGGTCGCAGGATCAGAACCCACGTCGCTCAAGGCACGAGAAGAGTTGTCGATCGTCATGGCGTCTCTGACGAGTTGGTCATGATGTCTCCGACGAGTTATGGGTATCGGCTTCGGCCCTATGTCCAGTCAGGCTCAAGAAGACATCATCGAGCGTCGGACGGCGTACCTCAACATCGCGCACGTCAGCGCCGCAGTCATCAAGCGCCCTAATCGCCTGAGGCACGACGCCGCCGCCCGCTTTGATCGGTGCAAGCAGTGTTGTTGTGCTTCCTGATTCAAGCTCAATCGGCCCGGTCACCAGCGGTCCGAGTGCTTCACGGGCTGACGCCAGATTTGACGGATCGAAAATGCTGACCCGAATCTTGTCGCCGCCGATGCGGTCCTTGAGCTGATCAACCGTTCCCTCGGCAATTTTGGCACCCCGATCAATAACGACAACGGAGTCGGCCAGGCGATCAGCTTCTTCGAGGTACTGGGTTGTCAACACAACCGTTGTGCCATCACTACTGAGCTCCTCGATGACCTGCCACATGCCGAGTCGACTTCGAGGGTCAAGGCCGGTCGTCGGCTCGTCGAGAAACAACACCGACGGGCGCGCCACGAGGCTCATGGCGATGTCGAGCCGGCGCCGCATGCCGCCCGAATAGGTCTTGGCTATGCGATCGGCTGATTCGACCAGGTCAAAGCGTTGAAGCAGCTGGTTCGCTCTGGCAGACCGCTTCGGCCGGTCAAGCCTGAAAAACGAACCGACGAGTTCAAGATTCTCACGCCCGCTCAGGCGCTCTTCGACCGCGGCGTACTGGCCGGTGAGTCCAATACGTGAGCGCACAGCCTGTGCCTGCGTTACAACGTCGTGCCCTGCGACCTCGGCAGAGCCTGAATCTGGTCGTAGCAGCGTGGTCAAGATGCGAACAGCCGTCGTCTTGCCAGCGCCGTTAGGGCCGAGCAGACCCAGCACTGTTCCAGTTGGAACCTCGAGGTCGAGACCATCGAGCGCCCGCGTCTGGTCATATGTCTTGACCAGTCCGCTGGCCCGCACCGCATACACGCCAGAAACCGTAGCTAGTCGTACACGAGTCGACACGACGCTGATGGTCGCAACCCACGAGTTAGCCTCAGCTCGAGTGACCACCGAATCTGACAACATTGAGCTATTCGACCTGGCCGATGCCCCTCAAACAGCACTCGTGGTCGTCGCTCACCCTGACGACATCGACTTTGGCATTGCCGGCACAGTTGCTGCGCTGTCAGGAGCGGGCACGACCGTGACCTATGCGCTCTGCACGTCAGGTGAGGCAGGCATTCCCGAAGAAATGGACCGGTCAAAGCTCGCCGCACTTCGTCAAGCCGAGCAACGGACCGCCGCAGCTGCTGTCGGCGTTACCGATGTTCGCTTCCTGGACATGCCAGACGGCCACCTCGAGGCCAATCTTGAGCTTCGTGCCGCAATAAGTCGAGTCATCCGACAGACCAAGCCCCAAGTGGTCATTTCGCAGAGCCCCGAACGGCGCTACGACAGCATCTACGCGTCGCATCCCGATCATCTGGCGTCTGGGGAGGCCACGATCGCGGCTGTGTATCCCGACGCCCGGAATCCCCACGCCCACACCCACTTGCTGGCCGAGGGACATAAGCCGCATGCGGTTTCACACATCTGGATCGCCGGCGGACCAAATCCAAATTTGGCTGTCGACATCACCACCCACATCGACGCCAAGGCCGCCGCGCTCTCAAGCCATTCGAGCCAGATCAGCTCGATTGACGATGTTCAAGCCATGTTGCATGGGTGGGCAACCGAGACCGCGACACGCCACAATCTGTCCGAACGAGCGCCGCTTGTCGAAGTATTTACAAAGGTGAACACATGAACGGGGTAAAACACATGAACGGATTGCCTTCATGAGCGGCCTTGTCGCCATCGTCACCGTCGTGATCGTGCTCGCTGCGATCGGGTATGTCTGGTTCCGCCTCAGCACCGACGCGTCGAACTCGGCCGATGGATCAGCCGGCTCGGTGCTCGATGCCGGTGAAGAGGTTCGGCGCGTCGACCTCGGCACCAACACCTTCGTGGCTCAAGAGGCACATGCCACCCTCGAAAGCGAAGGAATCAAATGCCGCACCGTCAGCCTTGAGGACGGCGCATTTGGTATCGGCATGGGCGAACACTGGTACCTCGTGTACAACGCCGAAGACGAAGCGCGCGTACTCACAGTCGTCGACGAACTTCTTGAAGATTCGTGATGCTGATCGCCTGAACCGCCCCGCCCCGGTCGGCTATGTCGAGTTACGGAGCCAACCGTTCGATGTGCCAAGAAGCGTCGGCCCACCGGTAACGCAATCGGTCATGCAAGCGACTTGGTCGGCCTTGCCAAAACTCAAACAACACCGGTGACACGCGGTAGCCGCCCCAGAAGGGCGGTCGTGGAATCTCGCCCTCACCGAAACGGGCGACCACATCGGTCACCGCACGCTCGAGCACCGATCGGTCAGCTATCAGATCGCTCTGAGGTGATGCCCACGCGCCTAGTTGGCTAGCTCGGGGACGAGAAGCGAAGTACTCGTCAGCCTCACTCGCTGCTACCCGGGTAACCGTACCGACGACGCGTACTTGGCGGTGGACTGACAGCCAGCTGAACAGCAGGCTCGCACGTTGGGCTGATTCAAGCTCACCAGCCTTCGCGCTCTCGAGGTTCGTGTAAAAGGCGAAGCCTCGCTCGTCGACCCCCTTGACGAGAACATTGCGCGCTTGTGGCCAACCGCCTTCGTCGACTGTCGCCACCACCATGGCATTTGGCTCGTACACCCCTGATTCGCTGGCGTGGGTGAACCACTGCCGCCATTGTGCGACCGGGTCAGGATTCATCGTGTCAGGATCAATCGCGCCGACGTCGTACTCCTCGCGAAGTGAGGCGAGATCCAATGAGTCAGCATCGTCCATGGACACAGTCAACCATCGCTAGGTTCGTCCCCATGCCACGTTCCCTGTTCAGCGCTGCAGATTTGGCTGCAATCGCGGGCGGTGGCGTGGTTGGCGCAACTGTTCGCCGATTGGTGACCGGCTGGCTCGCGCCCGAACCCTCCACCCTTGATACCTGGTTTGCCTATGCATCCAGCGCGTCGGCTAGCGCTACACCGTTCGACTGGTCGACGATTGCCGTCAATCTCACGGGCTGCCTTTTGCTCGGCGTAGCCGTAGCGCTCATGACAGGAGCCGTTGGTGTACGTCGACGAGCGCTGCTCGCCGCAAGCACAGGATTCTGCGGAAGCTTGACCACATTTTCGACATTCGCCGTCGATGTGGCCACCAAGCTGCAGCCCTCGGCGCCGACCGGATCATGGCGAGAAGGGTTGTCCTACATTTTCCTCAGTGTGCTCGGCGGCGCTGCGCTGTTTGCAATCGGGCGCATGGGTACCCGGCGCTGGGTGGTTTCTCAATGACGGCTGTTGCGTTTGTGCTCGTTGCGGTTGTCGCCACGTTGCTCCGTGTGTTCGCAACGAGTGGGCAACCTGCCACTGTGCTTCCGTGGCGAACCTTGGCAGTCAACGTGACTGGGTCGGCGCTACTCGGACTGTGGGTCGGCGCAGGATGGTCAAACCAAATTGTGATCACCGTCGCTGGGCTCGGGTCGTTCACCACGTTTTCAACCGTTGCCGCCGAGTCAGCAGCGCTGCTCGATAATCGCGCTCGTTCCACCGCTGTCGCCTACCTTGGACTCACCCTGATCCTCGGGGTGGCAGCCGCACTGCTTGGCCTCGAAGTTGGAGACGTAATCGATGCATGACCTTGCGACCGAACCCGTCGTCGTTGAAATGTTCAGCGACTTCCTTTGACCTTGGTGCCATGTCGGCACCGTGCGTGTCGACGAACTCAAGCGCCGAATGGGCGATCAGATCATTGTTGAATACAAGAGCTACCTGTTGCGAACCGAACCAAAGACCCAGTCACTCGAGAAGTTCGTGACGTACACGAACTCGTGGCAACGTCCCGCTGAACTCGAACCCAAAGCAATGTTCACTACGCCATGGCGGTCAGGCGCTAGTCCGCCGACCAGCTCGCTTCCCGCCCAGGTGGCGTGGAAAGCAGCGGCCACTTTTGGGCCAGCAGCGCAGGACAGCTTCCACCACGCTCTGCTCGATTCTTATTTCGTGCAAAATCGCAATATCAGCGACTTCGACGAGTTGTTTGCGATCGCCGGAGAGTGTGGTCTCGACCCCGACAGGTTCAAGACCGTGATCGATGAGCAACATGTCGCTCTAGCCGAGATCGTCTGGAGCGAGCACAACGATGCGGTCACACGCGGGGTGACAGCCGTGCCAACAATGGTGCTCGGCGGGTCCTTCGGCGTGCCCGGCGCGCAAGATGTAGACACCTATGAGCGACTCATCGCTCGGCTTGTTGAGCGCCGCTCACACGGCACGGTCTAACCGGCGAAAGCGCCGCCGGACCTATTTGCGAGGGGCAATCGATTCGATGCCACCGCAGAACGGCCGCAAGACCTCGGGCACGGTAAAGGTGCCGTCGGCCTGCTGGTAGTGCTCCATCAAAAACACCAGCATGCGTGCCACAGGAATCGCGGTTCCATTGAGGGTGTGCGCGAACACTGAACCAGACTCGCCTTTGATGCGGGTGTCGAGGCGCCGAGCCGAATAATCGAGATAATTCGAGCAACTGGTCACCTCGCGATAGGCGCCCTCAGATGGAAGCCAAACTTCGCAGTCGTACTTTTTGGCCGCGGCGCCGCCAAGGTCACCAGCAGCGATGTTGACGACCTGATACGGCAGCTCGAGCTCATCAAGAATCTCGCGCTCGATCTCGAGTAACAGTTCGTGTTCGTCCCAACTGGTTTCGGGGTTGGACCAGATGAACATCTCGACCTTGTCGAATTGATGCACGCGAAAGATGCCGCGGGTGTCTTTGCCATACGTGCCGGCCTCGCGGCGGAAACACGACGAAAAGCCGCAGTACCGAAACGGCAGGTCTTCAGCAGTGAGCCGTTGTCCGCGATGCACGCCCGCTAAGGGGGCCTCGGCGGTACCCACCAGGTAGAGGTCGTCGCTGCCAATGCCATACACCTGGTGTTCATCGGTCGGGAAGAACCCTGCGTCGATCATCATCTGCTCGCGCACCAGCACGGGCGGGACCACCGGAATGAACTCTCGCGCCATCAGCTTGGCGAGAGCCCACTGCACCAACGCAAACTCGAGCTGCACGGCACCGCCGAAAAGATATGCAAACCGTGATCCACTGACGTCGGCCCCAAGCTCGGTGTCGACCCAGCCAAGGTGTCGACCAAAGTCGGCGTGGTCCATCGGCGGAGCGTCAGGAGTTCCCCCGACTGTCGCGACGACAGTTCCTTCGTCTTCGCCACCGTCGGGAACCGATTCGTGGGCCGGCACCGGGAGCTGCAGTGCGAGGGCCTTTAGCTCATCGGCGAGCGCACCGTAGGACTGTTCTGCAGATGCGAGCGCAGTCTTAACCACCGCAGCCGCTTCGATCTTGGCAGGTCGCTCTTCGGGGGAGGCCTTGCCGATCGCCTTAGAAACGGTGTTCGACTCGGCGCGAAGACGTTCGAGCTCGAGTTGGGCGCTGTGGCGCTGGTCATTGAGCGCCGCAACTTGCCCAATAAGGTCAGCCGATGCGCCTTTGCGTTGCATGCCCGATCGGTATTCGGGCTCAGACAGTCGCTTGAGGTCAATCACCGGATCGATCGTATCTGAGCGCTGCAGTGTCGATCGAGCAGATTCGCCAGGATCAGCTGGCAGACGCCAAGCTGGCTGCAGCACTGACGGCGATATCCAGATCCTTTGACCACTCGCCGATCAACTGGACCGACCGTGTCGGGATTTCGTGATTGTAGGTCGAGGAGTCGCTCACATTGTGCAACGACGCCGTCAAGGCGTCGAGGCCGACGAGTTCGACTCGGACCCCCATGGCCTTGATGTGGGTAAGCAACGGCACAAGGTCAGATTCAACTGCGTCGGTTGCTGATACAGCGAAGGTGAGGCGGCAGCCGTCTAGTCGAGAGGAGCGCAACGTGCCATGAAGGGCCGGAAGCACGCCGGCGAGAAATTCGACGTGCGGAATCGCGATGCGAAGATTGATCTCGTCGTTGTCGACACGCAACAGTTCGTCGGCTGCAGCGTGGAGCAACGTGGCCATCACGGTCGAAGCCATTCCCAGGGCCACGATCTTGTCGGCAATAGGCCAAAGCTCGATGCTTTGACCGCTTGGAAGAGTCCACCATGGCGAGGTCTCAAGAAGCGGGTTCGGGCCGTCTTCGAACATGCGGTATTGGGCGGCGACTTCAGATGGTCGCATATCGCGCAGCGACGGCACCGTCGCCGAGGCAGCGGTGGCGGCGCGAGCTTCGCGACCCCAACACACCACGAACAGACATTCGTCTGAATGATCATCGAGAACAGGAGCCAGCAGCACTTCGTTTTCGTCGGACGTGGCGAACACGGCACGTCGATGCGAGCGTGCAACTTGCGCACAGACCCGTTCGAATTCACGGCGATTTTCGCCAGCCAGCAAGCTACGCACGGTGTCGCTCACGAACAGCGAAGCGAGTTGCTCGTAGCCAACAATGGCGCCGTTGTGATCGACCCGAACAACCAGCGAGTTCGAGTCGAGCAGGCGTCGCATCGGCACAAGGTCGGCCACACGAAGTGCTGCATCTCCCGACTGTGCCGTGTTGTTGTTTTGTTGCGGTAGGCCCACAGATATCTGTCGGCTCCAGACGCCTCTACATAAGCGAAATACGAACCATGTCATTACGAATGTGCCGTTTGACCCACACGAAATACGACCGTGGGGTAGACCTCAACCGGACCGCGGCGATTCGGTGCCAGCTTCACCCTCGGGAATCGGCTCACCGGCTTCGGCGAAGGCATGTTGAACCTGGTCGAACGTCAATTCTTCAGGAAGGCGTTTTGACCGATTCGAGGCCGCGGCACTTGGCCTGAGTGAGTCCTGCCGGCTGACCCACAGGAAGAACAGCAAGGCAATGACTGACCAGATGAAGATACCGCCGCCCAGCTTCATGATCAGGCCCGCGGCTTGTTGGTCGTCGACCGCACTCACACCACCCAATCGGACCTCATGGTCATACACCCGGTAGAGCGGCGACTCGGCAAATGTCAAAAAGCCGCCAGGAACCGTTGGTAGTACCGAGTTCAGGAACATGAAGATCATTTGCCCAGGGAACGACGCTCGCAGCTCAGGAAGCGGGCTGACGACCGGCATCCACATAAGCAATGCTGTCGAGAACACGATGAGGTGTACGAAATAGTGAAAAACGCCATTCTCAACCGACGAGTTGACGATTGGGGCCAAGTGAGTCATCGCCACGACCACGTTGAACAGCAACGCAGCTGGCACCGGCCTCGTCAGACGTCGCACCCATTGACCGCTGGATCCGTCGGCGCTGACCACAAGACGAGCTAACCATTCGGGCGTCGCCAACAAGAACAGCGGCGGGATCAGCAAGGTGATTGTTAAGTGTTGAGCCATGTGCACGCTGTACAGATACTCCTCGGCAATGTCGTGCACCGGCCAGTCGCTCGCGAGCCACAACAAAGCCACAGCACCAACGAAACACAAGCGTTGTCGGCTGGTGACGATTGGCTGGCCTTTCGCCACTGCCTTGGGGCCTAACACGCGCGTCACCCACCAGCCGAAACCGGTGACGACAGCGATGATCAGCCACACCTCGGGGTGAGTCTGGAAACGCCAAATATCGGTGTTCGCGGCGATCAACGTCGACTCCGCAAAGAGCCCGCACCGCAGCGGCTATGCAGAGCTCTCACAGGACTCGGGCTCACCGCAATCAACACCTGACTCGAACGTCGAAGAATCAGACGAATCCGAACCGGTTGTACGCCAAGAACATGATCACATAGACAATGCACGCAAGGACTACTCCTGCGATAAACACTCGACGGAACCACACCGTGTCGTATTTGAGGTGCATGAAATAGGCACCGACCATCACGAACTTGATGATCATGAGTACCGACAGCACCACATACATCGCCCACTCGGGTGCATTGTGGACCGACTCGAAATAGGTGCCAACTTCAATGAGCGTGAAGAACGCAAGAATCAGAGCGATCTTGACATAAAAGGCATCGGTCGGATGATCGTGATCGTCGTGCGCGTCGGAATCGACATGTTCTACAGCAAGATCGGTCACAGCACACTCTCCGGTTGTGGGAACAGGTACACGACAGTGAAGATGAGAATCCACACGATGTCCACGAAGTGCCAGTAGAGGCCAACGATTTCGACCGTTTCAGCCTTGTCGGAGTTGAGGCGCCCCTGCTTGTGCATGATGTAGGTCACCAGCAACATGATGATGCCGATCGTTACGTGCACACCGTGGAATCCGGTCAAGGTGTAGAACGACGATCCAAAGATGTTGGTTGTGTAGCCAAGACCTTCTTCGTAAAAGACCGTGAATTCGTAAATCTGACCGGCGATAAAGGTCGCACCGAGGGCTGCGGTCGTGAGTGTCCAGACACGGAACCGGTGGTAGTCACCTCGTGAGATCGAAGACAGCGCCAGCACCATCGTCAGCGAACTCAGCAGCAGCACGAATGAAGACACCGAAGTGAACGGAATGTCGAAGACGTCTGCCGGTCCGAGTTCTCCGTCGGGCAAGCGCTCTTTGTAGAGCATGTATGTCGAAATCAGCGCTCCGAACAGCAGACACTCGCTGCCCAGGAACACCCACATCATCAGCTTGTTGTTCGAAATACCGGTACTCGTGCCGTGACCATGGGAGCCATCGTGCGAGTCACCGTGTTCAGTGGCAGTTGCCACAGCTGCTTCAGCCAACGGAAGCTCCTTGGTCGGTAGCGGCGACGCCGTCTGCATCGTGGTGGTCGGCGTCGTGATCGTCGTGGTGGCCGTGGGCAGCTTCGGGGTCATCGGCTGGTTCGAGTGCCCAACCAACGAATGAAAGCACGAAGAGAATGCCTGCCGGTACGAGCAACCACAGCGAGAAGATGATCGCGTAACCGATCAGTGGAAGCGAGAACGACAATACGAGCGGCCAATATGACGGCGACGGTAGATGCACATTGGTGTTACTGCCGTCGTCTGCGATGTCTTCAGGGTGCGCAATACGCACGATCTTGCCGTCGTCGTCGGTGCCCCATTTGCGGTGCCACCAGTCGTCTTGGAACTCGACCGTAGGGTCGGAATCGAAGTTGTGGACTGGGGTTGGCGATGCTGTCGACCATTCGAGGCTGCGGGCATCCCATGGATCGGGGCCGACATCGACAGGATTCTTCTTCGCAGCTCGTGCGGAGATGACGATGTTGAACAAGAAGATGAGCACACCAATGCCAATGACGAAGCTACCCAAGGAGACGATTCGATTCCACTGGGTGAAACCGTCGGCTTCGGCGTAGCTGTGGTGACGACGAGCCATGCCCTGCAAACCAAGAATATGCATTGGCCCAAAGGTCATGTTGAACCCGATCAGCATGAGCCAGAAGTTGATCTTGCCCCACTTCTCATTGAGCTTGTGACCAAACGCTTTTGGCCACCAAAAGTAGAAGCCGCCGAACATGCCGAGCAGTGCGCCACCGAAAATCACATAGTGAAAGTGCGCCACGATGTAGTAAGTGTCGGTCTGCTGTGTGTCGCTTGGCGCAACGGCGTGAGTCACGCCCGACAGGCCACCGATGGTGAACATGGCGATCACGCCGACCGAGAACAGCATCGCTGTGGTGAATCGCAGTCGACCGCCCCACATCGTTGCGAGCCAGTTCAGGATCTTCACACCGGTTGGTACGGCAATGAACATCGTTGACATGGAGAAGGCTGCAACGGAGATGGGACCGAGGCCGCTCACGAACATGTGGTGAGCCCACACGCCCCAGCCCATGAAGCCAATGGCTATGCCTGAGCCGACCATAAACGGATAGCCAAAGATTGGTTTGCGGCTGAAGGTCGGGATGATTTCCGAGATGATGCCGAAGGCCGGCAGGATCAAGATGTAGACCTCAGGGTGACCAAAGATCCAGAAGAGATGCTGCCACAACAGTGGGCTTCCGCCCTCGGCGACGTTGAAGAAGTTGGCGTCGAAGCTGCGGTCAAAGGTGAGCAGGAACAATGCAATCGTGATCACCGGAACCGCGAAGAGCAGCAGGAACTGCACAACCAGCATCATCCAGGTGAAGATCGGCATCTTGAGCAGCGTCATGCCCGGCGCTCGCATGTTGAGCACGGTCACGATCAGGTTGATTGCCGAGACGAGCGAGGCAATACCAGCGATTTGCAGGCCAATAGCGTAGAAGTCCATGCCGTTGCCCGGCGCAAATGTTGCCGAGGTGTTAGGCGCGTAGGCAAACCAACCGCCGTCGGGCGCACCGCCAAGGAACCAGGAGGTGTTCAAGAACAGCGCACCGGCCAGCCAGCACCAAAAGCTGAATGCATTGAGACGAGGAAACGCAACATCTCGAGCGCCAACTTGTAGTGGCAACAGATAGTTCGCGAACGCCGCAGCCATCGGCATAATCACGAGGAACACCATGGTCACGCCGTGCATCGTGAAAACTTGGTTGTAGACGCTCTCTGACAGGAAGTTGTTGCCAGGCTGCGACAGCTGAATGCGAATCAGCAGCGCTTCGAGGCCGCCGACCAAGAAGAAGAACAGCGAACCAACGCCGTACATGATGCCGATTTTTTTGTGATCGACGGTCGTGAACCAGCTGGCCCAGCCGACATCGCTCTGCGGACGGGTCAGCGCCCCGAGCGGACGGGTGTTTGTTTTGGTGACTTCGCCTGACTCAAGAGCCAGGGGGCGGTCTTCGGTGATTGCCATGATTTCGTACTCGGTGCTTCTCAGTCGAGGGTCATCAGGAAGGCGACAAGATTGTCGACATCGTCATCGGACAATGCTTCGAACGGGGTCATTCCCCGCTGTCCGGTGGGGCTGTCCCACGCATTTGCTTTTTGTTCCGGCGCATTGATTATCCATGCTTCGAGCTGGCCGCGATTGAGGTCGCCAGCGCTGGCAAGATCGAGATAGTCGACCTCGTCAACGTTTTCGTAGAGCTCAAAGATGCCGCCTGCGAAACTCGAGCGAGATGCGATGTGCGTCAGGTTCGGAGCCGCTCCGGAGACCTGCGTCTGCTTGTCGATCAGGCGGTTGGCGCCGTCATAGAGTTCGACACTGTCGACCGCGTCGGTGTCGTTCAGTGAAGTCAGACCATTGATCACATGACAGGAGGCGCATTGTGCGCTGAATACTTCCCAGCCTGCAGCAGCGTCGGTTCCTTCAGCAGGGGCCGTGGCATCGGCCATCTGGTTAGCGGCCCAGGTCTTCCAGTCGGCAAGTTCGAGACCGACTGCCCACTTTTCCATATAGGCATGAGACAGGCCGCAGAACTCGGTGCATTCGCCGGGGAACCGACCAACCGAGCCGGCTTCGATGGTCCACGGGCTTGATCGGCCCGGCACGGCGTCGCGCTTGCCGTTAAGAGCTGGAACCCAGAACGAGTGAATGACGTCGCGGCTGGTGACTTCGAGCAGAATCTCTTCGCCAACTGGAAGCACAAGTTCACCGGCGGTGACAATGTCGGCAACGCCGTCGTCGTCGAGGTGGTACTGAAATTCCCACCACCATTGTTGGCCCACAACAACGACTTTTTCGATCTGCTGATCGTCTGATGCCGAAACATCGTCGAGATTGAACAAGGTGCCGAGCGTGAAGAATCCGACGATTGCCATGATGACAGTTGGAACGATGGTCCAGCCGATTTCAAGGCGAGTATTGCCGTGGATCTGCGCCGGGAATTCTTCGTCTGGGTAGACGTCATCTTCGTCATCGGGAGCGTCGACCCGAAAGCGTCGGGCCATGTAGATGACCGCGCCTTGCACGAGCACGAACACGATGATGGCCACGATGCCGACACCGATGAAGAGGTTGTTGATCTCGTTCGCGATTGGGCTCTCAGGAGCCATCGTGTCAAGTGGGGTGTCGGCACAGGCCGACAACAACGCCACGGTTGCAAGGGCAACGAGCGCTCGGAGCTGGCGTGACCGGCTCGGCATCGATCGCACCGATTGCACAGGAAGTTCTGATTCGGTCATTCGTCGCTCACCGTAGTTTCTTCGCTGTGGTCATCGCCATGGTCACCATGGTGTTCTATGTCACGCGGACCAACGGCTGCCGAAAGCACGCCGAGGCCGATAATGCCGATGGCCAGGCCGCCAACCATGGCGCCCATGGTGCGTCGGCTGAGGCCGGGTTTGTAGATAGCAATCAACGCCACCGCTAACACGATCAGTGCCAGCACACCAGCAACGGCAACAGATCCGAATTTGCTCACGGTGAGGAAGATGCGAGAGATGGCAATGGCGATGACCGCAAGGCCCGCCGTTGCGAGCAGCGGGATTTCAAGAGGCGCAACGACACGGCTGCGAATTGCGCTGTTTGTGTCGGCGTCTCCGGTTGCCCGGTCGGCCCAGGTCGTCAGCGCCCACTCGGCGGCGACGACCGCCAAGATCACGAGGCCCATGATCCAAAAGGCGCTGGTCTCGAGTACGAGACCCATCAGCAACACGCCTACGCCAAGAGCGCCAGCAAAAGGCCACCAGCTTGGTGCGGTGGGTCGCTGGGCGGGAGGTAGTGCAGAGGTCGTGCCGAGTTCGGCGACAGATTCCACATCGGCGTCGCGGAAGGCCACAACAGTTCCGCCGATCAGTGCGGCGCTCGACGCAAACGACAAGAGAACGAGATAGCCGAAGCCACTGCCCACGTTGCCTTTCCAGCCAAGACTGATCAAGCCAATAACCGCTTCGCGGTCTACGAAACCGAAGTAGTCGGGGCCGGTGACATCGCCTGAGGAGAATCCGTAGATCAGCGCGCCGAGCACGCCCAATGCGGAAAGTCCAGCGAAGAGTTTAAATCCTGGGGTGAACACAGCTGCCTACTTGGTGATGAAGATCAGGATCCAGATAATGAAGTACAACGCCACCATGGCGTACCAGAACACCGCCACAGAGGCGACGCTGTCCACGTGTTCGCTAGTCGCGCTGCTTGCAAGGGCTCGGAAGGCCACAAACAACAACATGACAAGGGCAATTGCGATCATGCCCACATGAGAGGCAGTGATCGTATAAATCAAGGTGGCAGCGGCTGAACCGCTGACATCGTCGATGACAAGGCCGAGCTGCTTCCACTGGAATACGACCTGGTTAATGACGGCGACACCGAAGATCGCGGTGACGGCGAGCCCAAGCAGGCCATGGGCACGATCGTCACGCTTGTAGGAGTACACCGCCCACTGCATCGTGACGATGGACATGAGCAGGGTCCACGCCATGATCGTCGGCGGAGCCAACTCAACCGTCGCACTATCAGGAATCCAAGACGACGTGCGTTCGCCAGCAGCTTCGAGGCCATCTTGAGTGGTCAGGAATCGGTTGCGACTCGACACATATGCGCCGAACAGACCACCGAAATACATGATCGATGCCGCGGTCATGAGCGCGGTGCCGATTTGCACAGTGCGTGGTCGCGGCGTGAACGGGGCGGGACCGTCGGTCACCACCATCGAACTCGGGTCGGTCAACGTGATCTCGGTCATGACATCACCTCGGCGTAGGGATTCTCAAAGTCGTCGTCGAGTAGTGGAGCTTCGGAGGTAACCACGAGCGGACCGGCAAAATTGCCAGGAACCGGCGGCGAGTCGGTCAGCCATTCGAGCGTGTGCCCGCCCCAGGGGTTGCGGGGATCTTCGTCGTCTTCGTCTCGGTCGTCACCAAAGACAAACGAACCGGCTACCGCAGCCAGAAGCGCAAGCACGCCGGCGAGTACGCCGATCGCTCCGACAAGGCTGATGGTGTTCAAAATCTCGACGCCGTCTCGTTGGGCTCCGCGTGCAACGAAGTCTGGCTGATCAAGGAACCCGCTAATGGCGTCGGGTAGCGCTGACAATACGGCTCCACCAAGCAGCGACAAAGCGACGAGCAGTCCAACGCCGGCAGGGAGCTTGTGGCCGAAGATCTTGGGGGCCCAATAGAACAAACCGGCAGCCGCTGCGAGCAGACCGGCAACGAGCGCGAGTTGCACCATGGCGTTACTGAGTGAGGATCCGGCGACTTCGTTGAAGTTCTCTCGGATCCAGTTCTCGAAGCGAGTGAGCCAGTTCCAGTCAGAGCCCGACACAAACTCAATCGCATCGTGCAACCAGCTAATGACCGGGGCCAGCAAGCTGTCGGCCACGCGAACTGCAGCGACGGCGCCGGCGACTAAAAGAGCGACGATGCCAGCGACCGCCAGCACGAGATGCGAGCTGAACTGCGGCGCTCGACCGGCGGCGGCGCCGGTGAGAGCTACGGCGCCAAGTAACGCCAGCAGCGGAAGAATTAGGGTGATCGACCCGAGCACATACAGCCAAGTGGTGCTGGCGTTGGGGTTGAACAGCGTCTGCGCATACGCACCGAAGCTGAATGCTCCAAAGGCACCGATTGCGATCATGGCAAGGTCGTACTGCTTGAGACGTCGACGCAGAGCGACGGGAACGACCTCGCCCAGCATGCCCAGCACCGGAATTGCAAAGGCAAAGACCTGGGGCTGATCGAAGACCCAGCCGACCTGCTGGTAGAGGTTCTCGCCGCCAAAGCTGTGAAACGCGTCGCCGCGAGCATCGATCCACATGATCATGAGGTTGGCCACGAGGACAGGCAAGGTCATCAACCAAATCGCACCCGCCACGAGCATGGACCAGGTGAAGAGTGGAACGTTGTACAGCGACATGCCCTGGCTGCGCTCGGTAAAGATCGTGGTCACGATCACCATCGACGCCACGATTATCGACACAGCAAGTGCTGCGAATGACACCATCGACAGTTGGGTCGGCGCATTGACGACATCGTCGCCACGGTCAATAAGCCCGCCATCGATGGCCCATGAAACGATCAACATGATGCCGCTCACGACCCAGCTCCAAAGCGCAGCCGCCGCGGCCCGAGGAAACGCCAACGACGGGGCGCCGATTTGCAAGGGCACGACAACGTTGGCGATACCGATCAGCATCGGCACCACGAAGAGGAACACCAGGCTGACACGATGCAGCGTGAACCACTGCTCATAGGCGCTGGCGTTACTAAAGAGCTGCACGCCGTCGGTATCGATGCGTTCGACGCGAACGAGAATGTCGGCGACGAGCGTAAACAGGCCGAACAACAACGCCCCGAAAATCCACAGTCGACCAATCACCTTGTGATCGCCGCTGCTGATCCCGTCAGCAAGGATGTTGTCGGGAAGCCTGCGGTAGACCTCGGGGGCCATCACGATCGACGTCGTGTCGGTTGGCTCATAGGCGGTGATTGTCATGCAAATTGCGCTCTGGTGAGGGTTCCGGGAAGCGTGTTCTTCGTAGCGATGCTAGGCACGGCGCTGGGGCGCAACGGGGACCGCTGCGGCCCGCACTCTAGCGAGCCTCGGCGCGCTTGTTCAAAAGAGCACAATCTGCGATTTCTGCGTTGCATCACCCCTCCAGTGATCGGGTCACGCCCGAGGTCAAATCTTCAAACGAGCTGGTCAACTGCCATCGCTCCGAAGAGGAGCACGACATAGGTGATCGACCAACCAAAAAGCTTCATTGCGGGTCCCGGCAACGGATTGCGGGCGACCGTAACTGCATACCAAAAAAACACTGCGCCGAGCACAAACGCCGACACCAGGTAAATCATGCCCATGTCGGCAACCGGACCAAAGACCATGGTGAGCGCCCACAACAGCGCTGTGTAGCCAACAATGCGCCGGGTAACGGTGCGCAGATCTCGCACCGCGGGCAGCATCGGGACATCAGCAGCTGCGTAGTCGTCTTTGTACTTGATTGCGAGCGCCCAGAAATGCGGCGGGGTCCAATAGAAGATGATCGCAAAGAGCACTAACGGCGCCCAGTCGAGCTGATTGGTGACCGCAGTCCAGCCAACGAGCACCGGGACCGCCCCTGCGGCGCCGCCGATGACGATGTTGCTCGCCGACCGACGCTTGAGCCACAAGGTGTAGACAAATACATAGAACAACATTGCCGAAACGGCCAGTACTGCGCTCAGCAGGTTGACGAAGTACCACAACCACGCAAACGCAGCGACTTCGAGCGCAATGGCAAAGACGAGAGCTTCGGTCGGCTGCACAACGCCGGTGACGAGCGGGCGCCCTTTGGTGCGTTCCATGATTGCGTCGATGTCACGGTCGACATACATGTTGACCGCATTGGCTCCGCCGGCAGCAAGAGCTCCACCCAGCACGGTCGCAACCATCAACCAGATCGAAGGGAGCCCGCGCTGCGCAACAATCATGGTCGGAACTGTTTCGACCAGCAGCAACTCAATAATGCGCGGCTTGGTCAGAGCCAAAAACCCTTTGGATCGTTCGGCACGTCCGACTGTCTCGGTCGCCCGCAGCGCTGTTGCCATCGGCTCCGATGCTACGGCGCAGAACGTGGCGCCACCAAGCGGTTCGGGCAATTGTGTGAAAAATTTCTCAATCTCGACCAAAGCAGGCGGTCAGCGCATTGGTTCTCACCTCACACTTGACGCTGAGAGCACGCAGCGCTGCCCACTCAGACTAGGTCCGCTGCTGCTGCCTCGTCGACCAGAACAACCGAGTCTTCACGCAGCACAAGCGCTATTGGATCGCCGTTATCAGGCTGTTGCAGCCGTGCGACGGCTTGACTCTTAGCTGCACCACTGACCATGACCAGTTGCGTACGAGCGAATCGCAACGTCGGGACGGTAAGCGTGAGCCGCACCGTGCCCTGATACAGCCCGGTTGCCGCTACGAGCCGATCCGTTACCGCAAGAACGGGGTCACCAGGCACCAGCGATGCTGTGTGACCATCAGTTCCGAGGCCAAGAAGGACAACATCGACGGTGCCGAATTGGTCGGTGACGTCAACCAACGCCACTTCGTAGTTCTCGGCTGCCGTGGCGGCGGGGCCGAGCTCAACGGGCATGGCCACCACAGTCGAAGCCAATGCATGACCAACCAGTGCTTGTTCGATCATGGTTAGGTTGCGATCTGGGCCGGCAGCGACGACGCGCTCGTCGACCTGCACGATGCACACCTTGTCCCATGGCAGGTCGATCTTCGCCAAGTGATCGAGTGCGGGGCGAGGCGTGCTTCCGCCGCTGAGCGCCAAGGTCGCGCTGCCGCGCAGCTCAACTGCCGAGATCAGGTTCGTCGCAATGCGCTGGGCAACCGCGATCGCTAGATCTTCGGCGCCTGCGTATACCTCGATTGGCATTAGATGGGGTCGATCTGATCAGCTTCGGCCGGACCCCATGTGCCCGGTTCGTACCCAATCGGGCGACCGGGAAGATCCAAGACAGACCCGACAACCCGCCACGATTCGAGCACGCCAGCTTGGTCTGCGAACAAACGCTCATCGCCGTCGAGAGCATCGTCGATCAAGCGCTCGTAGGCATCGGGACCGTCGCCACCGAACGCCTCGCCGTAGTCGACGGCGAGATCGACCGGCGCAGAAATCAACTCTTCACCCGGCGTCTTGGCTTGCATCGTCATCACGATTGCATTATCGGGCTTCATGCGGAAACGCAGCAAACTGGCGTTGGCATGGTGATCAAGGTCACCGAACATCGACGTCGGCGGCGGCCGAAATTCGATCACGGCCTCGGTGATCGTCTCCTGCATGGCTTTGCCCGCCCGAATCACAAAGGGAACGCCGCTCCACCGCCAGGAATCAACGAACAGTTCCATCGCCACGAACGTCTCTGTTGACGAGCCGGCGACGACGCCTGGTTCGTCGAGGTAGCCAACGTATTGGCCACGCACACAACGTTCAGGGTCAGCGTCACGCATGGATCGAAAGACCTTGAGCTTCTCAGCATGCAGCGATGCAGCAGAGTCATCAACGGGAGGTTCCATGGCCAAAAGCGCCACCATTTGCAACAGGTGGTTCTGCACGACGTCGCGAATAGCGCCAACGCCGTCGTAGAAGCCACCACGACCAGCGATATCAAATGACTCGGCCATCGTGACCGTCACCCGACTGATGTGCTGACGATTCCAAACCGCCTCGAGCACCGCGTTGGCAAACCTGAATACCAACAAGTTCTGCACGGCGTCTTTGCCGAGAAAATGATCGATTCGAAAGATCGAAGGTTCCGGGAAGTACCGATGCAAGATGTCATTCAGCTCAGTGGCAGACGCAAGATCACGCCCAAACGGCTTCTCGACAACAATGCGTCCCCGCTCAAGTCCTACCGACGCAAGCCCGGCGGCCACGTCGTCGAACAGCGGCGGAGGAATCGCCAGAAAAGCAACCGGGTGCGGGTCGTCGCCAACAGCAGCAGCCAATTGGTCGTATGTATCGGCAGACGCGTAGTCGCCGCGCACATAGGTCAGACGCGACACCAGGTCGTCGACGATCGAATCCTTGCGACCAACGAGTGCTTCGCGGGCTCGGTCGCGGATCGTCTCATCGTCACCGGGGCTACGGGCGACACCAATGACGCGCGGCCGGATCTGATCCCGAGTCATTTCGTACAACGCAGGAAGCAGCTTTTTGAAGGCCAGGTCGCCCGTGATCCCAAACAGGATCAGCGTGTCTGATCGCGCGGCTGACGCTTGCGGTGCCGTCACGGTGCCTTCTTTTCGATGTGGCCGCCGAATCCTGCTCGCATCGCTGACAGCACCTGACCAGCGAACTGATCGAGTTCCCGGCTGGCGAAGCGCGAAGTGAGCGCCGTCGTGATGACAGGCGCAGGAACCGCTAGGTCAATGGCGGCCTGAGCGGTCCAACGACCTTCGCCCGAATCGCTGACGTGACCGCTGTAGGCGTCGAGATTGGGGTCGAGCGCCAACGCTTGGGCGGTCAGGTCGACAAGCCACGACGACACAACGCTGCCGCGCCGCCAAACCTCAGCAACGGCGGGCACGTCGATGTCGTATTCGTAGTAGCGGCCATCACGCATAGGAGTTGTCTCGGCATCGTGTTCTTGCGAAACGCGGCCAAGGTCGGCGCGGTCCAAGATCGCCAGCCCTTCGGCCATAGCGGCCATCATTCCGTACTCGATGCCGTTGTGGACCATCTTGACAAAGTGACCAGCACCGTTCGGCCCACAATGCAACCAGCCTGCTTCGCCCGGCCGCGGTGGCCCTTCGATGGTGCGCTCCGCCGTGTCGACGCCAGGAACGAGCGCATCAAAAATGGGTTCGAGGTAGGAGACCGGGTCGTCGTTGCCACCGATCATCAGGCTGAACCCGCGTTCGAGTCCGTGCACTCCCCCACTTGTGCCGATGTCGACGAATTCAATTGACTGTTCCTGTAACTCTGCGGCGAGGTCGACCCCGTCGCGCCAGTTGCTGTTGCCGCCGTCGATCACAATGTCGCCTGGGGAGAGATGGCCTGCTAGTTCGCGCACCACGTCACCCGAAAACGCGGCCGGAACCATTACCCAAACGGCGCGTCGATGCGACATCTGAGAAACAAGACCCTCGATTGAGTCGGCGCCTCTGGCTCCATCAGCCACGACCGCAGCCACAGCATCCGCGCTGCGGTCAAAGCCCACGCAGTCGTGCCCCGCCAGTTGAAGACGACGAACAAGGTTCGCCCCCATGCGTCCGAGACCGATCATTCCAAGTTCCATGTGACGAAACTAACCCGCCAAAGCGCGTTGCTGGCCCACTGATACGAGCTGGTTCGGCGATACTGAACCAGTGCATGGCCGCAACAAGTCAACAACAGCGCAATGACGCCGCAGCGCTATCGCCAAATCACGGGGTTCGCGTTGGTCGCATTGGTTGGCATCGTCATCACCGGCGGAGCCGTTCGTCTCACCGGCTCTGGGCTTGGTTGCAGCGACTGGCCAACCTGCGAGCAGGATCAGTTTGTCGCTGATCTCGAAATTCACGCGATGATCGAATTCATCAATCGCCTGATCACCGGGATCGTCTCAGTGGCGGTGATGGCGGCGGTGCTCGCATCGATCAAACGCATACCCCGTCGCCGCGACCTTCTCTTGTTGTCATGGGGCCTTGTCGCTGGCGTACTCGGCCAGATCGTGCTCGGTGCTTTTGTTGTGCTGAGCCACCTCAACCCATGGCTGGTGCTGTGGCACTTCTTGCTCGCCATTGCCCTGGTCGGCAATGCAGTCGTCTTACATGCCCGAGCTGGCTATGACCCCGTGCCGCCGCGACGATCTGGCCGCTGGTATCGGTGGCCTGTGACTGCCCTCACCACGGTCGCCATCGCGCTCGGCACTCTTGTCACCGGAAGCGGCCCGCACTCGGGCCAACGTGACGGCGAGGCGATCGAGCGCCTGCCGTTCGCGATTCCTTCGATCGCACGCGCTCACGGAATCAGTGTGGTGGCCTTGTGTGTCGTCGTCATTGCCACGATGACCTATCTGAGCCAGCACAAGGCACCAGCGGCCGAACAATGGCGTCTTCGCCTCGTGCTGCTCGCTCTTGTGCTGCAAGCTGCGGTGGGCTACGTGCAATATCTCAACGACGTACCCGCACTTCTCGTCGGTATTCACATCGCCGGGGCCACGATCTTGTGGATCCTTGTGCTGTGGTTCCACCTTGATCTGTCACCAGAACCCGATGACCTCGAAGCAGATAGCGCGCCAGCCGACGTCAAAGATTCCATACTGGTGCAATGACCGCTCCTGTCACGACGCCGATTGAATCGATCGACGAAGAAATCGACACGACCATCGACCCGGCGAAACCGTGGGTCGTCATTGTCTGGAACGACCCCATCAACCTGATGAGTTACGTCACGCACGTAATCCAAAAGCTCTTCGGGTACGACCGCGACAAGGCGACCGCACTCATGCTCGATGTCCATGAAAAAGGTAAGGCGGTCGTCAACAACGGCCCACGCGAGAAGTGCGAGCTCGACGTGTTTCGACTTCATGAACATGGGCTCTGGGCAACCATGACCCAGGACAGCTGACGCGTGGCCCTTTCGTTCCGACGCAACGGCGACGGCACTTTCAGCATCACCATTCCGGCACAGGAACGACAACTGCTCGTACAGCTTGTACCGCAGATGCGCGAACTCATCGAGCAGAACGATTCATTGACGTGGCGGCTTTTCCCGAACCCGTATCCTGAGCACGAAAAAGCAGCCGAGCAATACCAGGAACTCATTGGCGATGAGCTCCGCCAAAAACACATTGCCGCGCTCGACACCGTCGAGCAGACGCTCGACGAGAAGCGACTCACCGAAGACCAGATGGTGAGCTGGATGCACGCAGTGAACGAGCTGCGCCTGGTGATAGGCACGCGACTCGAAGTTTCCGAGGAGACCGAACTCGATGACTATGTCGGTGACAGCGAACGCTCACTGTTTGCCACCTTTAGCTACCTCGGCTACATGCTTGAGAACATCGTCACCGCGATTTCAGGCGAGTAGGTGGCGATCGTGTCCGATCGACGTGCACCCAGCGACATTGTTGACTTCGCACTCGAGGTCATCACCGCGGCCGGCGCTCTCACCCAAACGTGGTTCCGTTCCCCCACGCTGACGGTCGACACCAAAGATGATGGTTCGCCTGTCACGGTGGCTGACACCAGCGCCGAGCAGCTGATTCGAAGTGCGATTCTCGATGCGTTTCCCAACGACGAGGTCATGGGTGAAGAGTTCGGCACGAGCGAACGCGACAACGCGACTTCAGGTCGACGTTGGATCATCGATCCCATCGACGGCACAAAGTCGTTCACTGCTGGTGTGCCGCTGTATTCGAATCTGCTTGCCGTCGTCGACGACGGTGTCCCGGTTCTCGGCATCATCAATCTGCCTGCCCTGTCGGAGACTGTTTCTGCAGTTGTCGGTCTTGGAGCCTGGTGCAACGGCGAACGCTGTCAGGTAAGCAACAGATCTGGCCTTGATGGGGCTTACGTGATGACGAGCGGTGTCGCCTACTGGCCCAAAGGCGGACTTGACCGTTTGGCCGACGCTGGCACGGTGGTGCGGACTTGGGGCGACGCCTATGGCTACGCGCTCGTTGCTACCGGGCGCGCCGAAGCGATGATCGACCCTCTCGCCAACGTATGGGACATTGCCCCCATTGGCGTGATTCTCGACGAAGCTGGCGGTCGTTTCACCGACCTCGCCGGCACACCACGAATCGACGGTGGCAATGGGATCGGCACGAATGGCCTCGTGCACGATTCGCTACTTGCCGAAATCGCTAGTCATCGCCGCGGCCAGCTTCCGACCTGATCTCGGGCGAGCGACTACCGCGCAAACACCTGATCATCATCTGCGAAGGCCTTGAACTCGAGCGCGTTCCCGCTGGGGTCGAGCAAAAACATCGTGTGCTGTTCACCGACCTCGCCCTGAAACCGCACCGTTGGCTCGATCACGAACTCGCACGCTGCGTCGACCAGCCGCTCGGCGAGTAGTTGCCAAACTTCGGGAGTCAACAACAAGCCGAAATGAGGAACGGGCACATCGTGTCCATCGACAGGATTCGTCATCGGTCGGGCTTTGGAGTTCGTATCGAGATGCGCCACCAACTGGTGACCGTGCAAGTTGAAATCAACCCAATCGTCAGCTGAACGCCCCTCGGGGCACCCAAGGATCTCGCCATAGAACTGACGAGCAGCAGCCAGGTCGTGAACTGGGAACGCATGATGGAAACGCGGCAAGCTCATCGGTTGATCGTAACGACCAACAATGGTTAGCCAGCCGGGTACCAGAACCCGCCCGCGGTGCCAGCGCCGGTGAACGCCGCGACGCTTGGACCAATGCGGTAGTGAGCGATCTCAACCACATCGTCGCGTTCTCGAAGCCGGTGCTCAAGCCCTGCCACATAGTGACGCGCAGTGATATCGGCCACGCCGAGTGCCACTCGAATTGGCGCGCCCCCAAGCTGCATCGTGCCAGACATCAAATCACAGGCTTGCTCGACCGATCGAGCCTTGCCGACCACCGCAAAAGCCCCATTTGGACCAGTTCGGAACACGTCAACACCCGCACCATTGTCAAGTTCGAGCGCTTCGGCCCGGCCTGATGCCGAAAGCAGGCTTGGAGCACCAAGCGCTGTCACGCTCCAGAGGCCACGAGCGAACCGCTCCATATCTGCGAGCGACGCGTCGACGCTCGCACCCTTCGACAGCTGTTCAGCGACGCGACAAACACATGCGCCGACACCGAACGATGCCGTGTCACTGTCGACAAGGCTTACCGGTATTTCGACGAGCTCCGCGCCGAGCCGAGCGCTATTGAGCGATCCCGACAACGCTTGAGCGACGTGAATCGACACAATCTCAGATGCGCCCTCGTCGGCGCATCGTTGGTAGACGGCTGCGAAGTCACCGGGTGATGGTTGACTCGTCGTAATCATTGGTTGTACGGCTCCGAGGTCACCGATCAGGGCATAAAACCCATCTGCGTCGAGATCGACGCCCTCGCGATAGGTGTTGCCGTTAATGGTGATCGGGATCGCGACCACGGAGACGTTATGAAGCGCTACAAGCTGGGCACTTAGCTGTGCGTTGGAATCGGTTACGAGGGCGACGGTCACCGCTGCGAAACCCGGACCGCTCCGTTGCTATTCCGCTGCTATTCCGCCTCCATTGCGCTCCATTGCGCCCCATTGCGCCCGATAGCGCCGCTATCTCGAATTCACCTTGCGTTCGTGGCCGCTGTTTCGGGGTTCGTTGTCGTCGAGTTGTGAGTTTCCGACATGAAAACGCCAAACAATGGCAGCGCTCGACACCGCCGCAGCGACGGGCAACTCGAGCGACGCGCGTTCGGCCCACAGGTTTGGCAAGTCGCCACGAGCCCACACTGCTGCCAGGCCGATCCAGAGCCCGCAAGTTGCGCCGACTGTCGCCACCGGCCTCTTCTTCCAGAAATCTGATCGAGCCGCGACGGCGCCAAGAGCAAGATCGACCGGCAAGTACGCTGGAAACGTCGCAAGCATTTGACCAAAGCTGGTCGCTACGCCTTTGCCACCTTGAAAACCTCGTTGCACCGGAAAACAGTGCCCCAGCACGCTGGCCGTTGCCGCAACGTTTGCTCCGGTGGCACCACCAACACAACGGCCGATGTGCGCGGCCACTACTGCCTTGCCCATATCGAGGGCGAATACCGATGCACCGGCTCGTCGACCGAGCAAATCGCCCACATTTGCTGCGCCAGGGTTACCCGACCCGTGCGACCGCGGGTCAACCTCGCGAGCCACAAGTTCAGCAGACGGAAACGTGCCAGCGGCGTAACCCACCGCAACAGCTACGACCAAACGACCAAGTTGCATAGAGAAGTCAGACCGCCGCAGCGTCACCGCGGTGCCGATACCACCGAACCGCTTCGATTATGCCCGTGATGCTGAGAGCGGTTCCGAACGCAAGCCAAAAGGCCTGACTGTGATTGTCTTTGAACACTTCACCAAAGAAATACCCGATGATCGCCGCGTAACTGGCCCAAAGTGTTGCGGCCAAAGCGTCCCACGGCACGAACCAACCCTTGTACGGGCGCCGAGTCGCTCCGCATGACAGCGTCATTACTGTGCGACCGCCAGGAATGAATCGAGCAGTGATGAGTAATAGGCCACCTCTTTTATCGATCTGCGCGGCAGCTTTCGCGAGCTTCGCATCGCCGTCGTTGTTCTTTCGTCCGAGCATGCGGGCCACGAATGGCCGGAACCGATTACCGAGCCCGTAGGCAATCGAGTCACCGCAAAAAGCGCCGACTGCGCCCATGACGATGACGAGTAGAACCCATTGGTGCCCTTGGCCCGCAGCGATCCCTCCGATGATTACCGTCGACTCGCTCGGTACGACCGGCACAACCGAATCGAGAAGTGCAACGATGAAGACCACCAGCACGAACCACCAGTTCGACGAAATCTCATCGAGCCAGTCGGTGAGTCCGTTAAGGAAGTCGAAGACTCCCGACGCGATCACGATGTACGCAACCCAAGGCCGCAGTCGCAACAGCTCAGATCCATGTCCAGCGCAGGCACGTCTGAGTTTATGGCGCCTCGAACCGTTCGGACTAACAGTGCAAGCACCAGTCGATCCCCCAAATTGGACAATTGTGAACTCTGATGAGACGCAATGAGTGCCCGGCGGTCTAAATGAGTCGATGGATGCCTCAACACGCGCCAAAAGATTGAGCGCAGCGGTCTGCCGCAAGCGGAAGAAACGCGAGCTCGGTCGTACATCTACCAACCCCGGTTTCGTCCGAACGACGCATAAGCCGCTCGCGCATCGTCGTCGCGATCGCTGCCGCGTCTCTACTCAGCCTTGGCCTGTTCAACCT